>NZ_JAPZLD010000028.1:0-144413 GCF_030182635.1 Amycolatopsis ponsaeliensis
TTCTGGGCGCGTGGTGCCGGGAGATCGACGAGGTGCCGGTGCCGCGGCTGGTGGACCCGGAGCGCGCCGTCGACGTCGTCATCGAGGCGAAGAAACGCGGCCGGGGGGGGGCGGCCCCCCCCCCCCCGCCCCCCCCCACGTCGATCCGTGAAAGCAGTGATGACATGACTGTCCACGAAGTGGATGTCCTGATGATCGGGGCCGGCCCGGCGAACCTCGCGCTGGCCGTGGCCCTCGAGGAGTGCGGCCGGGCCGGCGTGGCCCGGAGCGCCATGGTTCTCGAGCAGTACGAAGACGTCAAGTGGCAGCGCAACCTGATGCTGCCGTGGGCGCGCAGCCAGGTGTCCTATGTGAAGGACCTGGTCACCCTGCGCAACCCGCGCAGCCGCTTCTCCTTCCTCAACTTCATGTACGAGCGCGGCGAGCTCGACGAGTTCGTCAACCTCGGCACCTTCAACCCGTTCCGCTGGCAGATCTCGGCCTACCTGCAGTGGGTCGCCGACTCGCTGGAGCAGGTCCGGGTGCGCTACAACGCCCGCGCCGAGCGGGTCCTGCCGATCCACTCGGAGTCGGGCCAGGTGCTCGGCTTCACCGTCCCGCTGTCCGACGGCGACACGATCCTCTGCCGCGACCTCGTCGTCGGCGGCGGCCGCGACGCCCACGTGCCGGAGGTGTTCCGCGGGCTGCCGGCCGAGCGCGTCGTGCACAGCACCGAGTTCAGCACCCGGGTCGCCGAGACCGTGGGGCTGGCCCGCCCGGGCAAGCCGCTGCGGCCGGTCGTCGTCGGCGGTGCCCAGAGCGCGGCCGAGATGTTCATGGCCCTGCACCAGGAGGCGCCGGGCTCGTCCCCGACGCTGCTGCTGCGCGCGATCGCCCTGAAGGACTACCAGACCAGCAAGTTCGTCAACGAGCTGTTCTTCCCGTCCTTCGTGGACGAGTTCTTCACGATGTCGGAAGAGGCACGTGCGAAGGTGCTCGAGGAGATGCACCTGACCAACTACGGCGGCCTGGCCGGGCCGTTCCTCGAAGAGCTCTACACGATGCTCTACAAGCAGAAGATGCTCGGCCAGCCCGTTTCGACGATCCGCGGCTCCGCCGACGTCGTCGGCTCCCGGACGGAGTCCCTGCCCGGCGGCGGTGAGGAGCTCGTGCTCGACGTCCGCGACCTCAAGCACGGCACGGTCGAGCAGGTCCGCTGCGACGCGGTGTTCCTCGGTACCGGCTTCGACCCGCGGATGCCGTCGATGGTCCGCGGCCTGGCCGAGTCGATCGGCCTGGACGGCGTCTCCGTCAACCGCCGCTACCGCGCCGACCTCGGTGCCGGTGCCCACGGCGCGCTGTACCTGCAGGGCGTCAACGAGGCGACGCACGGCATCTCGGACTCGCTGATCAGCGTGCTGGCCCAGCGGTCGGCCGAGATCGCCGGGGACATCGTCGAGCGCCGCGTCACGGGCACAGGCCCCGACGAAGACCGCCGCCGCTCCGACGAGTCCGTGGGGGTGGGGGTGTGATCGACATCCGCCGGCTCGACCGCGACCACTTGGAGCGCGCGTACGGGCTCGACTCGCAGCGGCTGCTGCCCTGGCCGGAGCTCAACGCGCCGTTCGAAGGTGCCTGGTGCGTCCTGCGTCCCGGCACCACCTCCACCGCGCACTCCCACCACGAGTACGAGATCTTCATCGCCGTCTCGGGCACCGCGACCCTGGTCGTGGACGACGAGCCGCACCCCTTCACCGCCGGCGACGTCGTCCGGCTGCCCCCGGGGTCGACGCACTGCGTCACCAACCGGGGCGCGGCGGACTTCGAGTACTACGGCGTGTGGTGGGACTCGGAGATGGCGGACCGCTTCACCGCCCGGCACGAAGCAGGCGTGTCATGAACGCCCGCACGGTCGTCATCTCGCCCGCCCCGACGGCGAACGGCGACCTGCACCTCGGGCACATCGCGGGCCCGTTCCTGGCCGCGGACGTGCACACCCGCTACGCCCGGTCGCAGGGCCGGGAAGTGTTGCTGGGAACGGGTTTCCAGGACACCTCGACGTTCGTGGTGACGACCGCGCACCGGCGCGGGGTCACCCCGGCGGAGCTGGTTTCCACGTCGGCCGCGCAGATTTCGGCCAGCCTCGAAGCCATGGGTATCGGCGTCGACGGCTACACCGGCGACGACGACCGGTTCACCAAGTGGGTCGTCGACTTCGTCGGCCGGCTGTACTCGGCGGGCAAGCTGGAACTGCGCACGATGAAGTTCCCGTACTCCTCGCGGTCGGGGCAGTTCCTGGTGGACGGCTTCGCGTCCGGCAGCTGCCCGGAGTGTCTCGCCGAGGGCTGCGCGGGGCTGTGCGAGAGCTGCGGGCAGCTGGTCGCCGCGGGGGACCTGCTGGACGTCCGGTCCACTTTGGACCCGTCGGACCCCATGGTGCTGCGCGAAGCCGACGTGCTCGTGCTGCCGGTCGAACGGTACCGGGCACAGCTGCAGGAGCACTTCGCGGCGCACGCGTCGGGAATGCGGCCGCACATGGCGCAGGCGATGGCGGCGATGCTGTCGAAGCCGTTGCCGGACTTCCCGGTGACGTACCCGATCTCGTGGGGCATCGAGGTGCCCTTCCCCGAGGTCGCGGGACAGCGCGTCAACCCGAACGCCGAGCCGATGGCGTGGAGCATGCACGCCACCGCGCTGGCCGCGGAGAAGCGCTCGGGCGCCGGTTCGTCGGAGGACGCCTTGTGGCTGGCCGGCGCGGGTTCGGAGATCGTGTACTTCCTCGGGTTCGACAACATCTACCCGTTCGCGATCGCCGGCCCGGCCATGCTCCTGGCGCTGGACGGGCGCTACGACCTGCCGACGCGGTACCTGACCAACGAGTTCTACGAGCTGGACCACCGGAAGTTCTCCACCAGCCGCGGGCACGTGGTGTGGAGCCGGGAGCTGGCGGCCGAGGTGCCGCGCGACCTGATCCGGTTCCACCTGGCCGCGACGAGCCCGGAGCACCAGCGGACGAGCTTCACCCGGGACGGCCTGTCCCGGGTGACCTCGACGCGGCTCGTCTCCCCGTGGAACCGGGTGGCGGACAAGGTGAACCGGTGGGTCGGTATCGGTCCGCTGCCGGTGTCTTCGCGGTCGCGTCGCGCGGCTGCGCTGATGGCCGAGCGGTTCGCGGCGTCGTACGAGCTGGCGGGGTTCAGCCTGAACCGCGCGGCGGAGACGATCGCGGAGCAGCTGGCCCGCCTGGACGGCCGCGAGGTGACGGGCGCGAACGCGGGCGACTTCTGCTTCGAGGTCGACCGGCTGCTGCGTGGGGCCGCGCCGATCCTGGTGGATCTGGCCGAGCAGGCGCTCGGGGAGGACGCGGGAGTGGACGCGGAGTCGTTCACCCCGGCAGCCCTGCCGCGCTTGCGCCCGGCGGGGAGCGACCGATGAGCGCGGACACGTTGCCGGGCGCGGTGGTCGCCGCGCCCGGCGCCGGCCGGGATGGCCCGGCCGGCGCGGTGACTCGCGCGGGCTTGGAGGCCAGCGCGGGCCGGGGTGACCTGGGTCGGGCGGTGTCGCGGACGAACCCGGCGGCGACCGTCGACGCGCGGCAGGCAAGCGTGCTTGCCGGGTCCGGTGGGACCGCCACCTTACCGGGCGTGACGGGCGCCGGCACCCGGCAGGCGACCGCGATGGTCGCCGGCCGGGCCGCCACTCTGCCGGAGTCCGCCGTCGCCGTGCCCAGCATGGGGCTGGGCGGGCCGCTGTCCCCGGCGGATCTCCCGGCGAGCGCCGGGCACAACGGGCTGCTCGGCACCACCCTCGCCGCGGCGAACGCCCCACGCCCCGCCGTGGCCGCGTCCGGGGCCGGCCGGTCCGCTCGGCGTGGCAGCCTGCGGGTCGTCGTGGTCGGTGGGGGTATCACCGGGTTGCTCACCGCGATCCAGTGCGTCCTCGCCGGGCACCGCGTCGTCCTGCTCGAACGCGGCCCCGTGCCGCACCCCGGGTCCACCTCCTTCGACCAGCACCGCGCGCTGCGGGCGCTCGTCGTCGGGGACCGGGCCGCCACGCGGCGGGCCGCCGAGCTGCACCGGCGGTGGCGGGAGCTGGACATGCTGCTCTGCGACCACCTGCCGGGGGCCGGCCTCTACCGGCGCGTCGGGGTGCTCCAGGCCCTGCCGCCCGGTCTCGTGCCGTCGGCCGTCGCCACTGCGGGAGCCGCCGGGGTGCCCATCAGGATCGTGCACCCGTCCGCCTACCCCCTCATCGGGTTCCCGCGGGGCAGCGGCGCCGTGTTCGAGCCGCACGCCGGGACGCTGCTCGCCGACCGCGTGCTGCACGCCGCCGCGCGCTGGCTGCGGCACCACCCGGACGCCGAGCTGCGGCCCGGCCGGGAAGCCGTCGCCATCGACCCGGACCAGGCGAAAGTCCACCTGGCCGATGGCACGACCGTGACCGGCGAAGCCGTCCTCGTCGCCGCGGGTCCCTGGACCGCGGCGCTGGTCGACCAGCCGGTCGCGCTGCACCGGCAGACGATGGTCTACCTGCGCCCGCCCGCCGCGCTCGCCCACGCCTGGGCGGCGACGCCCACCGCGGGCGGGATCGGTGCCGACGGCCGGGCGTGGCTGCTGCCCTCGGTGGCGGGCACGCTGCTCAAGGTCAGCACCGACGCCGTCCGGCGCGAGGTGCCCACCCTGTCCGGCCCCGACGACAACGCGGGCTGGGCGGCCCGCGTACTGGCCGCCGGCATCGTGTCCGATGTGGACGGTTACGACGTCGTGCGCGTCAAGCACTGCCACTACGCCACCTCCGACGGTGACGAAACCGGCTTCGTCCGCATCGGGCCCGCCGCCTGGGCCCGCCCGGCCAGCGGCGCCGACGGCTTCCGCACCGCCCCGCTGGCCGCGGACGCCGTCGTCGCCGAGCTCGCCGCCCAGCCTTCCTTCCTCTGACCCCGAAAGGACTTTCGATGACCTCGAACCCGGGTGCGCTGCTCGTCATCGGCAGCGGCCTCAAGCTCTACCGCGAATACCTCGTCCGCTCCGTGGCCGACCGGGCCCGCGAAGCCGGGCTGCGGCTGGTCCTGATCAACAACCTCAAGCCGACCTGGCAGCACGAGTACTTCGACGACATCACCGTGGTCAACGTCTTCGACCACGCGCTGCTCGCCGAGACCGCCCGTGAGCTGGCGACGCAGTACACCGTGGCCGGCGTGCTCTGCTGGGACGAGCCGCTGGTCATGCCGGCGGCCGAGCTGGCCGACGAGTTCGGGGTGCCCGGCCTGAGCATCCCCGGCGTGCACGGCTGCCGCGACAAGCACAGCTGCCGCGTCCGGCTCACCGCCGCCGGCCTGCCGCAACCCGGCTTCCACCTGGCCATCGACCTCGACGACGCCCGCGCGGCGGTCGCCCGCATCGGCTTCCCGGTGGTCGTCAAGCCCCGCGCGCTCGGCGCCAGCATGGGCGTCTCCCTCGCCCGTGACGCGGGGGAGTTCGACGCCGCCTACCGCGTCGCCCACGAGGCCAGCCTCGTCGGCGACGAGCCCTTCCGCGGCGGCGCGATCATCGAAGGTTTCGCCGACGGCCCCGAGATCAGCATCGACGGCGCTGTCCACAAGGGCGAGTACCTGCCGATGTTCATCGCCCGCAAGAGCACCGGGATGCCGCCGTTCTTCGAGGAGACCGGCCACCTCGTCGACTCCGCCGACCCGCTGCTGCGCGACGAGGAACTGTTGCGCGTCCTGGCCGAAGCCCACCGCGTGCTCGGCATCGAGAACGGCATCACCCACACCGAGGTCCGGCTGACCGAGCGCGGTCCGGTGATCATCGAGATCAACGGCAGGCTCGGCGGCGACCTCATCCCGCTGCTCGGCAAGACGGCCACCGGCATCGACCCGGGCAGCGTGCTGTTCGACGTCGCGACCGGCCAGCGCCCGGACGTCACCCCGACGCGGTCCGGGGTCGCCGGCATCGGGTTCGGCTACCCGGACCACGACTGCGTCGTGCACTCGGTCGAGGTGCCGTGGGAGGCTCCCGGGCTGATCATGGCGTCGCCGATGGTCGAGCCGGGCACCACGCTGCGGCTGCCGCCGGGCGGCTACATCGCACGCCACTCGTTCGTCGTGTGCGAGGCCGACGACACCGACACCTGCCGGCAGCGGCTGGCCCACGCGGCCTCGCTGGTCGAGGTGGACGCCGTCGAGATCGAACCGCCGCCCGCCGGCACGACGCTGGCGATGCCGGCCGGACTCCTGGACGTGGACGAATGAGCATCCACTACGACGGCCGCCGGTTCCGCACGCTGGGCGGTGGCGACGGCACCTACGCGGAGTACCGCCAGCACGGCGACCTGGTGTGGGCGGAGTTCGAGGGCGGCCACGTCCTGCGCGGCACGGTGACCGGCACCTGCGACGCCGGCGGCGTCCTGCGGCTGGCCTACACGATGGTCCTGGCGAGTGGCGAGGTGATCGCCGGGCACAGCACCAACACCCCGCAGTGGCACGGCGGCACCCTGGTGCTGCGCGAGGTCTGGGAACGCTACGGCGAGCACGCGGCCGCCGGCGTCTCCTACCTCGAAGAGGTCGCCGAGGCGGTCGCGTCATGACCGCCTGGGACGGCCTGCGCGGCCTCGGCGAGCTCCGGTTCCCCGGCGACCCCGGCTTCGCCGCCGTGTCGCCGGTGAACCGGCGGTTCGCCGCCACCCGCCCCGCGGCGGTGCTCACCGTGACGAGCGCGGGCGACGTCGCCCGTGCCGTCGGGTGGGCCCGCGCGGAGTCGGTGCCGGTGACGGTCCGCGGCGGCGGGCACAGCTACGCGGGCCACTCGGCGGGGCCCGGCCTGGTGCTCGACCTGCGGCGGCTGTCCGGGATCCGCGTCGATCGCGGCACCGGGCGGGTCACCGTCGGCGGCGGCACCCCGATGAAGGCGCTCTACGCGGGGTTGCGGCCGTGGGACCTGACGTTCCCGCTCGGCAACTCCGACACCGTCGGCATCGGCGGCCTGACCCTCGGCGGCGGTGTCACGACGATCTCCCGCGCGCACGGCCTGACGTGCGACGCGCTGGTCTCGACCGACGTCGTGCTCGCGGACGGCCGGGTCGTCACGGCGTCGGCGTCGGAAAACCCGGACCTGTTCTGGGCCTGCCGCGGCGGCGGGGGCGGCAACTTCGGCGTGAACACGGGCTTCACGTTCCAGGCGCGCCCGGCCCCGGCCGGCTCGACGTGCGTCGTGCTCTGGGCGTGGCCGCACGCGGTCGAGGTCCTCGCGGTGATGCAGGAGATCATGCTCGCCGCGCCGGAGGAGTTCTCCGCGCGGATCGGCATCGCGCGCTCGGCGGGCGACGACGGCGTCGTCTCCGTGGTGGGCCACCACCTCGGCCCGGCCTCGGAGCTGTGGGAGCTGCTGGCGCCGGCGTTCGCCGTCGCGGCGCCCGACCGGGTCGACATCGAAGACCGGGACTTCTGGGACGCGGCGTCCTTCCTGCACCACAGCAGCGAAGGCGGGGCGTTCGCGGTCCGTACGCGGTGCACGCCGCACGCGATCGCGGACGCCGGGCTGGAGGCGCTCGTCCGGGCGGTCGAGAAGTGGCCCGGCAGCGGCAATCCCGACGGCGCCGGGGCGGCGTTGTTCGCGTGGGGCGGGGCGATCGGCCGCGTCCCGGTGGCGGACACCGCGTTCCCGCACCGGGACACGAAGTTCCTGCTGAGCCTGGACACGTCGTGGGCCGAGCAGGACACGCCCGGAGTGGTCGCGGCGAACCTGGACTGGCTGCACGCGCTGCACGCCGAGACGGGCGAGTTCGCGCCGGACGCGTCCTACGTCAACTTCACCGATCCGGACCTCGAGGACTGGCGCGGCGCCTACTACGGCCCGAACGCCGCCCGGCTCGCCGAGGTCAAGCGCCGGTACGACCCCGACCGGTTCTTCTCGTTCCCGCAGGCGTTGTGATGACCATGGCACCCGACCTGCGTGGCGCGATGCGCACCTTCGCGACCGGCGTGTGCGTCGCCACGACGTACCGCGACACCCCCGGCGGCCGGCGGCACGACGCCGTGACCGTCAACTCCCTGGGGTCGATCTCCCTCGACCCGCCGCTGGTTTCGCTGTCGTTCCGCAAGGAGTCGGCGTTCCTGGCGGACCTCCTCGAAACCGGCCGCTGGGTGGTGTCGATCCTGCCGGCAGACGCGCGGGACGTGGCTCGGCGGTTCGCCGGCCCGCGTGCGTCGCGCTTCTCCGAAATTGCTGTCCTGGAGGCTAAGCCGGGGGAGCGGACGGGAGCGCTCGTGCTGGACGGCGCGAGCTGGCTGGAGTGCGCCCTGGCCGAGAAGTTCGACCTGGGCGACCACACGCTGGTGGTCGGCGAGGTGCTGGCCACGGGCCACGACCGGCACGCACCGGCCCTGGTGTTCGTCCACGGCGGCTACCACGCGGTGACCGACCCGCGGCACGTCGCCGGGCCGGGGCAGTGGGGCGAGGCGCTCTAGCGGTCATGTCCGAATCCGGCTAGCCCGGCCACCCCGGGCCGGGCATGCTCGTCGGAGTGAGTGAAGACGCGATGCGCTGGAGCGGCCAGCGCACGGACCGGGTCGACGAAGGAACGCTGCCGGGCCTGGCCCGGCTGACCGGGTTCGTGCGCAGTGTCCGCACGCCGGAGTTCCGGGACGTGACGTTCCACGAGGTGCTCGCGAAGAGCGCGCTGAACCACGTCCCGGCGGACGCGCGCATGCTGCCGGGCGAGTACACGATGAACCCGTACCGCGGGTGTACTCACGCTTGTCAGTACTGCTTCGCGAGGCCGACCCACACGCGCCTCGGCCTGAACGTGGCCGGCGACTTCGACAACGAGATCATCGTCAAGACGAACATCGTGGAGGTGCTGCGCAACGAGCTGGCGCGGAAGAGGAAGCTCCCCCCGCGCGTGGCGTTCGGCACGAACACGGACGTGTACCAGCGCGCGGAGGGCCGGTACGAGCTGATGCCGGGCATCATCGACGCGCTGACGGGGCACCGGGTACCGTTCTCGATCCTGACGAAGGGGCCGCTGATCCGCCGCGACCTCGACCTGCTGGCCCGGGCGGCCGAGCGGACGACGGTGCACTTGGGTGTGTCGCTGTCGATGCTGGACGAGGAGCTGCAGCAGTCGGTGGAGTTCGGCACGGCAACGACAACGGCCCGCTTGGCAACGATCCGCGCGATCCGCGACGCGGGGCTCGAGTGCACGGTGTTCCTGTCGCCGATCCTGCCGCACTTGTCGGATTCGCCTGCCCAGCTGGAGTCCTTGGTGTCCGCGGTGGCTTCGGCGGGGGCGACGGATGTGCTGTACCACCCGCTGTATTTGTCCAGCGCGGTGAAGGACGTGTTCTTCGCTTGGTTGCGGCGGACGTATCCGTCGTTGGTGGCGGAGTACACGCGGTTGTATTCGTCGGGCTCGGAGACGTCGTACCGGCACGAGATCGGGGCCCGGATCCGTCCGTTGATCGCGAAGTACGGGTTTCCGGAGCCGGACGAGACGATCGAGGACAAGTTCGCACTGAACGGGCGGCGGGAGCAGCAGCCTCCTGAGGAGCCGGCTCAGGCGACGTTGTTTTGATGACGTGGGTGTGGGCCCGTAGCCGGTTGGTTGCGGGCCTTTCCCTGTGTTCATGCTGCGAATGGCAGTGGTTGGTGGAGGTTGTTGCGCCTGGGTTTTCGGCGTTTGTCGAGGAATGTCGGTGGGAGGAATTCGGGTAGGCCGTCGGTGGCGATGCGGACTTGCCAGCCGGAGCGGTGCAGGAGTCGGTGGTGGTGGGCGCACATGAGGACCAGGTTGCCCAGCTCAGTGGCCCCGCCGTCGGCCCAATGCCGGACGTGGTGGCCGTGACAGTGTCGGGGTGGGCGGTGGCAGCCGGGGAATGCGCAGCCGCGGTCGCGGAGGTAGAGGGCGCGGCGGAGTGGGGTGGAGATGAGGCGGCGTTGGCGGCCGAGGTCGAGGGGTTCGCTCTTGCTGCCGAGGACTGCGGGGATGAGCATGCAGTCGCAGGCGTGGATTCGGGCTTCGGCTGCGGAGATGGTGCCGAGGTCGCCGAGGGTGGCCCGGCCGGTGCCTACCTTGGGGGCGGTACCGGTACCGCCGAGGGTGGCCTGACCGGTAGTGGGCCTGGGCGTGGTCCCGGTGTTGACGAGCGTGGCCCGGCCGTCAACGGCCTTCGCACGGGTCCAGGATTCGCCGAATGTGGCCTGACCGGTGGCGGGCATGGTGCCGGTGTTGCCGAGGGGCGCCGTGCCGGTGCCGACCTTGGGCATGGTGTCGCCGAGGATTGTTGTGGCGAGGCCGGACTTCAGGTCCTCCAACGACACCGCGATCATCACGTGGGCTCGTTCGCCGGCCTGCAGCGGCAACTCTGGGGAGTTGAACGCCAGGTCGATCGCGTCGGAGAACGCATCCCCGTAGCGTTCCAGTGGGGAACGTAAGTCTGGGCCTTCGTCGGTCGTGCGGCGTTGTGCGAGGGAGTCGAGCAGGGCGCTGGCTCGGGCGCCGGTCTCGTCGTCGAAACGGCCGTTCAGTTCCCAGAACCCGGTTCTTTTGCGGCGCAACGACAGTTCGCGGCTGAGCGTGGCCGGCTCGGTCTCGTCGGGTTCGGTGCCGTCGGGGTCCAGGTGGGCCAGGATGCGGGCGCCGAGCGCGGCGACCTGCTTGTGGCCGGCCTCGGAAGCGAAGGACAGTAAGTGCTGCTCGGCGTCGTCTCGGTGCTCGGGTGGGATTTGGGTCATCACGCCGACGATCGTGTCGATCATCGGGGTGCTTAGCCGACCGTCCGAAGCTGCAAAGCCGGTGGCGGGAGCGACGGCGGGGATGGGGGTGCCGTCGAGGGTGTGGGTAGGTGTGAGGGCTCGGGCCCGTTTGACCACGGTCTCGGCAGCGGACTTGGAGATGTCGGCGAGGTGTTCGAAGAGTCTTGCGGCAGAACGGTATCCGAACAACTCCATGACACCGCGGGACTCGATTTCCACGAGCAGAGAACCGATCTCAGCCTCAGCAGACCGCGCAACAGTGAGCAGCGCGGAGATGCGGTCGGCCAAGGCCACCGCATCCGCTTTCCACACCGCTTCGCTGTCCACACAACAAGATTACCAACATTCGAACACATGTCATCACTCGAAAGAATGATCCCGAGCAAGTCCGGCAGGGACACCGTTGCGTGGGGAATCGGCGCTCCCGCACCGAGCGGCAAGCGACCACACGAAGCGCCGATTTCCCACGCCCCGGCGAAGCCGGATCTCTAAAAGTCAGGAGCCCAAAGCCCATCAGCATCCTCAGTCTCCAACCGCCCCGATAGACCCCGATCTTCCGATCGATCAACTGAAAGTTCTCCTCCCGCTCAGCCAACCGAGCCAGCACCTCACCCGATGAGCCTCGAGCAACTCCAGCTGTTCCGGCTCATTTCCCCGCCCAGCACCAACCAATTCGGCATACCGCCGCCGCCCGCCGGAGGTGCGGTCGACGCGCGTGACCACCAGGCCAGCGCGTTCGTAGTACCGCAGCGTGTGCGCGCTGACCCCCGTGCGGCGCGCCGCCTCGGCAATGGTCAGGCCGTCGACGCCATGAAAGTTCCGGTTCTGGCCATCTGCTGCGCCAGCATCGTCGCCGTCATGGACATCTCGATCGTCACTGTTGCCCTGCCGTCGATCCGCGACGAGTCTGCAGTGGACAGTCGACGCCTGCACGCTGGTGCTGGCCGGGTTCCTCGTGCTCGCCGGGTCGACCGCCGACCGGTTCGGGCGCAAGCGCGTCTTCCTCACCGGCCTCACCGTCTTCGGGCTCGGGTCGTTGCTGTGCAGCGTGGCGCCCGGCATCGGCCGGCTGATCGCCGCCCGCGCCGTCGAAGCCGTCGATGGCACCATGCTCAACCCGGTCGCCCTGGCCATCGTCGTCACCACCTTCCCCGCGCCGGCCGACCGCGCCCGCGCCATCGGCGTGTTCGGCTCGATGTCCGTACTCGCGCTCGCGCTCGGCCCCATCCTCGGCGACAGCCTGGGCTGGCGGCCGTCTTCTGGGGCAACGTGCCGATCATCGCTGTCGCGATCGCCGCCACCGTCGCGTTCGTGCCCGAGTCCCGCGCGGCTCGGGCGTGGCTAGGCCCGTCGACGCCGCTTCCGCTCGTGCTTGCGGACTACCTGCTGTTCGGCGTCTTCCTCGGCGCGGTCAACCCGCCGATCACCAACTCGGCCGTCTCCGGCCGCCAGACCGGCACCACCCTGGGCGTCGCACTCGGTGCCGGTGGCCGCGCTCAGCACCGGCCCGCACGCGAAGGCGACGGCCACGCGCGCGGCAATACTGTTCGCCGAGGTCGAAGGAGTCAACCTCCGGCGACCGACGGGATGATCTGCACCTCGCCGCGGTCGCGCAACGCCGCCGAGGGGCCGCCGCGGTGGCGGCACTCCTCGCCGTCGACGTAGAAGTTGACGTAGCGGCGCAGCCCCGCCTGCTCGTCGCGCAGCCGCCGCTCCAACGCGGGATACCGCTGCGCGAGCACGTCGAGCAGAGCGCCCAGCGTGGCCGGCTCGCCGATCTCGACGTCCAGCCGGGACTCGCCGCCGGTCTTCTCCCGCAGGGGCCCGGGCACCAGCACGGTGATCCGCACGGTCACACCGTCGCCGCGCGGACGCTCAGCACGTCCGGCAGGTGCGAGACGACCAGTTCCCAGCTGTCGCCGTCGTCCCGGCTGGCGTAGACGTCGCCGGTCCGCGAGCCGAAGTACACCCCGGCCGGGTCGGCGTCGTCGGCGCACATCGCGTCGCGCATGACCCCGGCCCAGTACCCGTCCGGCAGCCCCGCGCCCACGGCCTCCCACGACTTCCCGGCGTCCTCGCTGCGGTACACCCGGCACCGGCCTTCGGGCGGGAACCGCATGACGTCGGCGGTCAGCGGGAACGTGTAGATCACCTCGGGCCGGTGCGGGTGGACGACCATCGGGAAGCCGAAGTCGCTGGGCAGGCCGTCGGCGATGGACTGCCAGCTCGCCCCGGCGTCGTCGCTGCGGTAGACGCCGTGGTGCACCTGCGCGAAGAACCGGTCCGGCGCGCTCGGGTGCATCGCGACCTTGTGCACGCAGTGGCCGTACTCGGGGTACGGGTCGGGCACGTGCACGGCCTTGATGCCGGTGTTGCTCGCCCGCCAGGACTCGCCGCCGTCCTCGGTGCGGTAGACGCCGCCGGTCGACATCGCCACGGTGACGCGGCCCGGCTCGACCGGGTCCGGGAGGACCGTGTGGATCGCCTTGCCGCCGCCCCCGGGCGTCCAGTGCTCGCGGTGCGGGTGGTCCCACAGGCCGCGGACCAGCTCGAACGTCCGGCCGCCGTCGGCCGACCGGAACAGTGCGGACGGCTCGGTGCCGGCGTAGACGACGTCCGGTTCGCTCACCGGCCCTGGCACGAGCTGCCAGGCGCGGACCAGGGACTCGGCGGTGTCCGGCGGGAACGCGATGGGGGCGTGGTCGGGCTCCTGCCAGGTCGCGCCCAGGTCGTCACTCGTGGCGACGCTCGGCCCGAAGTGCTCGCTGGTGACCCCGGCCAGCAGCCGCGGCGCCGCGCGGCGCGTGTCGATGCCGACCGCGTACACCTCGGTCATCGGGTGGTGGGGGCCGGTCACCGCCCAGCTCGTGCGGTCGTCCGTGCTGGTCGCCAGCCACAGACCCTTGCGCGTGCCGATCGCGAGCAGAACGGACATAAGGCACCCTTCCTCCCAGTGACCCGCGTCACAGTACCCTG
This sequence comes from Amycolatopsis ponsaeliensis, assembly GCF_030182635.1. Lineage (NCBI taxonomy): Bacteria > Bacillati > Actinomycetota > Actinomycetes > Pseudonocardiales > Pseudonocardiaceae > Amycolatopsis > Amycolatopsis ponsaeliensis. The sequence goes on from NZ_JAPZLD010000028.1 coordinate 13,710, forward strand.
CCGGAAAATCTTCGGAAAATCTTCGGGGAAAAATGTCGAACGCCGCGAGCGGCCGATCGACGCGGGGGTGAAGGCCGGTCGACGAGCCCGGGATGACCCGGGCCCCGGCCGACGAGAACAGGGAGAACGACCATGCGTTTCCTCATGATGCACCGGATCGACGAGAACGACCCGCAGGCGTGGAACCCCACCCCGGAGTTCGTGGAGAAGATGGGCGGGTTCGTCCAGGCGGCGGCCGAGAAGGGCATCCTGATCACGGCCGAGGGCGTGCACAAGTCGGACAAGGGGGCGCTCATCCGCAAGCCGCGCGGCGCGGCCATCCGCGTCACCGACGGGCCCTTCGCCGAGGCGAAGGAGGTCATCGGCGGGTTCGCGCTGATCAACGCCGCCGACCGGGCGGAGGCCGTCGAGTTCGCCAAGTCCTACGTCGAGCTGTTCGACAACGAGATCGAGGTCGAGGTGCGCCAGGTCGTCGAGTACGACGACCTGCCGGCGCAGGACTGACGGCCGCCGGTGGCGCTACGCTGGCCGGGAACCGACTCTGGGGGTAGAGCGATGTTCCTGGTCACCGGCGCCACCGGCAACGTCGGCGCGGAAGTGGTTGCGGCACTGGCGAAAGCGGGCGAACCGGTCCGGGCGCTGGTGCGCCGGCCGGACGTCGCGCTCCCGGACGGCGCCGAAGCCGTCACGGGCGATCTCAACGATCCCGCGAGTCTCGGCGACGCGCTCGAGGGCGTCGCCGGGATCTTCCTGCTGCCCGGCTACCACGACATGCCCGCCATGCTGGCTCGGGCGCGTGAGGCGGGCGTCCGCCGGATCGTGCTGCTGTCCGGTGGCTCGGCGGCGCTCGAGAACCTGGACAACGCGGTCTCGGCCTACATGACCCTGGCCGAACGCGCGGTGCGGGAGTCGGGGCTGGACTGGACGTTCCTGCGCCCGCGCGCGTTCATGGCGAACGCGCTGCGCTGGCTGCCGCAGCTGCGCGAGGGCGACACGGTCCGCGCGCAGTTCCCGCAGGTCGCGGCCGCGTCCGTCGATCCGGCGGACATCGCCGCGGTGGCGGCGCGGGCGCTCGCGGGCGGCCACGAAGGCCGGATCCACGACCTGACCGGCCCGGTGGCGCTGCGGCCCGCCGACCAGGTCGCGGTGCTGGCGGAGGTGCTCGGCCGGAAGCTGGAGTTCGTCGGCCTGCCGGACGACGAGACGCGCGCCGAGCTGGAAGCGACCATGCCGCGCGAGTACGTCGAAGCGTTCTGGGACTTCTACGTCGGCGGAACCCTGGACGAAGCGACCGTGTACCCGACGGTGGCCGAGGTGACGGGCCGGCCCGCCCGCACGTTCGCCGACTGGGCCGAGGCGCACGCGGACGCGTTTTCCTGACAGCTCCCGGACAGTTCCGGCGGACCGTTGTGCTCCGCCGGGCGTCACGCCAAGGTGGACCCCGGCCGGGAGGGGGAGCGTGAGCGACAAAGAGCGGGCCAGGGTGGATCTTTCCGCGGTCCTGGGGGTGGTGCTCGCCGTCCCGGTGGTCGCCAGCAGCCTGTTCGTGCTGGCCCTGCTCGGAAAACTGGTCTGGCCGGCGTACTTCTGGGTGTTCCCGGCCGGCTGGGCGGTGGCCGGCGCGATCACGTTCGTCCCCGTCTACGAGCACGTCGTGCTGTCCGTGCTGCTCAAGATGCGCGAGCCCAGCCAACGCGAGCTGACCTGGCTCACGCCGAGCTGGGCGGCCGTCTGCGCCGCGGCCGGCGTCGACGGCGGCCGGTACCGGCTGTGGGTCGAGCCCTCGCGCGAATTGAACGCCTTCGCCGCCGGGGGCCGGACCGTCGCGGTGACCCGGGCCGCCCTCGACCTGGAGCGCCCGGGTCTGGAAGCGATCCTCGCCCACGAGCTGGGCCACCACCTCTCCGGGCACACGCGGGCCACCCTGCTGATCCACTGGCTCGAGCTGCCGGCCCGGGTGCTGGCGCGGCTGATCCGGCTGATCGCCTGGGTCGTACCGCACGTCGGCCGGGCGTTCCGCTCCTTCGGCCGGTCGGCCGAGGTGCTGGTCACCGTGCTGCTCAGCCTCGGCATCCTCACCGCGCTCGCGTTCCTCGACCCCTGGCTGCTGCTGACACCGCTGCTCGGCCCGGTGCTCGCCTGGTCGAAGCGGCTCGGCGAATACCGGGCCGACCGGATGGCGGCGCGGCTCGGGTACGGCCGGGAGCTGGCGCTGCTGCTCAAGGCGTGGAGCCTGCGCGACCGCGGTGACGAGCGCCGGCTGTGGTCCCGGCTGATGGCCGGGCACCCTGCCCACATCGACCGGGTCAAGCGGCTGAAGGACCTCGGCGTCAGGCTGTGAGGACGGTGAGCACGACCTTGCCCGCCGCGCGCCCCTCGTGGAGGTGGCCGAGCGCGGCGGCGGCGTCGGCGAGGGGGTAGGTCCGGTCGAGCACCGGGGTGAGCTTCCCGGCCTCGATCAGGTCCCGCAGGTCGTCGAGGTCCGCGCCGCGCACGCGGGAAACGAGCCCGCACAACCGCTGCCGCACGAACGGGTTCAGCAGCGCCGCCCGGAACACCCGCTGGATGCCGCCGAGCCACCTGCGGCCGTTTTCGCCGCCGACGATCACGAGCGTGCCGCGCGGGGTCAGCGACCGGCGCAGGGTGCTCAGTGAGCGTAGGCCCGCGGTGTCCACGATCAGGTCGTACCGTCGGCCCGCGAAGTCCTCGCGCGTGTAGTCGACTACGTGCTCGGCGCCGAGCGTGCGGACCAGGTCCGTCTTGGCGGTGCTGCACACCCCCGTGACCTCCGCGCCGGACGCCTTGGCCAGCTGGACCGCGAAGGTGCCGATGCCGCCCGCCGCCCCGATGACCAGGACGCGCTGCCCGGCCTGGACGCGGCCGACGTCGCGCAGAGCCTGCAGGGCGGTGCCGCCGGAAACCAGCACGGCGGCCGCCTGCTCGAAGGAGAGACGGGCGGGTTTCGCCGCGACGAGGTGCTGCTTCGCGACGGCGTACTCGGCGAACGCGCCTTCGCAGACGCCGAACACCTCGTCACCCGGGCGGACCCGCGTGACGCCGTCGCCGACCTCTTCGACCGTCCCGGCGAAGTCGAGGCCGCGCACCGGCGGCTTCGGCCGGCGCAGCCCGAAACCCAGCAGGCGCAGCAGGTACGGGTGCCCGGTGGTCAGGTGCCACACGCCCGGGTCGACGCCGGCCGCGTGCACGCGCACGAGGACCTCGCCGGCACCGGGCGACGGTCTGCCGAGGTCGCGGAACTCGAGGACGTCCGGGCTGCCGTAGCGGTCTTGGACGATCGCTTTCATGGTGACTCCTCCGGGTACTGGAACACTTCTTCGAGCGGGACGCCGAACACGTGCGCGATCTGGAACGCCAGCTCGAGCGAGGGCGAGTACCGGCCCTGCTCGATCGCGATGACGGTCTGGCGGGTGACGCCGATCCGGGCGGCGAGGTCGGCCTGGGTCAGCCGGCCGTGCGCGAACCGGAGGGCGCGGATCGCGTTGGTGACGCGGGTCGGTTTCACCACGGCTGGAAACCCCGGCGGTAGGCGAAGATCCGGGCGGCCGACCCGAGGATCGCCGAGAGCGTGAACGCCAGGTAGACGGCGTTGGCGATCCAGAAGTGCGGTGCTTCGGCCATCGCCAGCAGCAGCGCCGCGACGGCGCCGATGACGACGAACGAGTGGCCGACGTACTCGCCGAACCGGCCGATCTCGCGGTCGCGCTGGTCCTTCCCGCCGTCCTTCGAGACCATCGCGGCGAGGATGCTGAGCACGATCGACGCGACGATCGACGCGCCGACCGTCCACATCAGCGTCGCGACGTACGGGACTTCGGCCAGCGGCCGCCCGCCGGCCCGGCCGAGGACCACGACCAGGTACACCGCGTAGCTCACTATCGCGGCGATCCCGAGGATCCAGGCGCGCTTCTCTTCGTGGGTCACCGTGTCAAGGTAAAACAAACCAGACATCGTGTCAAAGTTTCTTGACATGAGAAAATTATCGGCGAGGGTGTCCAAGGCGGCGTCGGCCGTTCGTAGTCACCGCGTACGGCAACCGAGCCATTGGAGGACCACCGTGAAGTACCTGATGCTGATCAACGCCAGCCTGAACGACCAGGGCGAGGTCACCGGCGGCTGCACGCCGGAGGGCTGGCAGCTGTTCTACAAGGAGATCAAGGAGGCGGGCGTCCACCTCTACGGGAGTCCGCTCGCCGACTTCACCACGTCCACCACGGTCCGGGTCGACGACCGCGGCGAGCGCGTCGTCACGGACGGCCCCTTCGCCGAAACCCGGGAGGTGCTGGGCGGCTACTTCGTCGTCGACGTGCCCGACCTCGACGTCGCGCTCGACTGGGCGGCGCGCTGCCCGGGCTCCCACGACGGCGGGTCCATCGTGGTGCGTCCCCTCGCGGATTTCGAGGGCTGACGGCGGTGGAGGGGCGGGCGTCGGTCGAGGCGGTGTTCCGGGAGGAGCGCGGGCTGTTGCTCGCCGCGCTCGTCCGCCGGTTCGGCGACCTCGACCTGGCTGAGGAGGTGACGTCGGAGGCGATCGAGGCCGCGCTGGTGCGCTGGCCCGCCGAGGGCGTGCCGCCGAAGCCGGGTGCCTGGCTGATGACGACGGCGCGGCGCAAGGCCGTCGACCGGCTGCGCCGCGACCAGGCCTACGCGGCCCGGCTCGCGGTGCTGCAGGTCGAGGCCGACCGCGCGGCGCCCGCCCCGCCCGCCGACGGCGGCCTGCCGGACGAGCGGCTCCAGCTGTTCTTCACCTGCGCCCACCCGGCGTTGCCGGCGGAGGACCGGACGGCGCTGACCCTGCGCTGCCTGGCGGGGTTGACGACGGCGGAGGTGGCGCGCGCGTTCCTGGTGCCCAGCGCGACGATGGGCAAGCGGATCGTGCGGGCGAAGAACCGGATCCGGGTGGCCCGCATCCCGTTCCGGGTCCCGGACGCCGCCGAGCTGCCCGGGCGGCTGCCGGGCGTGCTCCAGGTCGTCTACTCGATCTTCACCGAGGGCTACGCGGCGAGCTCGGGCCCGGACCTGCAGCGGCTCGACCTGGCGGAGGAGGCGATCCGGCTGGCCCGGATCCTGCGCCGGCTGCTGCCGGGGGAGCGGGAGGTCGCGGGGCTGCTGGCGCTGATGGTGCTGATCCACGCGCGCCGCGAGGCCCGCACGGGCCCGGACGGCGACCTGGTGCTCCTCGACGACCAGGACCGCGGCCGCTGGGACCGCGCGCTGATCGAGGAGGGGACGGCGTTGGCCGAGGTGGCGCTGACGGGCGGGCCACCGGGGCTGCACGGCGTCCAGGCGGCGATCGCGGCCCTGCACGACGAGGCCCCGGACGTGGCGGGGACGGACTGGCCGCAGATCGTGGGGCTGTACGACGTGCTGCGCGGGCTGGCGCCATCCCCGGTGGTGGAGCTGAACCGGGCGGTGGCGGTGGCGATGCGGGACGGCCCGGCGGCGGGCCTGGAACTGCTCGACGCCTTGGCGGACGAACCCAGGCTGCGGGAGTACAGCCCGTTCCCGGCGGCGCGAGCGGATTTGCTCAGCCGCCTCGGCCGCCACGCCGAAGCAGCGTCGGCGTACCAGGAGGCGCTGGCGTTGGCGGGCACGGAACCCGAGCGGGCCCACCTGCGCCGCCGCCTCACCGAGTGCCCAAAGCCATGAGGGGCACCCTTATGGACATAAGAGCCATGAGGGTGCCCTTCATGGCTTCCAAGCCGGCGCCGCGACCGGCCGGAACTGTCGGTGCCCCCGGGTAAAGTGGATACCGGGGGCCGGAGGCCTACGCCGGGGTGCGCAGCGCCGTCACCGCAGGCGCGAACATCGTCGCCTTGATCGCGCCCAGCGTCCCGCGGTCCTTGCCCGCCAAGGCCTTGACCCGCTCGGAAGCCACCTTCACCACGTCGCCCTCGGCCGCGATCTCGTCCACCAGCCCGAAAGACAAAGCGTCCGGGCCACCGAACCGGCGTCCCGTCGTCATCGACGCGATCGCCGCCGACGGCGTCAGCTTCCCCTGGATCAACGCCGCCATTCCCGGTGTGAACGGGATGTTGATGTCGGCCTCCGGAAAGCAGAAGTACCCGCGGTCCGAGCGCATCACGCGGAAGTCGTGCGCCATCGCCAGCATCGCGCCCGCGCCGAACGCGTGGCCGTTGATCGCCGCGACCGTCGGGACCGGCAGCGTCAGCACGCGCGCGAACAGCTCCTGCACCTCGGCCACGTACTCGGAAGCCTTGTCCCCGTTGGCCATGAGCCACTCGAGGTCGAGGCCGTTCGAGTAGAACTTGCCGCCGCCGGTGGTCACCAGCATGTCGTCCACTTCGTCCAAAGTGGAATGGACGCGCTGCAGCCACTCCGGCGTGAAGCGGTTTTCGTCGTCGCCCAAGGGTAAAACGGTCACGGTCGGTCCTTCTCTCGAGGGGGTACAGTCAGCACGGCTCGCACGGCGGCGGCCAGCCGGTCCCGCACCAGGGGATCGGTGATGTCGCGTCGGAAGAACGCCGTCGGCAGGTCGACGACGGCGGTGGTGATCACCTCGACGGCCAGGCCGTCGCCGCGGTCCCACACCTGCCGCGCCAGCCGCACGAGCAGCGCGACCAGGCGTTTGTCCAGCGCGTGCAGGGCGTCCGCCAGCTCGTCGGGCAGTTCGGGGCCGAACAGCCTGTCTGCCTTGACGCGAAGCAGCATCCGGGCCCCGTCGGGACGCAGGGAGGCGAACACCGCGGGCGTGTCGGCCGCCGCGACGACGGCGTCCACCGGGGACGAAGCGGCGTCCACCCGCGAGGTCTGCAGGTCGAGGAACGCGGTCGCCGCGCGCAGCCAGACCTGGGCCAGCAACTCGCTGAGCGACCCGAACGCGTGGTAGATCGTCCCGTTCGGCACGCCCGCGGCCGCCGCCAGGCCACGCACGGTGACCTCGCCCGACGACGCGACCAGCCGTTCGGCGACGTCGAGCAGCGCGTCGAGGTCGTGGACGCGGGGCCGGGGCATGCCGCGACCATAACAGAACGCGTGCTCCAAAACCAAGGCGGTAGGCTGCCGGTCGTGGAGATCTGGGTCAATCCGGCGTGTGCGAAGTGCCGGTCCGCCGTGTCGCTGTTGGACGAAGCCGGTGCGCAGTACACCGTGCGCCGCTACCTCGACGACCCGCCGACCGCCAAGGAACTGAAGGCCGTCCTCAAGCGGCTCGGCCTCGAGCCGTGGGACATCACGCGCACCGCGGAACCGATCGCGAAGGAACTCGGCCTCAAGACGTGGGGCCGCACCCCGGCCGACCGCGCGCGCTGGATCGACGCCCTGGCGGAGAACCCGAAGCTGATCCAGCGCCCGATCATCACGGCCGACGACGGCACGACGGTCGTCGCCCGTGACCCCGAAACGGTCCGCTCGGTCCTTTAAGGAATGCGCCCGTCCTTCGCGAGCAGCGGGACGTCGAGCGGCACCGTCTCCGGGTACTTGATCCCGGCGCCGGTGTTGAGCACCACGACGTCCTCGTCGCCGGAAAGCCATCCCGACTCGCGCAGGTGCCGCAGCGCGGCGAAGCACGCCCCGCCCTCGGGGCAGATGAACGTACCCTCGAAAGTGGTCAGTTCCCGTTGCGCGGCAAGCAGTTCCTCGTCGGTGACGGCCACCGCGGTGCCGCCGGTCTCGTACACCGCGTCAAGCACCAAGAAGTCGCCCAGTGCCTTGGGCACGGTGATGCCGAAGGCGACAGTCCGGGCGTCGGGGAACAAAACACTCTCCCGGGATCCCTGCGAGAAGGCCTGGACGATCGGCGCGCACCCGGTGGCCTGCACCGCCACCAACCGGGGCAGCGGCCCGGAAACCCAGCCCAGCGCGAGCATTTCCAGCAGCGCCTTGTAGATCCCGATGATCCCGACCCCGCCGCCGGTGGGGTAGAGGATGACGTCGGGCAGCCGCCACCCGAACTGCTCGGCGATCTCGTACCCCATCGTCTTCTTGCCCTCGATGCGGTACGGCTCCTTCAACGTCGAGACGTCCTGCACCCCCGGACGCCGCGGAACCGCCGCCGCCACGAGCTTCCCCGCGTCACCGATCAGACCGTCCACCCGGTACAGCTCGGCACCCGCGGCAACGCACTCGCGCATGGTGATCGCCGGGGCGTCGTCCGGCATCGCGATCAGGCTCGACAGGCCCGCGCGCGCCGCGTACAGCGCCCAAGCCGCACCCGCGTTGCCGTTCGTCGGCATCGCGATCCCGCCCACGCCCAACTCGGCCGCCCGCGAGACGCCGACCGCGGCGCCCCGCGCCTTGAACGTGCCGGTCGGGACCAGGCCTTCGTCCTTCATCCACAGCCGCGAAAGTCCCAGCTCACGGCCGTAGCGCGGCAGCCGCAGCAACGGCGTCATGCCCTCGCCCAGGCTCACGACGTGCTCGGCCGACCGCACCGGCAGCACCTCGTGGTAGCGCCACAGCGTCGGCTCGCGCCCCGCGATCTCCTTCGGCGTCACGGCTTCGCGGACGCCGTCGAGGTCGTACCGCGCCAGCAGCGGCGCACCCGACGGCGAGAGGCCCTGGACGGCGTCGGCGTCGAGGCGCTCGCCGGTCCGGGAGCATTCGAGGTGGCTGAGGAACGAGTACGGCACGGCGCCTCCGGTCAGAAACGGCGGGTGAACGGGAGTGGCTTGCGCATCCGGACCAGCAGCAGGAGCGGCACCAGGACGTAGGGCAGGTTGAAGGCCAGGAACTTCGCCGGGTTGCCGGTGCGGAAGGCCGGGTCGCCGAAGAACTCGACGCCGAACACGACGACCCCGGTCAGCGTGACGATCATCGTCGCGTAGATCACCGACGGCAGCTGGATCCAGTTCCGGCCGGAGAGCAGCGCGAAGACGAGCACGACGTAGAACGGCATGTAGACGAACGCCGAGAGCCCGGTGACGATCCGCATCCAGTCCGGCGGGTGCATGAACAGCGGGTCGGCGTCGTGGGCGTACCAGTAGTTCGAGTTCACGAAGAAGTTGTCCGACGGCTTCGAGAAGTCGACGCCGACGGTCGGCAGCAGGTCGCTGATCAGCGACGTCACCGTGAAGGCCGAGAACAGCACCGCGAAGAAGACGTCGATCTTCCGGTCCCGCAGCGGCAGGTTCATGAGATCGATCCTAGGTCCTATTGTGGGCGGATGGACGCGCTGCGGGTCTGCCTGTACGTCTTCGCCGGAGTGACGCTCGGCACCTGGGTGATGTCGGTGCTGACCAGGGAGTACTCCTGGGTCGACCGGATCTGGTCGATCGTCCCGGTCGCGTACGTGGCGATCTTCGCCGGCGCCGCCGGATTCGCCGACGCGCGCCTCGACGTGATGTTCGCGCTGGTCACTCTGTGGGGGATCCGGCTGACGTTCAACTTCGCCCGGAAGGGTGGTTACGCCCGCGGCGGCGAGGACTACCGGTGGGCGGTGCTGCGCGAGCGGATGGCGCCGTGGCAGTTCCAGGTGTTCAACTTCTTCTTCATCTCGCTCTACCAGAACGCGATCCTGCTGCTGATCACGCTGCCCGCTTACACGGCGCTGGAGCACCAGGGCTCGTTCGGCGTGGCGGACGTCGTCGTCGCGGTGGTCTTCGCCGCGTTCCTGGCCGGGGAGACGGTCGCCGATCAGCAGCAATGGGTGTTCCACCGGGAGAAGCACGCGGGCCGCGCGTCGACGCGGTTCCTCCAGGACGGGCTGTTCCGCTACTCGAGGCACCCGAACTTCTTCTTCGAGCAGGCGCAGTGGTGGGTGATCGCGGTGTTCGGGATCGTCGCCGCGGGTCTGCAGTGGACGGTCGTGGGCGCGGTGCTGCTCACGCTGCTGTTCGTCGGGTCGACGAAGTTCACCGAGAGCATCACCAAGTCGCGCTACCCGGAGTACGCGGACTACCAGCGCCGGACGTCGCCGGTCGTGCCGTGGTGGCCTCGCCGGGAGCCGGTCCGCGGATGACGGTCGTCGCCGCCCTCCAGATCGGCACGAGTGTCCCGCTTGCGCGGATCCTGGACTTCGAGGACGAGATCCGCGGTGCCTCGCTGGTGGTGCTCCCCGAAGCCGTGCTCGGCGGATACCCGGGCCGGCAGCCGTTCCCCGAGTACTTCCGCTCGGCGGTGGCGGTGCCGGGGCCCGAGACGACCGCGCTGGCCGGTCTCGCGGCGCGCACGGGCGCGAGCCTGGTCGTCGGCGTGATCGAGCGCGACGGCTCCACGTTGTACAGCACGGCGGTGTTCTTCGACCCCGATCTCGGGCTGGTGGCGAAGCATCGGAAGCTCGTCCCGACCGCGCGCGAACGGCTGTTCTGGGGTCGCGGCGACGGTTCGACGCTCCCGGCGATCCCGACGGCGGCGGGCCTGGCGGGGGCGGCGATCTGCTGGGAGAACCACATGCCGCTCCTGCGCGCGGCGATGTACGCGAAGGGCGTCGAGATCTGGTGCGCCCCGACGGCGGACGACCGCGACGTCTGGCAGGCGTCGATGCGCCACATCGCCGACGAGGGCCGGTGTTTCGTGATCTCGGCCTGCCCGCACGAGACGGAGGGCGACGACCCGTTCCGCGGCGGCAGCGTGATCGTCGGCCCGCTGGGCGACGTGCTGGCGGGCCCGTTGCGTGACGGCGAAGGTCTCATCACGGCGGAGATCGACCTGGAGGAGATCGTGGCGGCCCGCAAGAGCCTCGACGTCTCGGGGCATTACGCGCGGCCGGACGTCTTCGCGCTGACCGTGGACGAGCGGCCCCGGGACGGCGTCACCTTCCTGCGGTGACGAACCTCGGTCTACCTGCGGAAACCTCTTCGGGAGCCTGTGAGCGAGAAGGGGAGTGTGTGAGTGCGTTGTCGCTGGTCAGCCAGCGTTCGTTACGTCGCCTTCGGCAGCATCTGGGAGCGGCTGGTTGCCGAGGTCCGTCCCACGTGTCGTCCCACGCGATCCCACGGCCTTGAGGGACTGCTGTTCGCCGAGCGCGGCCAGCAGCTGAGCGTTCGAGGCCTCCGTCTCCTGGACGTAGCCGGCCAGCTCTTCGAGGTCGGCGTGACCCATCTTCCGCTGCACCAGAAGGACATCGGCGCCGCCTTCGACAGCGCGGGTGGCGTAGCCGTGACGCAGTTCGTAGCCGCCCGTCACGTCGAGATCGACTTTCTCGCCGGCGCGCTGCATGTGCCGGCGAAGTCCCGCCGGCGTGGTCGGGCGTCCGTCGACGTTCACGAACAGCAGTACGCTGCCGCATGTCTTGCCGTCGTAGTGCTCGCAACCACAACCGGGCTTCAGGCTCCGGCCTGCGATGCGCCGGTCGTAGATCTCGCACGCCCGGGTGGTCATCGGCACAGTCCGCATGTCTCCGTCCCTCGGGTGGCTGCGGATCGATCCCGCGCGGTACGTCGAAGGCGGAGATTACCTATAGCTGCGCCTCGGAGATCGACCTGTACGTCCAGGCGATCGCCTGAACAGTGAGGGAGGCTTGACGACGTGTAGCAAGGGACTGGTGACGGCGCCGGTGGTCTTCAATATCGAGGAGTCCAACCCGGCTCCGCCAAACGTCTTTCAAGGGCGGCGCGCGGCGAGGCGTACTTGCAGTTCGCAGGACCGCGTCGCCTTCAGCTGTACCCACCGGTCAGTCGTGGTCGAAGAGGGTGGGCTCGCCGGGGAGGTAGGGCAGGTCTACCCACACGGCTCCTACCTTGGTGCCGATGGGAAAGTCGTCTTCGTCGAAGGTGAAGAGCACGTCTACGCTAGCTTCTAACGCGCTAGCGATATGGATCGCATCGCCGAGCTTGTACTGCTTGATCAAATGCAAGTCGCGCGCCTGAAGGGCGACTTCGCGCCCGAATTCGACTAGCACTACGCGTGGACCGTCCACATATTGCAGTACGCGCGCGTCGAGTCCAACGTCAGGGTGCGGAGTCGGGCTTTGCGCTAGGCACTCAACCAAGCTGAAGGTGGAGACATAGATCTCGAACTGCCCCGCATCGGCAGCGTCCATGATGCGTTGTACGCGCTCCCATCCGTCGCCTCTCGCGAAGAAGCGGGTCAGGACACAGCTGTCTAAGTAGACGGTGCTGTAGGGATCAGGCCGTGCCATGCACGCCTCCCAGGTAGTCCTTCACCGTCGAGGTCACTGCTTCCTCAGCGATACCCAAGCCCGATGCGAGGCGGGGGGACTCATCGCGCGTTGGGAGGCGGGTGATCGCTCGCAGTTGCAGCGACAAAGGGCGTCCTCGATAGTCTCGGATCAGCTTGCCCCGAGCTTCGACCCGGCGGCCAATCAGGCTGCGGACGTTGTCGAGTTGTGCGGCGGTGAATCTGATGACGACCGACTTGCCCCCGCGCTCGGGCCATATCCGTGCTTCGTAGCGCTCGTGCACGTTGAGCGAGTCGAGGTGGCCAATGACTGATCCGATGCTTGTGCGGCGAAGAGAGCCAGCCTCACGGAGGTGGTCGCGTGTGACCAGGGTGATGCGCACCCGGTCAACGATCTTGTCGCCGTCCCTGAGTGTGAGTTCGGTTCCTTCAGCGTCGAACCCACCTAGATGTGCAGCGGCGTCTCGGCCAGCTTGTATCGCAGTGTCGTTCCAGCCGTCGGGGATTTCGGCGCCGTTTTCGGCTATGCGCAGTCCAGCGACGAGGCGCCGGAACGCGGCATCTGTCGTATCTGGTTCCTGCATCGGCCGGAATGCTGCATCGACGCTGCCATCGCGCAGATGGGCGAAGTGTACGGCGCCGCCGCCGAGAGCCTTGATCAGTTCGGCGACTTGGTGCAGACCAGTTAGAACCTGTGCAGCATCCATGTCGTTGGTGTGTCCATGCACGTAAATGGCCAGTTCCATAGTTCACCTCCTCGCTCCGCATCCTCATCACATCAGAACTTGCACAGCGTTCGTTACGACACGTCGAGGATCACACGAACGGACGAGGCTTGCGCGGCGGCGTGTGGAACCCGGCCGACGCGCCGATGGAGGGCAGTGCGCCGGCCGGGGCTCAGCGGCGGCCCTGGCGCGTGTGCTGCTGCGGGATACCGCGCTCGCGGCGGTAAATCGAGTCGCACCGCGGGTACTCCGTCGGCGAACCGTGGTCGCGGCGCTGGTTCAGCGGCTGGAACGCGGCGGCGGCCGTGGCGCCGCACAGCATCGTGATGCCCTGCCCCGGTTTAGGGATGCCAGTCAGTCGGGTCCGGTGCCACTCGCCGTCGATGACCGGGTGGATCGCCTCGAAGTCGATGTAGATCACGGCGCTCATCGCATGCCCAACTCGGCGTCGAACTGCTCGCGCAACTTCTTCGCTTCGGCCCAATCCTCCGGGGTCATCTCGGCGATCGTCGTCGGCCGCTCGCTGGCGTCGGTGACGCCGTCCGATTCCTGGTCCATCTCGCCCCGCCATTACTGGTAAGCACGTCTTGACCACTCACCGTGCCATGAGACAGGTCACTGGTCAAGACAAGCTGACCAGTGGGATACTGGAAGCATGGTTGATCGGACGAGCGGAATGCCCGCATTCAGGCAGGTAGCTGCGGACCTGCGCGAGAAGATCACCGCAGGCGAGTACTCGCCCGGCGAGCAACTGCCGAGCGAACGCGACCTCGTCGACTCCTACGGCGTCTCGCGACCGACGATCCGCGAGGCCGTGAACCTGCTGCGCTCCGAAGGACTCGTGACGGCCGAGCACGGCCGCGGCGTATTCGTCCGGCCGCCGGCCAGCATTCAGCGCGTCGCCCGGACGCGACTGTCTCGCGAGGCCCGCGAGCGCAACCGTGGTGCGTTCCTCGCCGATGCCGCCGCCCGCGGCTTCACACCGTCCACGTCGGTGAAGATCCGCTTCGAGCAGGCCGACGCCCGCGCAGCCGCACACCTCGCGGTCGACGAAGGGACCGAGGTCACCGTCCGGGACCGCGTGATGCGTGCCGATGGGTTGGTGGTCCAACTCGCGGTGTCGCGCCTCCCGCGCACACTGACACGCGACACCGCGATCGAGCAGGTCGACACCGGCCCTGGCGGCGCGTACGCCCGGCTGGAAGAGGCCGAGCACCGCATCGGCTCGTTTGCCGAGCACGTCGGCGCTCGCATGCCGACGCCGGACGAAGCGTCGCTCATGCAGCTTGCCGTCGGGGTGCCCGTCATCACTGTGACGCGAGTGGCCTTCGGCGAGAACGGCACGCCGCTGGAGATGAACGACATGGTGCTCGCGGCGGACCGCTACGAGCTGTCATACGAGTGGCCTGCTGACTAGCGCGAGCCGATGTGCGGTGCGGCTTTCTGGTCCGTCGTCCGCCATCCGTAACAGAGAGCTTTCGGCGGGCGACATGGACGGCGGACCACGCCGTAGTGCGGGGCCGTAACCAGGGAGGTGCCGTGTTCGGCCGGAAGAAGCGTCGCAACATCGCCAAGCAGACCGAGATTCAACGCCGGCAGGCCGAAGCGCAGGGCCTCGTGGTCAGCCCCTACCCCGAGGGCTCCCTCGGGGATCGTCTCTACAAGCGCAAGGCGGCGAAGGCTGCGGGAGAGCCCACCCAGCAGTAGGAGTAACCCGCTAACACAAGAAAGCCCCTGCTGGCCGTCGTGGCTATGCAGGGGCTTTCGTCGTCTTGGGACGTTCACGCCCTCGCCACGGAAATCTGCTCGAGCAGCGCGGCGAGTGCCGCGGCCCAGCTGCCGTGCTCGAGGCCGGTGTTACAGCGGGCCGCGGTGTCGCCGTCCTCCCTCCAGCACGCCCACCAACGGCGGGCGCTCGTCGCGCTGCTCCCGCTGCAGACTGGCCGCGCTCACCGGCCGGCCGCCGCGCGCAGTCGGCGCGCCGCGCGGTCTTCGAACGTCGTGCACCCGACCACCGCTCGGCACGTCTCCCTCGCCCGGGCGTCGAGGTACGGCGTGTACCGCGAGCCGAGCAGCAGCGACCCGCAGTCCGCGGCTGTCTCGCTGTGCCGGCCGTACGCGCGCGAGCGGAGCCGGCTGTCCGGGTAGGCGCGTTGCTACTGGGTGTGCATCCACTCGTGGTTGACGATGGACGTGATCAGGTCGGGGTTGCATGGCACGACCTCGGACACCATCACGCCCTCGTCGGGGCGCGCCACGCCCCATGCGTCGGGCCGGGTGGGGCCGACGCGCCACTCGACACCGAACCGGCCGAGCCGCGCATCCACGAGCGCGGCGCGATCGCACGACGGCGCCGCGGCCGCGTGCGCGGGGGCCAGACCGACGAGCAGCCCGACGACGGCCGCGAGGACGATGGCGAGAGCAAGGAAGCGAAGAGTGACGGGGTGCGTCTGGGAGCGCATCGGGGCCTCTCGTAGTAGGCCCTTCGTCCCACGTGCGTCCCATGATCTTGGATTTCTAGTAGGTCAGTCCCGGGACGGCGTCACCTTCCTGCGGTGACGCCGTACCGACGGGGCTCAGACCGCCAAGCGGCCGCCGTCCAACCGGAGGATCGCGCCCTGCACGAAGCTCGACTCCGCCGTCACCAGGAACGCGATCGCCGCCGCGATCTCCTCGGGTGCGGCGACCCGTCCGGCCGGGCCCGCCGAGGCCAGTTCGTCCAGGCCGTCGCCGAACACCGCCGTTCCCTCGGTGCGGGTCGGGCCGGGGCTGACCGCGTTGACGCGCACGCCGGACGGCCCGAACTCCGCCGCCCACGCCTTGGTCATCAGCTCGACCGCCGCCTTCGACGAGCCGTAGAGCGCCATGCCCGCCATGCCCCGCGCCGCGACCATCGTCGACACGTTGACGATCGCGCCGTGGCCGCGGGCGGCCATCTCCGGCGCCAGCTCGGCGGTGAGGAAGAACGGCACCTTCACGTTCGTCTCGTAGACGCGGTCGAAGTCGGCCTCGTCCGTGTCCGAAGTGGACCCGGTGGGGAAGATCCCGGCGTTGTTCACCAGCACGTCGACGTGCCCGCCCACTTCCCGGGCCCGCGCGGCCAATGCGCGCGCCGACGCCGCGTCCATCAGGTCGGCCGCGACGAAGTCGGCCTTCCCACCCGACTCCCGGATGCGTGAGACGACCTCCGCGCCGCGCGCCGCATCCCGGCCGGACAGCACGACGTGGGCCCCGAGCCCGGCCAGCGCGACCGCCGTCGCCCGCCCGATCCCGCTGGTTCCGCCGGTCACGAGCGCCGTGGTCCCGGACAGTCCTTCAGTCATCACTCAACTCCTCGCGGCCGGGGTGTTTCCCCGGTCACCGGGTTCAAGGAGGAGCACCGGGCAGGACTTCCGGATGAGCGTTCGGCGCTGCTTATGCCGGGCATCAGCCGGGGTGATGGGCGGCGCTACCAGGCGGAACTGCCCGCCGCATTGAGCGCGGTGAGGAACAGGGGGCAGCGACCGGTTGCCGTGACCGCGATGATCGTGTCGGACCTCCCGATGAGCGGCAGGAACACCAGCTGCCGGTCGGTGAGCATCAGCGTGCCGCCCATCATGGGGACGGCTCCGAGCATCCGGCCGCCGTACTGGGTCGTCACCGCTTCCTTCCGCCGTTGCCGGAAAGTGGCTACGGCGACCGCGGAGATACGTCTTCCAGCGCCGCGACGAACTCCGCGACGTCCCGGCGGTGCGACGTCGCCGGCCAGACGGCCCAGGTTCGCCGGATGATCGGGTTTCCGGCCAGTGGCAGCCACCGGACCGTGTCCGGCATCGGGTACGGCCACTCGGGCGGGGCGAACGCGTACGCGCCGCCCGCGCTGACCGCCGGGATCTTGAGCTCGACGATCAGCCGCTGCTCTTCGGGCACCTCCGGCCCGACGTCGAGGCCGTGGCTGCGCAGCGTCGCCGCCAGCTCGTCGTACCACGCCGGGCTGCCCGCGCGGGCGAAGGCGAACCAGTCGAGCCCGGCCAGGCTCTCCAGGCGCACCCCGTCCGGCCCCGCGAGCTTCTCCGCGACATCCGCCGCGAGCAGGACGCCCACGTTCTCCGCGACGACGAGCTGTGCGTCGAGGTCCGGCCCGGCCGGGCGTTCGCGCACCAGGCCGATGTCCAGCTCGTCCGCCCGCAGCGCCGCCACCTGGGCCACCGATGACAGGTGGCGGGCCTGCACCCGCGTGTCCGGGCAGGCCTCCGCCAGCCGCGCCAGCGCCGAAGGCAACAGCTCCGGCGGCAGCTCCAGGGGGATGCCGACGCGCAGCACGCCACCACCGGTCTTCGTGTGCCGGGCCATGGCCGCGACGGCCTGGTCGTGGCGGGCCAGCACCGCGCGGGCCTCGCCCAGCAGCGTCGTGCCGGGGTCGGTCGCCTGGACGCCGGTGCTGGTGCGGACCAGCAGCTGGACGCCGAGGCGGCGCTCCAGCGCGGTGATCGTCTGGGACAGCGCCGGCTGGCTCACGTGCAGCTGCCGCGCCGCCTTCGACATCGCGCCCGCCTCGACGACCGCGACGAACGCCCGCAGCTCGCGGATCTCCATCACCGCGCCCAGCGGATCGGCAGCGACTTCAGGCCGTTCTGGAACGTCGAGCGCAGCCGCACCGGCTCGCCGGCGAGCGTCACCTCGCCGAGCAGGTCCAGCACCGCGCCGAACATCGCCCGCAGCTGCACCCGGGCGAGGTGCGCGCCCAGGCAGAAGTGCGGGCCGTGGCCGAAGGTGAGGTGGTCGTTGGGGGTGCGGCCGATGTCGAACGCGTCCGGGTCGGCGAACACCGAAGGGTCACGGTTGGCCGCGGAGAACCAGACCACCACCTTGTCCCCGGCCCGGATATCCACATCGGACAGCCGGGTGTCCGCGGTCGCCGTGCGACGGAAATTCATGACCGGAGTCCACCACCGGAGCATTTCTTCGACCGCGGACGGCAGCAGCGAACGGTCGGCCAGGAGCCGTCGGTACTCCGAGGGGTGCGAGAGCAGCGCCAGCATCCCGCCGGGCAGGCCGTTGCGCAGGGTTTCGTTGCCCGCCACGGAAAACAGCCAGAAGAGGTTCTCGAACTCGGCGAGCGAGACGCGCCCGCCGTCGTCGCCGACGTGCTGCATCAGGTTGCTCATGACGTCGTCACCCGGGTGCTCGCGCTTGTACTCGCCGAGCGCGTTGGCGTACGCGTAAAGATCCGGCATGCCGGCGCGGGTGCGCGGGTCCGGCATCGACCCGTCCGGGCCGGGCGACGGGCGGACGGCGAGCGCGGCCCGCGCCAGGTCGGTGACGTCCGAAGCGGAGACGGTCGAGCTGGCCGCGTACTCGGCGTCCTGGTAGCCGATGACCCGGTTGCTCCAGTCGTACATCAGCCGCCGGTCCTGCTCAGGCACACCGAACACCGCGGCGAGGGTGAGCAGCGGCAGGTCGGCGGCCACCTTGGCGAAATCGCAGGAACCCTCGCCGGCGACGGCCGCGACGAGGTCCCGCGCCGACGCTTCGATCCGCTCGGTCAATTTCGCGATCGCGCGGGGCGTGAACGCCCGCGTCAGCAGCCCCCGCAGCCGGCCGTGCTCCGGCGGGTCCATGTTGAGCATCATCCGGCGCACGTAGGCGAGGTCGGCAGCCGAAGCGGGGTCGCGGATCTGCGTCCCGCCGAGCTGCGAGGAGAACAGCCCGGGATCGCGCAGGACGTGCCGCACGTCGGCGTGCCGCAGCACCGCCCAGAAGTCGTCGACGCGCACCACCGGTGACGCCTGCCGAAGCCGCGCCAGCTCGTCGTACGGCACACCCCGCACGTAGGTGTCCGGATCGGTGATCGCCACCGCCCGACCCTAGCCGCGCCCACCGACAGTTTGGCAGGCTGCCGGAATGGACACGCTGAACATGCGCACCGGCGGCGAGGGCGAACCGGCCATCCTGTTCCTGCACGGCCTCGGCGCGACCGGCGCGGTGTGGGCCCACCTGACCGAACTGGTGCCCCGGCGCGTCCTGGTCCCCGACCTGCCCGGCCACGGCCCGTCCGCGCCACTGCCGCACTACAGCTTCGAGACGCTGGCGACGGCCGTCGCGCGAGCGCTCCCCGGAAACGGCCCGCTGGTCGTCGCCGGCCATTCGCTCGGCGGCGTGCTCGCGCTGGAGCTCGCGTCCGGCAAGTACGACGTCGAGGTCGAAGGCGTGCTGGCGCTGGGCGTGAAGGTCGAGTGGACTCAGGACGACCTGGGACGCGCGGCGAGCTTCGCGGCGCGGCCGCCCCGGGTGTTCGAGACGCAGCCCGAGGCCGACCAGGCGTACCTGAAGGTGTCCGGGCTGCTCGGCATCGCGCCCGCGGACCCGGCCGGGCTTCGCGAGACCGAGGGAGGTTGGCGTCTCGCGATGGACCCGGCCGCGTTCGGCGTCGGCGCGCCGGACATGCTGGCGCTGCTCGCCGCGGCGCGGTGCCCGGTCGTGCTGGCGGCGGGCGAGAACGACCCGATGAGCCGGCCGGAGCAGCTGCGCGCGCTGGACCCGGCCGCGGTCACCCTCGCCGGCCTCGGGCACAACGCCCATGTCGAGGATCCAGCCGCCGTACGCGCCCTGTTGGAGCGCTTCGGCGTCTGAAGGCTCGGGTGCAGCCGTCGTACCCCATGCGACGGCTGCTCCGAACCCCTCGCCACCACCGGACCCGCAAAGCCTAGGAAACCGTGGTGGACGTGGGCCTGTACCCGCCGGCCGCGCCGTCGTCACGGTCGGTACCTGCGGAAACGGTTATCTTCGCCGTTCGGTGGTACAGGTATAGCGGCACGATCGGAATCCTGGAGGGGTACGTTCCGCTGCGGGGGCACGCGGGGAGAGGACGCCTGTGGACGAAGCCCTGCCGTTCGCCGGATGGCTGCGGGAACGGCGTGTGCTCGCCGGCCTCACCCAGGCCCAGCTGGCCGAGCGCGCCGGAGTGAGCCTGCGCGCGGTGCGCAACGCCGAGCTCGGCAGCGTCCGCCGGCCCCGGCCGGAGACGGAACGCCGGCTGCGGGAAGCGCTTGCCGAAGCACCGCCGGAGCGGGTGCGGATCGGCGTCCTGGGCCCGCTCACCGTGTGGCGCGGGGATTGCCCGGTCGAGATCGGCGCCGAGAAGCAGCGCCTGCTGCTCGCGATGCTGGCGCTGCAGCCGAACCGCACGGTCCGGCGCGAGGACCTCGTCGACGTCATCTGGGACGAGTCGCCGCCGTCGGGCCTGGAGCTGCTCCACACCTACGTCGCGCGGCTGCGGCGGGCGCTGCGGCCCGCCGACCCCATCGCCACCGACAAGGGCGGCTACCGGCTGACCGCCGGCGTCGACGACCTCGACCTCCTGCGGTTCGAGGCGTTGCTGGCCGAGGACGCCCACCGCGAGGCCCTGGAGCTCTGGCGCGGGCCGGCGCTGGCCGACGTCGGACCGCTCCGGCAGCACCCCGCCCGGCTGGCCCTGGCGATGAAGCGCGCGAAGGCGGTGATGGCCTACGCCGAGGCCGCGGACCCCGAAGACGCGGCCGTCCAGCTGCGCGCGCTCACCGCCGAGGAGCCGCTGAACGAGTCCGCGCACGCCCGGCTGATGCAGGTGCTCGCCGCGTCCGGGCGGCAAGCCGCCGCGCTGGCGGTGTTCGAGGAGATCCGGCTGCGGCTGGACGGCGAACTGGGCATCGAACCCGGCTCCGAGCTGCGCGCGGCCCAGCGGCAGGTGCTGCGCCAGGACTTCGCCGCCCCGGAACCGCCGGCCCGCGTCCCCGCCCAGCTGCCCGCGGACGTCGCCGGCTTCCGCGGCCGCACCGGCCAGCTGGCCGAGCTCGACGCCCTCCGGGACGGCGGCGGCACCGGCGCGCGCATCGCCGTCCTGTCCGGCACCGGCGGGGTCGGGAAGACCGCCCTCGCCGTCCACTGGGCCCAGCGGTCCCTCGGCGAGTTCCCGGACGGTCAGCTCTACCTGGACCTGCACGGCTACGGCACGGTCCGGCCGGTCGAGCCGGGCGACGCGCTGTCCGGGTTCCTGCGTGCCCTCGGCGTCGACGGCGCGGACATCCCCGCCGAGCCGGAGGAGCGCGCCGCGAAGTTCCGCACCGCGCTCACCGGCCGCCGGATGGTGCTGCTGCTGGACAACGCCGGCTCGGTCGGGCAGGTCCGCCCGCTGCTGCCCGGCTCCGCGTCGTGCCTGGTCCTGGTGACCAGCCGGGACGCGCTGCCCGGGCTGATCGCGCGGCACGGCGCCCGCCGCGTGCTCGTCGACCTGCTGACCGAGGCCGAAGCCCTCGACCTGCTGCGGACGCTGCTCGGCGCCCGCGTCGACGACGAGCCGGACGCCGCCGAGGCGCTGATCGGCTACTCCGCCCGGCTGCCGCTGGCGCTGCGGCTGGTCGCGGAGCTGGCGCTGAGCCGGCCGGGGGAGCGGCTCGCCGCGCTCGCGGAGGAACTCGCCGACGAACGGCGCCGGCTCGACCTGCTCGACGGCGGCGGCGACCCGCTGACCGCGGTCCGGGCCGTCTTTTCGTGGTCCTACCGGCACCTGAAGGCCGACGCCGCGCGCGTGTTCCGGCTCTGCGGCCTGCACCCGGGCCGCGACCTGACGCCGGCCGCGATCGCCGCGCTCGCCGGCGTCGCGCTGCCGGAGGCGGAACGGCTGACGGCCACGCTGGTCCGCGCGCACCTCGCGCAGGAGACCGGCGAGGACCGCGTCCAGCAACACGATCTGCTGCGCGTCTACGCCGCCGAGCTCGCCGCGCGGAACGAGGTCGAGAGCCACGCCGCGCAGGAGCGGCTGTTCGACTTCTACGTCCGGTCGGCCGCACAGGCCATGGACGTCGTCCTGCCGCAGGAACGCCATCTGCGCTATGAAGTGCCCGACCCGGACGTCAAGGTGATCGACGCGCCGGCGTGGCTGGAGGCCGAGCGCCGCAACCTGCTGGCCGTCGCGACGCACGCGACGCGGCACGGGTGGGCCGACCACCTGCGGCTGCTGTCCGGGATCCTCTGGCACTACCTCGACGTCGGCGGCTACCACGAGGAATCGCTGGTGCTGCACTCGCACGCGTCGGCGCTGGCCCACGACGCCGGCGACCGGGTGGCCGAGGCCGAGCCGCTCATCCTGATCGCGCTCGGCCACTGGCGCGTCGGCCGGTCCCGGGAAGCACGGCGGTACCTGGAGGAGGCGCTCGTCCTCGCCCGCGAGACCGGCGACCAGCGCACCGAGATCCACGCGGTCAACACCCTCGGCCTGGTCTGCCGGGCGCTGGGCCGGTTCGCCGAGGCGATCACGTATTCGACGGAAGCCCTGTCCCTGACCCGCAAGGCCGGCGACCGCACCAGCGAAGGCCTCGTCCTGGTGGTGCTCGGCTGCTCCTGCCGCGGCATCGGCCGCTACGGCGAAGCGATCGGCTACCTCGAGGAAGCGCACGCGCTGGCCCGCGACACCGCCGACCGCACGAGCGAGGGCTATGCGCTGGTCAACATGGGCGACTCGCTGTCTGCGCTCGGCCGTCACGACGAAGCGGTCCGTGCGCTGGAGGAGGGCCTGGAGCACTTCCGCGCGATGGGCGTGTGGGTCAGCGAGGGATACGCGCTGGGCATCCTCGGCGACGTCGAGCACGCGCGCGGCCGGTACCCGCAGGCCGCGGCCCACCTCGAGCGGGCCCTCGAAATCGCGCAGGAGACGGGCAGCCCGACCAACCGCAGCGTCGCGCTGAAGCACCTCGGGGACGTCCGGCTCGCCCAGGGCCGGGACGCCGAAGCGGCCCAGCACCTCGAAGAGGCACTGGGCCTGGCCCGCGAATGCGGCGACCGGGGTGTGGAGTCCCGGGTCCTGAACAGCCTCGGCGCGCTGGCGGCGGCCCGGGGCGCGTCTTCTGACGCGCTCGGCCACCACCGCGAAGCCCTTGCCGTGGCGAAGGAAACGGGCTGCCGGCCCGAGCAGGGCAAGGCCTACTACGGGCTCGGCGAAGTCCACTGTGGACTCAATGACCCGGAAACGGCGCGCGAACACTGGGAACGCGCGCTGGCCTGTTACGCCGGCGAGTGCGTACCCGGCGCGAAGCGGGTCCGGGACCGGCTGACGGACCTGGAGTAGTGGCGTTCGTCCGCGACGAGGTCGCTTTCGAGCCGCTGTACGTCCCGGTCGTAGACGTCGGTGCTGCCGGCCAGCCGGTTGCGCGGGTACGGACGGCGGCGGTACGCGTGGTCGAGCGCCCAGGCGAGCAGGACTACGGCGGCGAGAACGGCGATGATCATGACGCTCCTCCCGGAGTGCGAAGGGCTGTTGCCTTGTAGAACGCGTAATGGAAGGTCCCGTATTCCCTGGTGGTGCGGTAAAGGTCGGCGATCCCGCGGGCCCAGCGAGCTTCGTCGATCAGCCCCTGTGCGACGGCGGTCTCGCCGACGCCTTCAACCATTGCGATGAAGGTGTCGCGGGTGAAGCCCGTGACGAGGTCCGGCTTCGACGCGTCGACGTAGACCGTCCGCGGTTCGACTGCGACGTCGTCGAAACCGGCGTCGGCGAGCAGTGGGTAGAGGCGCCGGCCGAGGAGCCCGTCGCCGCCGGCGTCGGCCTGCAGGCGCACCAGGCAGTCGATCGCGGCCTGGGCGTGCTCGCTGCGCGGGTGGAAGAACGCCGAGCCGTGGTCGCCCTCGATGACGGTGATAGTCCCGCCCGGCCGCAGCAGGGTTTTCAAGTGGGCCAACGCTTTCTCGGGCTCCGGCAGGTGTTCGAGCACGAAGCAGACGAAGAGGTGGTCCCACTCGCCGTCGAGCGCGAACAGGTCGGCCTGGCGGAACTCGACGCCCGTGACTCGCTGCCTGGCTTGGCTCAGGGAATCTTCGGAGACGTCGACCGCGGTCAGGTGCGCGTCCGGGCTGCGGGCCACGAGGTGGACGGTCTGGGCGCCGACGCCGCAGCCGACCTCCAGCACACGGCTCCCGGCGGGGTAGGCCGTCCCGCCGTGCAGCAGCGCGGCCAGGGTGTCGGCCTGGTCGCCGAGGCGGCGGGCCTCGGGTTCGGTGTATCCGTGCACGTAGCTGGTGTCCATACGACCAGCGTGCTGCGACAATGGCTCGATGGACAGAGCCAAAACCCCGCACTCGGAGGGGTCCATAGGATCGGACTTCCTCCAGCTCGACGTCCGCGGGGCGCCGGCGGGCGGGCTCGCGGACTGGCTCGCGGGGCAGCTGCGCGCGGCCGTCGCCGACGGCCGGCTCCCGATCGGCGGCCGCCTGCCCGCGTCCCGGGTCCTGGCCGCCGAGCTGCGCGTGTCCCGCGGGGTCGTCACCGAGGCCTACCAGCGCCTGATCGACGACGGCCACGCGGCGGGCCGCGGCCGGGCCGGCACGGTGGTGGTGGCCGCGCCCGTGCTCGCGCCCGAACCCGCGCGCGTCCGGCCGCCGTCGAAGGTGATCACGCCGATGCCGGGCGTCGAGATCTTCGACGCGGTCCGCGCGGCCCCGGCCCGCATCGACCTCACACCGGGCGTCCCGGACCTGACGGCGTTCCCGCGCGCGGCGTGGCTGCGGGCCGAACGCGCGGTGCTGGACGAGCTGGAGCCGTCCCACTTCGGCTACGGCGACCCCCGCGGCGCGCCGGCGATGCGGCTCGCGGTGTCGCACTGGCTGGCGCGCAGCCGCGGCATCCGGGTGGACCCCGGCGAGATCATCGTGGTGGCCGGCGTCGCGCAGGCGTTGACGCTGGTGGGGGAGGTGCTGCGGCAGCACGGCGTCGACGAGATCGCGGTCGAGGACCCGAGCTCGCTGGGCGCGCGGCAGCACCTGCACCACTGCGGCCTGGCGACCCCGCCGGTCCCGGTGGACGACGACGGCCTGCGCGTCGCCGAACTGCGTGCCCCGGCGGTGCTGGTGACGCCGGCCCACCAGTTCCCGATGGGCGTGGTCCTGGGTGGCGAGCGCCGCCGCGACCTGATGCGCTGGGCGGCCGACGGCGGGATCGTGGTGGAGGACGACTACGACGCGGAGCACCGTTACGACCGCGCACCGGTGCCCGCGGTCCGGTCGATGCTGCCGGAGGTGTGTTACACGGGGAGCGTTTCGAAGCTGCTGGCGCCGGCGTTGCGCGTCGGCTGGCTGCTGGCGCCGCCGCGGTTCCACGACGAGCTGGTGGCGGCGAAGCGGTTCGCGGACCTGGGCAACCCGGTGCTGGCGCAGCTGGTCCTGGCCCGGTTGATGGAGACGGGCGAGCTGGAGCGGCAGCTGAGGGTGGTCCGGGCCCGGCACCGCCGCCGTCGCGACGCGATGATCCGGGCGCTGGCGGCTTCCCTGCCCGCCGCGGTGGTCCACGGCGCGGCGGCGGGGCTGCACTTGACGATCACGTTCTCGTCGGACCTGGATGACGTCGCACTGGCGGCCGCGGCGCTGGCGGAGGGGGTGAAGGTCCAGCCGTTGTCTTGGCACCGGCAGCTCCCGGGGCGGCCGGGGCTGGTGCTGGGGTACGCGGCCCGGACATCGACGGAGATCGCCGAGGGGGTCGCGATCCTGGGGAAACTCCTGCGCTGACGCCGGCCGTCTTTTCGTACTTTCGTGCGCCCGGCCCGGACGTCTTGAATGAGTCATTCAGGACCTCCGGCGCCCTGAATGAGTCATTCAAGACATCAGACCCGCGCCGGCGCCAGACCGGCCCGACAAGTAAAGGATCCACAAAGGACGGTCAACCCAGTGTGATCATGCTCTCCCAGGCGATTCCGGAACTTGGTTGCCATGCGCAAGCAACTTGCTTAGCCTAGCTAAGGGACTTTGCGAGCAGAAGGGTTGCACAGTGGCGGAACGCCGGACGTATTCGATCGCGGAACTGGGGCCGCGGTACAAGTGGATCGCGCTGTCCAACACGACGCTGGGCATGCTGATCGCCACGATCAACTCCTCGATCGTGCTGATCGCGCTGCCCGACATCTTCAAGGGCATCGGCATCAACCCCCTCGAGCCCGCCAACACCAGCTACCTGCTGTGGATGATCATGGGCTTCCTCGTGGTCACCGCGGTGCTGGTGGTGAGCTTCGGCAGGCTCGGCGACATGTACGGCCGGGCGAGGATGTACAACCTCGGCTTCGCCGTCTTCACCGTTTCCTCCATCATGCTGGCCGTCACCTGGTTCGGTGGCGACGCGGCCGCGTTGTGGCTGATCGGCTGGCGGATCGTGCAGGGCGTCGGCGGTGCCTTCCTGATGGCCAACTCCTCGGCGATCCTCACCGACGCCTTCCCGGCCAACCAGCGCGGCCTCGCGCTCGGCATGAACGGCGTCGCGGCCATCGCGGGCTCGTTCCTCGGCCTGGTCGTCGGCGGCGTGCTCGCCCCGGTCGACTGGAACCTGATCTTCCTGGTGTCGGTGCCCTTCGGCGTGATCGGCACGATCTGGGCGTACCTCAAGCTGCACGACACCGGCGTCCGCAAGCACGCGCGGATGGACTGGTGGGGCAACATCACCTTCGCCGTCGGCCTGATCGCGGTGCTGGTCGGCATCACCTACGGCATCCAGCCCTACGGCACTTCGCAGACCGGCTGGGCCAGCCCGATGGTGCTCTCGTGCTTGATCGGCGGCGTCGCGGTACTGGTCGCGTTCGTGATCATCGAAACCAAGGTCGACAACCCGCTGTTCCGGCTTTCGCTGTTCAAGATCCGGTCGTTCACCTGGGGCAACGTCGCGAACCTGACCGCGTCGCTCGGCCGTGGTGGGCTGCAGTTCATCCTGATCATCTGGCTGCAGGGCATCTGGCTGCCGCAGCACGGCTACACGTTCGAGCAGACGCCGTTGTGGGCGGGCATCTACATGCTGCCGATGACGGTCGGGTTCCTGGTGGCCGCCCCGACGTCGGGCATCCTCGCCGACCGGATCGGCAGCCGCCTGCTCGCGTCCAGCGGCCTGTTCATCACGGCCGTGACGTTCCTGCTGCTGATCATCCTGCCGGTGAACTTCGACTACTGGGCGTTCGCGGCGATCCTGCTGATCAACGGCATCGGCATGGGCATGTTCTCCTCGCCCAACCGCGCCGAGGTGATGAACAGCCTCCCGGCGGACTCGCGCGGCTCCGGCGCGGGCATGATGACGACGTTCCAGAACGCGGCGATGGTCCTGTCGATCGGCTTCTTCTTCAGCCTGATCATCTCGGGTCTGTCGAACAGCCTCCCGTCGACGATGCACGACGGCCTGATCGCCCACGGCGTCCCCGAAGCGGCGGCCACGCAGGTGGCGAACCTGCCGGCGGTGGCGGTGCTGTTCGCGGCGTTCCTGGGGTACAACCCGATCCAGCAGCTCCTGGGCGGCCAGCTGTCGTCGCTGCCGCCGGACCAGGCGTCGTTCCTGACGGGCCGCAGCTTCTTCCCGAACCTGATCTCGGGCCCGTTCCAGTCGGGTCTGGCGGTGGCGTTCGGCTTCGCGATCGCGGTGTGCTTGATCGGCGCGGTGGCATCGCTGCTGACGAAGGACGCGCGCCCGAAGAGCCGCGAGTCGGTGGGCGAGGAGCTGGCGGCGGTCGCCGGGGAGTCGGGCGGCGGGCCGAGCGAGCTGGTGGCCCCGGTGAGCGAACGCTGACGGAGGTTCAGGAAGCCGGGTGCCGCACTGCGCGGCGCCCGGCTTTTCCCGTCTTGGGCGATCGGCGGGTCAGGCCGCGGCGAGCGCGGGTTCGGCGACCTCGGCCGCCGGCTCCGTCTTCCTGGCCCGGCGCCGCGTGATGATCCGGCGCCCGACGTCGATCATCGGGACCTCGACCCAGCGGTACAGCAGGTCGGCGGCCAGCAGCCCGACGATCGTCACGGCGACCGCGGTGAGCGTCCGGTGCGGGGCGAACTGCGGGATGGCGCCCGCGAGCGCCACCGCGACGACGCCCTGCATGAGGTAGAGCGAGTACGACCGCTCGCCGATGAACCGCATCGGCCGCAGCGACAGGACCCAGGCCAGCGGCCCGCCGCCGGCGACCAGCGACGGCACCAGCAGCGCGGCGAGCAGGATGTAGATCGTGCCGGTGATCGAGCCGCCTTCGTCGCTCAGCAGCTCGGCGATTTCGGCGAACATGGTCTGGACCGCGACCAGCGCGGCGGCGACCACCAGCCCGACGACGGGGTGCGTGAACACCCGCAGCGCGGCGAAGCCCTTGCGGTGGTGCAGCACGATCGCCAGTGTGCAGCCGATGAGGATCGGCGAGTACGCGCCGGCGTAGGGCATGAAGGGGATCAGGGCGAGCATGAGGGCGACGAGCCCGAGGGAGAGGCTCAGCCGCTTCACGAAGGCGAGCGCGCCGACGCCGAACGCGAGCAGCGGCCAGACGAGGTAGAACTTCTGCTCGACACCGAGCGTCCAGGCCTGGCCGAACAGAGCCATCTGGTGGAACTCGCCGACGAAGGCGACGTTCCACGGCAGGGCGGCGACGATCCCGCTGTGCCGCAGGCCCATGCCCCGGAAGTAGGCGAAGACGACGACCACGCCGATCACGACGTAGTAGACGGGAAGGATGCGGAACGCCCGCCGGATGTAGAACTCCGGCAGGGACACCCGGCCGTTGCGGGCCTCTTCGCGCAGGGCCAGGGTGGTGATCAGGAAGCCGGAGAGCACGAAGAAGAGGTGGACGCCGATCCAGCCGTTGGCCCGCACCCAGTTGGGGCCCCCGTAGTGGAAGAAGACGACGAGCACGGCGGCGATGGCCCGGACCCCGTCGAGGGCGTCGAATCTTCGGGTGGCCAGGTAAGTTTCGTGTGTGATCATCGTGTCCCCCCTCAGGCTGCTCACAGCTTGCCCAATGTAAACGGGCTGAACTGGCATTCACTCGTTGGGGTGACGTTTGGGATGTTCGGGCCGGTAGGGTGCTTGATCGTGAGTCAGTTCGTGACTGGCGGGGGCGGGGACCTGGACCCGGTGGTGCAGGCC
The DNA here is from genome assembly GCF_030182635.1 of Amycolatopsis ponsaeliensis. NCBI lineage: Bacteria > Bacillati > Actinomycetota > Actinomycetes > Pseudonocardiales > Pseudonocardiaceae > Amycolatopsis > Amycolatopsis ponsaeliensis. The sequence goes on from NZ_JAPZLD010000028.1 coordinate 42,360, forward strand.
GTCGGACAGGCGTCGGGCTCGGAGCTGGGCTTGCTCGGAACGCTGGTCCAGGGGCAAGTGGTCGATGTCTGGTTTCGACCGCCAGGGCAGAAGTCGATCGAAGAGCGGCTTCGGGATCCGGGCTACGGTGCTTCTCCGGAATGAATAGGCGAACAGTGGAATCCGGAGGCGCTCGTCCTCGCCTTGCCGCGCGTGGGCTGACGTGATCCGTGCATGTTGGCCGACGGCGTGCACGCGCGCAGAGAATGGGCCTTCCCTGTAGCTACCGAGCTACCAGCCGACGGAAGCCCGCTGGATCTTCACCGGATGCGCCGGAGCGCCGTCCAAAGGCCCGTTCGGGTCGGTCGGGATGATCCCGTCCGCCACCATGTGGTCCAGCGCCTCCATGCCCCTCACCACACGGCCCAGCACCGAGTAGTTCGCCGGGATGTTCGCGAACGAGTGCACGATGAAGAACTCCGACCCGTTGGTCCCCGGCCCCTGGTTCCCCATGGCGACGGTCCCACGCGGGTAAGTCTCCGCACCGGAAACCTCATCCGGGAACTTGTACCCCGGCCCGCCCTTCTCGACCTCGTAGATGTCCCCGCACTGCAGGACCCCGAGCCGGGAAGAGTTCGAAAGCCGCCAGCACTGGGACCGGTCGTAGAACCGCTGCAGGATGAGCGAAACCATGTTGTGGACCGCGCAGGGCGCCGCCCCGGCGCGGTTGAGCCGCACCGTCACCGGGCCGTAGTTGAAGCGGAACGTCACGTCGACCGTCCCGCGCGTCAACGCGAACGGCAGCGGACGCACCACGGGCCGGGCAGCCGGGTTGTCCGGCGTCGGCGTGAAGGAGCAGCTGACCACCGGTGCGGACGCGGCCGAAGCCGAAGCCGGCGCCATCAGCAGCGCACCCAGAACACCGACGAGAGCCAGACCCCAGCGCAGCTTCATGCCGGGGACGTTAGCGAATGACGAACTACTTGCGCCAGGCCGTGCGCTGCTTGCGGATGTCGAGCACCAGCAGCAGGACCAGGAACAGCGCCAGGCCGACGAGCCACACGTTCTCGGTGTTGTTCTCGTGGTTGCCCTTGATCATCACCAGCAGGATGATCGCGCTGACCCAGCCGGCGATGCGGGTGGCCTTCGGGAACGAACCGTGCCAGCCCCAGGCCGCGGACGGCTCGTCGCGGGGGTCGACCTCGGGCCGCTTCTCGACCGCCTTGCCTGCCACGATGAACTCCTCAAGACCCATGAACCACGTACCCGCCGATGATCCCACACCTCCGGGTGCGCCGCGGAGACGCCCCGCGTGGGGATGGCCACTCGTGAGAGCCTCGGAGCGGGCCCGCACAGCGGACCGGCTCGCGCGCCGGCGACAACCCCGGCGCAAGGGGAACCTCCGGGTGCGCCGCGGAGACGCCCCGCGCGACAATGACCCGCGATGACTACCTCGCGAAGCGTTCTCGTGCTCGGCTCCACCGGGTCCATCGGCGTGCAGGCCCTGGACGTCGCCGCGCGCAACCCGCACCTCTTCCGGGTGGCCGGGATCGCGGCCGGCGGTGCCGATCCGGCCGCGCTCGCCGCGCAAGCGCTCGCCCACGGGGTCGAAGCCGTCGCCGTGACCAAGGCCACGGCCGCCGAAGACGTGCAGCTCGCGCTCTACGCCGAAGCGCAGAAGCGCGGCTACGACCAGGGTGACTTCAAGCTCCCGCGGCTCTTCGCGGGCTCGGACGCCGTCACCGAGCTCGTCGACGCCGTCCCGGTCGACACCGTCCTCAACGCCCTGCCCGGCTCCCGGGGCCTCGAGCCGACGCTGCGGGCGCTCGCCACCGGCGCCACCCTCGCGCTCGCGAACAAGGAGTCGCTCATCGCCGGTGGGCCGCTCGTGCTCGCCGCCGCGAAGCCGGGGCAGCTGGTGCCCGTCGACTCCGAGCACTCCGCCATCGCGCAGGCCCTGCGAGCCGGAAACAAGAACGAGGTCGCCCGGCTCGTGCTCACCGCCTCCGGCGGTCCCTTCCGCGGCCGCAAGCGCGCCGAACTGGCCGATGTCACCGTCGAGCAGGCGATGGCGCACCCGACCTGGTCGATGGGCCCGCTGATCACCATCAACTCGGCCACGCTGGTCAACAAGGGCCTGGAGCTGATCGAGGCGGCGCTGCTGTTCGACATCGCGCCGGACAAGATCGACGTCACCGTGCACCCGCAGTCGATCGTGCACTCGATGGTGACCTTCACCGACGGCTCGACGATCGCCCAGGCCAGCCCGCCCGACATGCGGCTGCCGATCGCGCTCGCGCTGCATTGGCCCGACCGGGTCCCCGACGCCGCCCCCGCCTGCACCTGGGACAAGGCCGCGACCTGGACTTTCGAGCCGCTGGACGACGACGCCTTCCCGGCCGTCGAGCTGGCCCGCCACTGCGGCACCGTGGGCGGCTGCCTGCCCGCCGTCTACAACGCGGCGAACGAGGAGCTGGTCGCTGCTTTTCTCGCGCAGAACACCCGCTTCACGTCGATAGTGGACACTGTTTCCGAGGTGGTGGGAGCCGCCGACGAGTGGCGTCGCGAACCGCGCGACGTCGACGACGTTCTCGCCGCCGAGCGCTGGGCTCGCGCGCGGGCCGGTTCGATCATCGAGGGGAAGTAGCGGGTGTCCTACATCATCGGTGTGGTGCTCTTCGCACTGGGGATCTGCGTCTCCGTCGCACTGCACGAGGCCGGCCACATGGTCACCGCGAAGGCCTTCGGCATGAAGGTCCGCCGGTACTTCGTGGGCTTCGGGCCCACGGTCTTCTCCTGGCGCCGCGGGGAGACCGAGTACGGCCTGAAGTGGATCCCGCTCGGCGGCTTCTGCGACATCGCCGGCATGACCGCGCTCGACGAGGTGACGCCGGACGAGGCGCCGCGCGCGATGTGGCGGTTCAAGACCTGGAAGCGCACGGTCGTGATGAGCGCCGGGTCGGTCACGCACTTCATCCTCGGCTTCGTCGTGCTCTACCTGATGGCCGTCACGATGGGGCTGCCGAACCTGGCCCCCGCCACGACCGAGCCGGTGCTGGCCGCGACCTCCTGCGCCCGCTCGACCACCACCGAGGCCGAGGCCGAGGCCCAGGACATCTCCTGCCCGCCGGGCGCGCTGACGCCGGCGAAGACGGCCGGCCTGCAGGTCGGCGACAAGGTCCTGTCCGTCGGCGGCAAGCCGGTCGCGACCTGGGACGCGATGCTCGCCGCCGTGCAGGCCACCAGCGGCCCGACGGCCTTCCAGGTGCTGCGCGACGGCAAGACGCTGAACCTCACCGTCGACGTCCCGAAGGTCAAGCGCTGGACCAGCGCCGGCGTCAAGGAAGTCGGCATGATCGGCGCGTCGGCGCAGCCGCCCGCGCTGACCACGCAGTACGGCCCGGTCGCCGCGGTCGGTGCCACGTTCAGCTTCACCGGCACGATGTTCTCCGAGACGGCCCAGCGGCTCGTCGAGTTCCCCGAGCGCATCCCCGCCGTCGTCACCGCGATCTTCGGCGGCGAGCGCGACCCGAACACCCCCGTCAGCGTCGTCGGCGCGAGCCGGATCGGCGGCGAGGCCGTCGAGCGGGGCATCTGGGTGCTGTTCTTCTTCCTGCTGGCCAGCCTGAACTTCTTCATCGGCGTGTTCAACCTCCTGCCGCTGCTGCCGCTCGACGGCGGGCACATCGCGGTGGTCTGGTACGAGCGCGTCCGCGACTGGATCCGCGCCCGGCGGGGCAAGGCGGCCGGCGGGCCCGTCGACTACACGAAGCTGTCCGGGATCACGATGGTGCTGGTGCTCATCGGCGGCGCGGTGACCCTACTCACGGTGACGGCGGACATCGTCAACCCGATTCGTCTGCAGTAGTGCCCCGCCTCGGAGGGGTTCCGGCCCCTCCCGGGCGGGTCATACAGGGCGTAATGCTGCTCACCGTGACGGTTGACATGGTGAAGGTGGCCCGGTCGGGGTAGGTACGCTGGAGGCCGTGACCGTCGCACTCGGTATGCCCGCCCTGCCCCCGCCCGTCCTCTCCGAGCGCCGCAAGACCCGCCAGCTCCAGGTGGGCTCGGTCGGCGTCGGCAGCGACCACCCGATCTCCGTGCAGTCGATGACGACGACACTCACCTCCGACGTCAACGCGACCCTGCAGCAGATCGCCGAGCTGACCGCCGCGGGCTGCGACATCGTCCGCGTCGCCTGCCCGTCGGCCGACGACGCCGAGGCGCTGCCCGCGATCGCGAAGAAGTCGCAGATCCCGGTGATCGCCGACATCCACTTCCAGCCGAAGTACGTCTTCGCCGCGATCGAGGCCGGCTGCGCCGCGGTCCGCGTGAACCCGGGCAACATCCGGAAGTTCGACGACCAGGTCAAGGAGATCGCGCAGGCCGCGAAGGACCACGGCACGCCGATCCGGATCGGCGTCAACGCCGGCTCGCTCGACAAGCGGATCATGGACAAGTACGGCAAGGCGACGCCGGAAGCGCTGGCCGAGTCGGCGCTGTGGGAGGCGTCCCTGTTCGCCGAGCACGACTTCCACGACATCAAGATCTCGGTGAAGCACAACGACCCGGTGGTCATGGTGCGCGCGTACGAGCTCCTCGCGGAGCAGTGCGACTACCCGCTGCACCTCGGCGTCACCGAGGCGGGCCCGGCGTTCCAGGGCACGATCAAGTCGGCCGTCGCGTTCGGCGCGCTGCTGCGCCAGGGCATCGGCGACACGATCCGCGTGTCGCTGTCCGCGCCGCCGGTCGAAGAGGTCAAGGTCGGCATCCAGATCCTGCAGTCGCTGAACCTCAAGCAGCGCAAGCTGGAGATCGTGTCGTGCCCGTCCTGCGGGCGCGCGCAGGTGGACGTCTACACGCTCGCCGAGCAGGTCACGGCCGGGCTCGAGGGCATGGAGATCCCGCTGCGCGTGGCGGTCATGGGTTGCGTCGTGAACGGCCCGGGCGAAGCCCGCGAGGCCGACCTGGGTGTGGCTTCGGGCAACGGCAAGGGCCAGATCTTCGTGAAGGGCGAGGTCATCAAGACCGTGCCCGAGCACGCGATCGTCGAGACCCTCATCGAAGAGGCCATGCGCATCGCCGAAGAGGCCGGGGAGTCCCTCGGCGAGGGCGAGCCGGTGGTCACCGCTGGCTGAGCTACTGACGGACGACGCTCTCGAGGCCTCGTCCGTCGTGGCCAACGTCGCGATGAACCGCGAGCGGCGGCTGGCCGGCCGCGACGGCTACTCGCGGGTCCTCGGGTTCGACATCCTGGGCCTGCCGCCGGGCGCGCGCTGGCTCGACCTGTGCTGCGGCAGCGGACGTGCGCTCCTCGACGCGGCCGCGGCCCGGCCGGACCTGGACATCACCGGCGTCGACCTGGTCGGGTACTTCGCGGCGGCCGGGCCCGTGCGGTTCGAAACTGCGTCGATCACGGCGTGGGAGCCCGACGGCGCCTTCGACCTCATCACCTGTGTGCACGGGCTGCACTACGTCGGCGACAAGCTCGGCGCGCTGCGCCGGGCGGCGTCGTGGCTGAGCGACGGCGGGGTGTTCGTGGCGAACTTCGACGTCGCCGGCGTCCGGCTGCCGGGCGGCGCGCGCCGGGTCCTCCCGGCGTTGCGTGAGGCGGGTTTCGCCTACGCCCCACGGGCGCGGCGGATCCGGTGCACCGGCCGGTTCGACGGCGCACTGCCGTTCCGCTACCTCGGCGCCGACGACCGGGCCGGCCCCAACTACACGGGCCAGCCGGCGGTCCACTCGTACTACGAGTCAGCCCTGTAGGTGGTGCTGGGCGGCGTCGCGGATCTGCAGGCGGACGTTCTCCAGCGCGGCGGCGACCTCGTCGATCTGCTGCGACGCCAGCTGGATCGAGCCCTGGATCGCGGTCGCGGTCGAGGTTTCGCCGAGCAGGCCGAGCACCTGCGCCTGCAGGTCTTCGAGGTCGCTCTTGGTGGCGAGCGCGATGCCGGTGGGCACCTGGTCGGCGAGCAGCTCCAGCTGCTGCGCCTGCTCCTGGATCGTCATCGGTGGTTCCTTCCGCGGGGGGACGCATCCTCCGTGTTAGCAGAACCGGAACTGTCGGTGGTGACGTTTACGCTGGTATTCGTGAGCGTGACCTGGGCTGTCCACCAGCCGCACCCCGTGGTGCGGCCCCTGGTCACGCGCTATGTCGGGTACGCGCAGGACGACGTCACGCTGCCGGTCCACCGCGGCCTGCCGTCCCGGCATGTGACGCTGGTCATCAGCCTGGCCGGTCCGGTCCGGATGGCCGGGCACAGCCTGCAGGCGCTCGTCGGCGGGCTGCACACGCGCGCGGTGCTGATCCGGCAGGACCGCCGCCAGGAAGGGCTGCAGCTGGAGCTCGACCCGCTGGGCGTGCGGACGCTGTTCGGCGTCACAGCGGCGGAGCTCGGCGGCGAGGTGCACGACCTGGCTGAGTTCGGCCTCGGCTCACTGCCAAACCGGCTGCGGGAGCTGCCGACCTGGCACGAGCGGTTCGCGCTGCTCGACGACGTGCTGGCCGCCCGGGCGGTCGAGCCGGTGGCACCACCGCCCGAGCTGGGGGAGGCCTGGCGCCGGATGCGGGGCGCCGACGGGCAGGTCCGCGTCACGGAGCTGGCCGGCGAGGTCGGCTGGAGCCGCCGTCACCTGGGGGAGCGGTTCCGGGCGGAGCTGGGCCTGGCACCGAAGCAGGCGGCGCGGGTGCTGCGGTTCGAGCGGGCCGGGCGGCTGCTGCGGCAGGGTCACGCGGACCTGGCCGCGCTGGCCGTCGAATGCGGGTACTACGACCAGGCGCACCTGACCAACGAGTGGCGGGCGCTGGCCGGGTGCACGCCGGGCACGTGGATCGCCGAGGAGCTCCCGTTCCTCCAAGACGAGGAGGTGGCGGCGGGGCAAGACTCGCGGGCATGACTCCTGAACCGAACGTCTGGCCCGCCCTGCGCTACGACGACGCCCCGGCGGCCGTCCGTTTCCTCGTCGACGTCCTGGGCTTCACCGAAGCACTGGTGGTGCCCGAAGGCGACTTGATCGCGCACGCGGAGCTGCGCTGGCCCGAGGGCGGCGCGGTGATGCTGGGCAGCGTCCGCCCGCCGGACGGGATCCACGACGCGATGAAGCCCGGCACCGGCGCGGTGTACGTGGTGTCGGACAAGGTCGACGAGATCCACGCGCGGGCGAAGGAGGCGGGCGCGGAGATCACGGCCGAACCGACCGACACGGAGTACGGCTCGCACACCTTCAGCCTCCGCGACCCGGAGGGCAACGCCTGGACGATCGGCACCTACCGCGGCGCACCCTGACCCGCCCGGAGGTCATGAACGAGCCATTCATGACCTCCCCGGCCGGCGGCGAAGCGGGAGCCGGCTACTGCACCGGCCGCTCGAACGTCACCAGCAGCCCGTCGACCCCGCCGGGCCCGACGCGGCCCTTCACCTCCGCCGAGGTGATCGCCTTCAGCTGCCACCCGTCGACGGCGTGGTCGTTGAGCAGTTTCTCGAGCTTGCCGCCCGACATCTTGCCGCCGATCATCTTCTCCCGGACCTCGACGACCTTGTACGTATACCGCTGCATACGGCCCATTCTCCTCGCGAACCACGACACGGGCCGTTCATCCCAGCGTGTCGACGACCTCGCGTTCCGTTTACCGGCGGAATCTGGCACCCTGGACTCCGTGTTGCGGCTTGCAGGTGCACGGCTGCTCGATGATCGGGACTATCCGGCGGTCCGTGCCGCGCTCGCCGCCGACCCGGTGGGCAGCTGCATGGTCAGCGCCCGGGTCGAGGCTGCCGGTCTCGACCCGTGGCGGCTCGGTGGTGAGCTCTGGGCCGCCGACAGCCGTCCGGTCCGCGCCGGTCGGCTGCAAGGCCTGTGCTTTTCCGGGCCCAACCTCATCCCGCTCCGCGGCAACGCCCCCGCCCTGCGCTCCTTCGCCGATCGGGCGCTGCGGAGACAGCGGACCTGCTCGTCGCTCGTCGGCCCGGCCGAGCAGGTCCTCGGCCTGTGGGACGAGCTCCAGGACGAGTGGGGCCCGGCCCGCGAGGTCCGCGACGACCAGCCGCTGATGGCTCTCGACGCGACGCCGCTGGTCGCGGCCGACCCGCTGGTCCGCCCCGTCCGGCCGGACGAGCTCGAGCGGTACCTGCCCGCGGCCGTCGCGATGTTCATCGAGGAGGTGGGTGTCGACCCGCGCAGCGGCGACGGCGGCGCCAGCTACCGCGCCCGCGTCACCGAGCTGATCGGCGCCGGGCGCGCGTTCGCCCGGTTCGAGAACGGCGAAGTCGTGTTCAAGGCCGAGATCGGCGCGATGTCGGCGACCGTCGGGCAGATCCAGGGCGTCTGGGTGCACCCGGACCGCCGCGGCGACGGCCTCGGCACCGCCGGTACCGCCGCCGTGGTCAACCGGCTCGTGCGCGGGCTCGGCCGCACCGCCAGCCTCTACGTCAACGCCTTCAACACCCCCGCCCTCGCGGCCTACCGGAAGATCGGCTTCCAGCAGGTCGGCCAGTACGCGACGGTGCTGTTCTAGCCACTCTTCCGTGGCGGCGTTTCGAGGCCGTGACACCCCCGCTGACCAGGCATCATCCCGCCATGAGTGCACGTCGACACCGTGCCCTCGCGGTGCTGCTGCTCGTCGCCGCGACCACGGCCGGGTGCTCGGGTGACGATCCCGAGGACGCCCTCTCCGCCTTCCTCGACGCCCTCGCGTCCGGGGACGTCGCCGCCGCGGCCGCGAACACCGACTCGCCGGCCGCGGCCACGAGCGTGCTGTCCCAGATCCGCGGCGTGCTCGAGCCCGAGTCCCTCGACGTCGACGACGAAGAGGTCAAGGAGCCGAACGGCGACACCGTTACCGCCGGCTACCAGCTCACCTGGCACCTGCCGCAGGGCCGCACGTGGTCCTACCGCGCCGACGCCCTGCTGCGCGCCGCCGAGAACGGCTGGCAGGTGCACTGGCAGCCGACGGTCGTGCACCCGCAGCTGGCCGTCGGCCAGACCCTCGGCCTGCTGCCGCAGCTGCCCGAGATCGCGCCGGTCCTCGACCGCGACGGCGTGCCGCTGATGCGCCCGCAGACCGTGGTCGGGGTGGCCGTCGACCCGCAGAAGACGGGCAACGCGAGCGCGGTGGCCGGCTCGCTCGCGAAGGCGCTGCACCGCTACGAGCCGTCGGTCACCGGCCGGTCGGTGCTGGAGGGGATGAGCAAGACCAAGCCCGGCGACGCCTACCCGGTGATCAGCCTGCGTGCCGGCGACTACCAGCGGGTCAAGCCGGTGATCTACGATCTGCCCGGCGTCCGGTTCGTCAGCCAGGAGCGGCTGCTGCCGGTCACCCGCGGGTCCGGGCAGCAGGTCCTGCCCGGCATCCGCGCGCTGGTCGAGCAGCAGCTGGCGGGGGCGGCGGGCTGGCGGATCGTCACCAGGGGCGTCACCGGCGGCGAGGTCTCCGAACTGAAGGCCGAGCCGCCGCGCCCGTCGCCGGCGGTCACCAGCACGCTCAGCGCGCGGATCCAGGCCGCCGCCGAGAAGGCCCTGGACACCGAGCCGTACCCGGCCGCACTGGTGGCGATCCAGCCCTCGAGCGGGGACATCCTCGCGGTGGCGCAGAACCGGGCCGCCGACGACGAAGGCTCGCTGGCCCTGGCCGGCCGCTTCCCGCCGGGCTCGACGTTCAAGATCGTGACGGCGGCGGCCGCGCTGTCGGCGGGCGACGTCGACGCCGGCAGCCCGGTCGACTGCCCCGGCACCACGACGATCGAGAACCGCGTCGTCCCGAACGAAGGCCGGTTCGACCTCGGCCGCGTCCCGTTGACGACGGCGTTCGCGCGCTCGTGCAACACGACCTTCGCCCGGCTCGCCGCCGGGCTGCCGTCCTCGGCGCTCACCGACGCCGCCCGCTCGTTCGGGATCGGCGCGGACTTCGTCGTCCCGGGCCTGACCACGGTGACCGGGGCCGTCCCGGCCAGCGACTCGGCCGTCCAGCGCGCCGAGAACGGCTTCGGCCAGGGCACGGTGGTGACCAGCCCGTTCGGCCTGGCGCTGGCCGCGGCCACGGTGCAGGCGGGGAAGGTGCCGACGCCGTCGATCGTCAAGGGCCTGCCCGCGACCACGCAGAACGTCGGCGACCCGCCGTCCGACGAGGTCCTGAGTGCGCTGCGCGGGATGATGCGCGAGGTCGTCACCGCGGGCACCGCGACCGGGCTGCGGGACATCCCCGACGTCGCGGGCAAGACCGGCACCGCCCAGTTCGGCGACGGCTCCCGCTCGCACGGCTGGTTCGTCGGCTACCGCGGTGACCTGGCGTTCGCCGTGCTGCTGACCGAGGCCGGGTCGTCCAAACCGGCGGTGCAGGCCGCCCACCGGTTCCTGGCGGGGGTCGGCTGAGCGGGCCGTCGTAAAGTGGGGGCATGTCCGTTCGTGCCCCGCTGGTTCCCGGCGTCCAGACGCCGCGCCGTGACGTCCCCACTTCCATCGCCCGTCCCGAGTACGTGGACAAGCCGGCGCCGAAGCGGGACACCGGCAGCGGCGTGCGCACGCCCGAGGTGATCGAGGCGATGCGGACCGCGAGCCGCATCGCGGCGCAGGCGCTGGAGGAGGGCGGCAAGGCCGTCAAGCCGGGCGCCACCACCGACGACATCGACAAGGTGGTGCACGAGTTCCTGCTCGACCACCACGCCTACCCCTCGACGCTGGGCTACCGCCGGTTCCCGAAGTCGTGCTGCACCTCGCTCAACGAGGTCATCTGCCACGGCATCCCGGACTCGACGATGATCGAGGACGGCGACATCTGCAACATCGACGTGACGGCCTACATCGGCGGCGTCCACGGCGACACGAACGCGACGTTCCTGGCCGGCGACGTCTCCGAGGAGGCGCGCCTGCTGGTGGAGCGCACCCGCGAGGCGACGCTGCGGGCGATCAAGGCGGTCCGGCCGGGCCGGCAGCTCAACGTGATCGGCCGGGTCATCGAGGCCTACGCCAAGCGCTTCGGCTACGGCGTGGTCCGCGACTTCACCGGCCACGGCGTCGGCCCGGCGTTCCACACGCCCCCGACGGTCCTGCACTACGAAGAGCCCTCCGTCGACACGGTGATCGAGGAGGGCATGACCTTCACGATCGAGCCGATGATCACCCTGGGCACCATCGACTACGACATCTGGGCCGACGACTGGACCGTCACCACGAAGGACAAGAAGTGGACGGCCCAGTTCGAGCACACCCTCGTGGTGACGGCCGACGGCAGCGAGATCCTCACGCTGCCCTGAGTCAGTGGCTGGTCGCCTTCTTGTAGCAGCGCACCGAAAGCGGCACGAAGACCACCAGCAGCACCACGATCCACAGCACCGACGCCAGCACCGCGTGCTGCATCGGCCAGACGTCGTGCACCGGCATCGCCGCGCTCGTGTTGCCGAACAGCTCCCGGGCCGCCTGGGTGATCGCCGAGACCGGGTTCCAGTCCGCGATCACCCGCAGCGGCGTGGGCAGCCGCGCGCTGTCGACGAACGTGTTGGCCAGGAACGTGAGCGGGAAGATCGCCACGCTCGCGACGTTGTTGAACACCTCGGGCTTGCGCACGGCCAGGCCGAGCGTCCCCATCACCCACGACAGCGCGTAGGCGAAGGCCAGCAGCAGGAGCACGCCGCCCAGCACCTCGAACACGCCGGTGTGGACGCGCCAGCCGACCAGCAGGCCGACGATGCCCATGATGAGCAGGCTCGTCACGTTGAGGATGAGGTCGGCGGTGGTCCGCCCGATCAGCACCGCGGCGGGTGACATCGGCAGCGAGCGGAAGCGGTCGATGATGCCCTTCTGCAGGTCGTCGGTCAGCCCGTAGCCGGTGACGATGCTGCCCATCGCCACCGCGAGCGTGAAGATCCCCGGCAGCATGAACTCACGGTAGGAGATCCCGGGGATGTCGATCACGCTGCCGAACACGTACCCGAACAGCAGCACGAACATCACCGGCATGAACACGATCGACCCGAGCAGGTCCATCGACCGGAGGATCTTGATCGAGTTGCGCTTGGCGACGGTCACCCCGTCGGTGACGGCCATCTGCACCGCGTTCATCACACGGCCTCCTTCGCGGTTTCGGCGGTGTCGGCCACGTCGTGGCCGGTGAGAGTGAGAAAAACGTCGTCCAGGGTGGGGCGGCGGACGCCGACGTCGCGGACTTCGACGCCGTCGACCGCGAGCAGCGCCAGCGCTTCGGTAAGCGCTTTCGCGCCGTGGGTCACGGGCACGGTGAGCCGGAATCCTTCGGCCTGCGGCTCCCCGCTGGCGAGCCGGGCCAGCGCTCGCTGCGCGACGGCGACGTCGTCGTGCGTGCCGACGGTCAGCTCGATCCGCTCGCCGCCGACGAGGTCCTTGAGCTCGTCGGCGGTGCCGCGGGCGATCACGCGCCCGTGGTCGACGACGGCGATGCTGTCGGCCAGCCGGTCGGCTTCTTCGAGGTACTGGGTGGTCAGCAGCAGCGTGGTGCCGCCGGCGACCAGCTCGGTGATGACGTCCCAGAGCTCGGTGCGGGCCCGCGGGTCGAGCCCGGTCGTGGGCTCGTCGAGGAACAGCACCGGCGGGTTCGCGACCAGCGCGCCGGCCAGGTCGAGCCGCCGGCGCATGCCGCCGGAGTAGCCCTTGACCGGGCGGTCGGCGGCGTCGCCCAGGCTGAACCGGGCCAGCAGTTCGCGGCCGCGCGCCTTGGCCCGCTTGGTGCCCAGGTGGTAGAGCCTGCCGACCATCTCGAGGTTTTCGGCCCCGGTCAGCTCGAGGTCGACGGCGGCGTACTGCCCCGACGCGCCGATGTGCGAACGCAGCTCGTGCGCGTCCTTCACGACGTCGAACCCGGCGACCGTCGCGTGGCCCGCGTCCGGCTGCTGCAGGGTCGTGAGGATCTGGACGGTGGTGGTCTTCCCGGCGCCGTTCGGCCCGAGCACGCCGAGCACCGTGCCTTCCGGTACCGCCAACGACATCTCGTCGAGTGCGGTGACCTTCCCGTATTTCTTGACCAGTCCCTCGGCCACGATGGCGTCCGACATGGATTTCCCCTTTGTGTGTGGAGTTTCAGGCGCGGCGGATGACGATGTCGCCGGTGTAGGTGTGGGCCTTGACCTCGACGGTCTCGGTGTTGCCGGTGGGGCCGTCGGTGGCGCTGAGCGTGTTGCGCACGGAGCCGGTCAGGGAGTTGAGCTCGAGCCACGCGGCGCTGCCTTCGCGGATGCCGACCTCGATCTCGCCGACGGCGGTTTCGAGCACGACCCGGTCGCGCATGACCTCGCCGATCCGGATGTCGCCGGACGCGGTCTTGGCGTGCACGCCCGCGTGGGCGACGTCGACGAGGATGTCGCCGTTGGCGACGCTGACGCGCAGGTCACCGGTCACCTCGCCGACGCGGGTCTCGCCGTTGGAGTTCTTCAGCACGGCGGTGCCGTCGATCTCGCGGATCCGCAGCTCGCCGGAGCCGGTGCCGAACTCGGCGTGCCCGGTGGCGCGGGCGACGGTGACGTCGCCGGTGGCGGTGCTCGCCTCGACGGCCGCGGCTTCGTCGAGGTCGATGTCGCCGACGGAGGTCTTGAACCGGCTGTTCCCGATGCGGCCGCCGACGCGGAAGTCACCCATCGCGGCGGTGCCCTGGATGCGCGAGCCGGCCGGCAGCTCGACCGTGATGTGCAGGGCACCGGCCTTGCCCCAGAGCTTGGTGACGTACTTCGGGCCCTTGACCAGCAGCTCGCCGTGGGCGAACTCGACGCGGGTCCGGGCCGCGGCCTTGACGTCCTCGTTGTCGCCCGGGTCGGCTGGGGTGACCTCGACGGTGGTCTCCGCGCGCTCCCCGGCGACGATCCGGACGTCCGCGACGCTCACGTCGATCGTGGCCGTGATCGGCTCGGGAGTGGGGAAAACAGGCATGGCTGCGCCCTCCTGGGGTGCTCGGGTGGCGTCTCCGCAGGTCGGAGACGTGCAGGAAAAGAGAGGGGGAGTTACTGAACCCAGCCGGTGTACTTCTCGCCGAAGGCCGAGCGGCGCTGGGACGACTGGGACTTGCCGGGGCCGAGCGCGCTGTTCGCGGCCCGGACGAGCCAGGCGTTGATGGAGACCCGGTCCCGGCCGGCGGCTTCTTCGACGCGCTGCTTGAGCTGCTCGGGCAGGCGCAGGTTGATCCGCGCGACCGCGCCGTCGTCGGGCTCGGGCGGAGGCGGCGCTTCGGCGGGCGCCGGTTCGGGTGTGGTGGGCAAGGAAACGGCGAACTCGGCCTCACGGCGGCGAAGGCGTACTTCGACGGAGCCGGGCGCGAGGTCGCGGGTGATCTCGTCGGCCGCGGCCGAAAGCGCGTCGAGCAGGGTGAGCCGGATCGCCGATTCGAGCGGCGCGGTGAGCCGCTCGGCGAGGGCGACGGCTTCCTCGCCCGCCGCTTCGGCGGCGACCGCGAGCTCCCGGCGGAGTTCGTCCACGAAGGGCGTCAGGTCCATGGCACTACTGTGGCACCGCCGTGGCACCACGACAACCCTGAATTGGCACCCTTAAGGGTCGAAAGTGGTGCCACAGGTGACAAAGCCGCAGTTCAGGAGCGTTCGACGCGCTCCAGGAGCTCGTCCAGGAACCCGCAGGCCTCGGCGGCGGCCCGGTCGGGATCACGCTCGGCGATCGCCTCGGCCAGGCCTTCGTGGCCGATCTCCGGCACGTGGTCCACGCCCGGCGTGATGCTCGACGTCGCCGCGACGCTCGCCGTGATCACCTCGGTCAGCCCGCGGTGCAGCTCGGTGAGCAGGCCGTTGTGCCCGGCGCGCACCACCGCCGTGTGGAACTCGGCATCGGTGTGCGCGAAGTCCTCCCAGCGTCGCTCGCGCAGCTCCGTCTCGCGGCGGGCCAGCAGCGACCACAGCTCCGCGACCTCCTCCTCGGTGCGCGACAACGCGGCGAGCCGGGCGCCTTCGGCTTCGAGGGTGCGCCGGACCTGCAGGACCTCGCGCAGCTCCGAGCCGCAGAGCCGGCGGATCGCGCCGGACACCTCGCTGGTGGCGCGCACGTAGGTGCCGTCGCCCTGGCGGACTTCGAGCAGGCCCGTGTGCGCCAGCGCGCGTACGGCCTCGCGGATGGTGTTGCGTCCGACGCCAAGCTGTTCGCCGAGCTCGACCTCGGTGGGGATGCGTTCGCCGAGGGGCCATTCGCCCTGCGTGACCGCGGCCCGCAGCTGCTCGATGACCTGGTCGACCAGGCCGGTCCGCCGGGTGGTGGCCAGTGGCACAGGAATTATCCCTTCATCCAATCATCCTACGTATGCGATAGTAGCGGTCATGCGCGTCGAACACCGTGAATCCGCCCTGGAACCCGAGCTGGACGGCGCCGTGGAGATCCGGACGCCCGGCGTGGTCACCGCCGGCGCACTGCTCGCGGTCGCGGTGGTGCTCACCGCCCTCAACCTCCGCCCGGCCATCACCGGGGTCGGGCCCATGCTCGCCGAAATGCGCGCCGACCTGGGGACCTCCGTGGTCTGGGCGGGCGTGCTCACGACGTTGCCGACGCTCTGCTTCGCCGGCGCCGGGCTGGCCGCGCCGCTGCTGGCCCGCCGGGCCGGGGTCGGCGCCGCCATCGCGATCGCGCTCTCCGCGCTCGCGGCCGGGCTCGTGCTGCGCGTGCTCGACGGCCCGGCCGTGGTGCTCGGCGGGACGCTCGTCGCGACCGCCGGGATCGCCCTGATCAACGTGCTCATCCCGGTGGTCATCAAGGACTCCTTCCCGGCCCGCATCGGCGTCATGACCGGCGTCTACACCGCGGCCCTGCAGGGCGGCGGCGCCCTCGGGTCGGCGGTGACCCCGCAGCTCGGCGACGCGTTCGGCGGCTGGCGCCCGGCTCTGGGCGCCTGGGCCGTGGTGGCCGTCGTCGCGCTGCTGGCGTGGATTCTCGCAGCCCGCGGCACCGGCCGGGCACCGCGTCACGCCGACGCCGCCGACGCCGGCCGCTCGCTGCTGCGCAACCGGCTCGCCTGGATCGTCACGATCTTCTTCGGCCTGCAGGCCTTCTACGCCTACGCCGCGATGGGCTGGTTCCCGCAGGTGCTGATGGACGCCGGGGTGCCGCGCGACCAGGCCGGCCTGCTGTTCGGCCTGGTCTCGCTGATCGCCGTGCCGATCAGCCTGGTCGTCGCGCCGATGGCCGCCCGCCAGCGCGGCCAAGGCTTGTGGATCATCACCCTCGGCGTGTTCGGCTTCGCCGGGACGACCGGGCTGATGCTCGCGCCGTCGTGGTCGCCGCTGGTGTGGAGCCTGCTGGTCGGGCTCGGGATGAGCGTCTTCTCCCTCGCCCTGACGGTGATCGCGCTGCGGGCCCGGACCGGTGCCGACACCGCCCGGCTGTCCGGCATGGCGCAGGGCTTCGGCTACCTCTTCGCCGCGCTCGGGCCGTTCCTGTTCGGCCTGCTGCACGACGTCGCGGGTGGCTGGCAGGTTCCCCTGGCGATGCTCCTGGGCCTGCTGCTCGTCCAGATGGTGTTCGGCGCGCTCGCCGGCCGCCGGCGGTTCGTCTGATTCTTAACAGTTAACGGGCGTTCGTCCGGTCCGCGCCGCTTAAGATCACCGGATGGCCGTGCCGTCGCCGGACCTCGGGACGTTGCTGCGCGTGGGCCCGTTCGACGCGGCCCTGCGCGCGGCGATCCGTGTCCGCGGCCTGAGCCTCGATCGCCTGCGCGAACACCTGCACGCCCGCGGCGTCTCGGTCACGACGGCGACGCTGAGCTACTGGCAGTCCGGGCGCAGCCGGCCGCAGCGGCGGGACTCGGTGCGCGGCGTGCGACAGCTCGAAGTCGTCCTCGACGTGCCGCCGGGTTCGCTCGTCGCGCTGCTCGGCTCGGCGCGGCCGCGGCGGTCCACTGCCGCCGAGATCGGCCGGTTCTGGCCGGACGGCGGGCGCATCGACGCCGCGGTGTCCGATGTGGACACCCGATGGGACGAGCGGCTGACGCGGATCAGCCAGCACGACGTCGTCACGGTCGGGCCGGACCGGGAAGAGCTGGAATTCCATTCGCGGCAGGTGCTGCGGGCCGAAGCGGACGGCCCGGACCGGTGGGTGGTCATCCTGCACCTCGACGAGCACGACCGGCCGCTGCCCGAGGTGCGGTCGCTGCGGGGCTGCCGGGCCGGGCGCAGCGTGCACAAACCGGAAGACGGCCTCCTCGTCGTCGAACTGCTCTTCGGCCGGCCGCTCGTGCGCGGCGAAACGGTGATCACCGAGCACACGCTCGTGAACCGCGCGCCGCACCCGCTGGCCACGAACTACGAACGGAAGTTCCGGCTCCCGGTCCGCGAATACGTGGTCGAAATCCGGTTCGACCCGGCCGCCGTTCCCGCGGTGTGCCGCCGGTTCGCCGAGCACGACGGACGGCCGGGTGAATACACCGACGTCATCCCGGACTCCGGTGCGGTGCACGGCGTCGCGCTCAACTTCGGGCCCGGCCGGTACGGCTTCGAATGGGAATGGCCCGCCAGTTAACTGTTAAGGCCGTGCGGATCTTCAATTCGGTGTTTCCCGCGATCTACCGTTTGCGCATTCCACTCCCCGAGTCGAGGAGAAAAGCATGCGCAGGATCGTTTCCGTCGCGAGCGTGGCCGCGCTGGCCGCGCTCGGACTGGGCTTGGCGCCCGCCGAAGCGGCCACGCCGTCCCATCCCCAGGCCGAGGTCGACGGCGTGGCCGCGGCCTTCGGGCTGACCGCGGACCAGGCGCGAGCCCAGCTCACCGCCCAGGACGACGCGCACCGGCTGGCCGCGGCCCTGCCCGTCTCGGTGCGCGAACAGTCGGCTGGGCAGTGGTTCGACGCGGCCACGGGCAAGCTGACCGTCGCCGTCACCACGCAGGCCGCCGCCGGCCAGGCCCGCGCCGCCGGGGCCGCGGCTCAGGTGGTCGCTCGCGGTCAGGCCGACCTGGACCGCACCGACGCGGCCGTCCGCGCCCTGGTCGGGAAGGGCGTGCCCGGCGTCTACGGCTGGGGTGTCGACGTCCGCGGCAACGACGTCGGCGTGAACGTCGACCGGACGAAGAAGACCGCGGAAACCGACAGTTTCCTTTCCCGCGTCAGGGATCTCGGCGTCCGGATCACCGAGACGACGACGTCGCCGCGGCAGCAGTCGGGCACGATCCAGACCGGCAACCCGTGGTGGCCGGGCAGCGAGAGCAACTGTTCGGTCGGCTTCCCGGTGACGGATTCCGGTGGTGCCAAGCACTTCCTGACGGCGGGGCACTGCACGAACGACCGCGACCAGGCCGCGTACGGCGCTTCGGGTCAGCAGAACAAGCTCGGCACGTCGAACGTCGGCGGCACGCACAGCGTCAACGCCCGCGAAGGCGACATGGGCGTCGTCGCGGTGACGGAAGCGGGCTGGAACCTGTCGGCGTCGGTCAACACCTGGGGTCAGCCGGCGGTCACGCTGACCGGTGCGGCCGAGGCGATGGTCGGCGACCGCGTCTGCCACTCCGGCAACACTTCGCACTGGCAGTGCGGCGAGGTCAAGTACACGCACAAGTCCGTCGACTACGGCGGCGGCCTGGTCATCGACGACCTGACCTGGACGACGGCGTGCTCCCTCGGCGGCGACTCGGGCGGCGGCTGGCTGCTCGGCGACAAGGCCACCGGCCTGCACGACGGCGGCCCGTCGCAGTGCGTCGACAACCCGAGTGACGGCGACATGTCCCTGTTCCAGCCGGTCGTCGAGGCGCTGAACAAGTGGCAGCTCACCCTCGTCACGAGCGGCGGCACGGGGGACACGACGGCGCCGAGCGCGCCCGGCAACCCGCGTTCCACCGGCACGACGTCGAACAGCGTCTCGCTCGCGTGGGACGCCTCGACGGACAACGTCGGCGTCACCGGTTACGACGTCTACAACGGCTCCGCGCTCGCCACGAGCGTCGCGGGGACCAGCGCCACGGTCGGCGGCCTGAACCCGGACACGGCCTACACCTTCACGGTCAAGGCTCGTGATGCGGCCGGGAACGCGTCGCCGGCGAGCGCGGCGGTGTCCGCGCGCACCCAGGCGGGCGGCGGCGGCCGGACCTTGACCAACGACACCGACTACGCGATCCGTGACTACCAGCAGGTGTTCAGCCCGGTCACCTCGACGCTCACCGGCAGCGCGGCCGCCACGATCGGCATCTCGCTGACCATCCGGCACACGTGCGCCGAAGACCTCGGCGTCACGCTGCTCGACCCGAAGGGCAAGGCGTACGCGCTCAAGTACAGCGGCGGCAGCACCTGCACGCCGTGGAGCGGCGCGCGGACGTTCAGCGTCCCGGCCGTCGCCTCGCCCGCGTCCGGCAAGTGGCAGCTGCGCGTGACCGACTACGGGCCCGGCGACACCGGCACCCTCGACACCTGGTCGATCACCCTCTGAAAGTCATGAGGGGCACCTTCATGGACTTAAACGCCATGAAGGTGCCCCTCATGGAACGACTCAGTCCAGGGGCAGGTTGAGCAGGGCGTTCTCGATCAGCTCCGGCATCGCCGGGTGGATCCAGTACTGCCCGCGCGCCATCGAGTGCGCGTCGAGGCCGAAGCTCATCGCCTGGATCAGCGGCTGGATGACGCTCGACGCCTGCGGCCCGATGATGTGCGCGCCGAGCAGCTTGCCGGTCGCCGGGTCGGCCAGGAGCTTCGCGAAGCCCGTCGTGTCCTCCATCGCCCAGCCGTACGCGATCCCGGCGTAGTCCTGCTTCGAGGTCACGTAGGAGACGCCCTTGTCGCGCGCCTTCTGCTCGGTGAGCCCGACCGACGCGACCTGCGGGTGGGTGAACACGGCGTGCGGCACGAACCGGTGGTCGGCGGTGATCCGCTCGTCCGGGTGCAGCAGGTTGTGCTGCACCACGCGGGCTTCGTGGTTCGCGACGTGCTTCAGCTCGTGCGGCGAGGAAAGGTCGCCGAGCGCGTAGATGCCTTCGACCGCGGTCTCCTGGTAGTCGTCCACGACGACGTGCCCACTGTCCATTGTGGTCACTCCGGTGGCGGCGACGTCGAGGAGGTCGGAGTTCGGCTTCCGGCCGGTGGCGATCAGCAGCAGGTCGGCCTCGACCGTCTCGGCGCCCTGCGGGCCTTCGAGGTCGAGCGCGACGCCGTTGCCGGTCTTGCGCGCGCGGACGGTCTTGCGCTCCAGGCGGACGTCGAAGCGTTCCGAAGCCAGCTCGGTGAAGCGCGCGCTGACGTCCTCGTCCTCCGAGCGCAGCAGCCGCGCCGAGCGGTTGACGAGCGTGACCTGCACGCCGAAGGACGCGAAGACGTGCGCGAACTCGGCCGCGATGTACCCGCCGCCGAGGATGACGATCCGCTCGGGCAGCTCGTCGAGCCGCATCACCGTGTCGGAGGTGTGGTAGTCGACTGTGTCCAGACCGGCGATGTCCGGGATGACCGGGCGCCCGCCGGCGGCGAGCACGAACTTGTCGGCGGTCAGCACCTCGTCGGGGCGGCCGTCGGGGAAGCTGACGCGCAGTTCCTTGTGCCCGGTGAAGCGGCCGGTGCCCTCGTAGACATCGACGTTCGCGTTGTCCTCGTGGCTGCGGCGGTATTCCGCGCCGCCGGCGGCGATGGGGTCGATGCGGCCGAAGATGCGGTCGCGGATGTCGCGCCAGCGGACGCCCTTCAGCTCTTCGTCGACTCCGTACTTCGCGCTGTGCGAAGGCGTGTACGCGACGTCGGCGGCGTAGACGAACATCTTCGTCGGGATGCAGCCGACGTTCAGGCAGGTGCCACCGAAGGTGCCCTTCTCCACGATCGCCGTCTTCTTGCCGGCGAAACCGGGCCCGAGGATGGAGTTCCCCGATCCCGTCCCGACGATCACCAGGTCGTAGTGGGGCACTGCATCCTCCGCGGGGTCGGTTCCGGTCGATTCACCCTAGCCAACCGCCTGCGAAGAGCGGGTGTTCCCGCCTGTGCTCAACGTCGTATTACGTGCTCAGTGGCCGTTGCCGGTGAAGTGCATCCGGTCCTTCGGGCTGGTCCACGCGCCGCCCCAGCTCCAGCCGATCGCGGCGAACGCGCGCACGGTCGCGTCGCCCGCCAGGACCATGCCCGGCCGGCGGTTCGACCGGTCGAGGTAGGCCGAAGCCAGCTCGGGCAGCACGAGCTTGCCCTGGGTGTAGGGGTTGCAGAACGGGTTGACGTCCACCGCGAGCCCGTACGCGTGCGCCGACCAGGACGTCTGCCCGCGCGCCGGGCGGCAGACGAACGCGCTGGTGCTGTTGCCGTCGCCGGTCGGCGGCGCGGTCAGCTCGGCCGGGCCGGTCACTCGCATCTCTTCCAGGGGGAAGCCCGCGGCGAAGAGCTGCCCGAAGACCTGGGTGATCCCGGCGGCGCCCTTCGCGTTGACCAGCATTTCGCCGGTGTGCGCGCGGCCGTCGAAGCCCCGGAAGGACATCGTCAGGTAGCGCAGGTCGGCGGCCTTGACCGGGCAGGCGGGCTGCCAGGTGCTGCGGGCGAGGACGTCTGCGGGCACCGCGCTGACGGTCGCGTGGTACCGGCCGTCGGCCGGTGGCGGGAGGACGTCTTTTGTCGGAAGTGCCCGGTTCACCAGTTCGGGTGGCGTCGGCTCGATCTCTCCGAAGCCGCCGGGGCCGACGGGGAGGGGGTGGGCACCCACCTGCCAGGTGACGGTGGGCGCGCTCGACGTCGCCGGCGGCGCCGACGTCACCGGGGCGGGGGGTTTGGCCACCGCGGTCGGGGCGGGCGTCGCGGCCACCGGACGCGGGGCCGGCGGGACTTCCGACGTGCAGGCGCCCAGCGTGAGGGCCAGAGCCGTCCCGCACACCGCCGTCGCCGTCCGTCGCATTCCTCCAGCCTGACAGAAGCGTTCGGTGAGCGCGGAGTCCACCCGTTTCAGTGACACCGTTTCGGGCCCACTCCGATTAGGGTATTCAGCGCCGCTCGTTCACGCACCGGAGTCATCCGGGTGCCGAGCGCTTTGACTTTTGCTGTTCGAAGAGGGGAACGACCCATGTCCGTGAAGTCCCGCCGATCCCTGCTGCTCGCGAGCGGCGCGTTCCTCGCGGTCGCCGCGGTGGCCATCCCGGTCGTGGTCGGCACGGCGTCGGCGGACCCGGCGTCCGCCAACCAGCCGCGGATCGTGGGCGGCGACAAGGCGTCCCTTTCGGACCACCCGTACGCGGTGTACCTGACCGACTCGGGCGGAAACCAGTTCTGCGGCGCGGTGATCGTCAGCTCGACGGCGGTCGCGACGGCGGCGCACTGCGCCAAGGCGGTCGACAAGCAGAGCGTCCGCGTCGTGGCCGGCCGGGAGGACAAGCGCACCGACGAGGGTGACGTGCTGAGCGTCTCGAAGGTCTGGATCAGCAAGGGCTACAACGACCCGACCCAGGGCGACGACATCGCGGTCCTGACCGTCCGCGGCCAGCTCGACTACCGGCCCGCGAAGCTGCCCGGCACCGATGACGCGGCTTCGTACCGCGAAGGCACCAAGGCGACGGTGCTCGGCTGGGGCCGCGTCGCCGACGGCGGCGACCGGTCCGACTACCTGCGCAGCGCCCAGGTCCCGCTGGTGTCCGACAGCTCCTGCCGCTCCGACTACTCCGTGTACGACCAGAAGACCATGGTCTGCGCGGGGTACGCGGAAGGCGGTATCGACGCGTGCCAGGGCGACTCCGGCGGCCCGCTCGTCGTGGGCGACACGCTGATCGGGATCGTGTCCTTCGGCGACGGCTGCGGCAAGGCGGGCAAGCCGGGCGTCTACACGCGCGTTTCGGCGTACACGGACGACATCGAGGCCCAGGCCAAGCCGCGCATCTTCGGCTGAGCGTGATAGGCAGGGGGCATGCCGACCCTGCACGACGCGACCGGACCCGAGCTGACCGCCGCCCAGCTGCACGACATCCTCCGCCTGCGCGTGGACGTGTTCGTGGTGGAGCAGAAGGCGGCGTACCCCGAGCTCGACGGCCGTGACCTGCAGCCGGACACCCGCCACCTGTGGTTCTCGGACCCCGGTGGTGTGCTGTCCTACCTGCGGGTGCTCGCCGACCCGGGTGGCGTCCGCCGCATCGGCCGGGTGGCGACGGCGGCCTCGGCCCGCGGCCGCGGCTTGGCCGCGCGCTTGATGGACGCGGCCCTCACCACCCCCGGCGAGTACGTCCTGGACGCGCAAACGTACGTCCAGGGCTTCTACGCGCGCTACGGCTTCATCGCGGAAGGCACGGAATACACCGACGAAGACGGAATCCCGCACATCCGCATGCGCCGCCTCCCGCAGTAACGTGTCGACCCCCCAATCACGCGTGATGCCCCTCCAATCACGCGAGATGCCTCCCTGATCACACGAGAAACCCGCCCAATCACGCGAGTCCCGCCTTCAATCACGCGAGTCCCGCCCAGAATCACGCGAGACCGGCCCCCGATCACGCGAACCGACCGTCCGGGTGCGGCTCAGGCGGTCGCACCCCGGGGTGCCGTCGCCGTGATCACCTTCACCGCGCGATCCACATCGGACTCGGTGAGGTCGGCCCGCGCGGTCAGCCGCAGCCGCGAAATGCCGTCCGGCACCGACGGCGGCCGGAAGCACCCGACGCGGATGCCCTGCTCCGCGCACGCCGCCGCCCACGCGACGGCCGCCTCCGCGGACGGCGCCTGAACCGAGATCACGGCCGCGTCCGGCAGGCTCACCGTCAGCCCGGCCGCCTTCAACGACATCGCCAGGTTGCCCGCGTTCTCGAGCACCTTCTCCGCCAGCCCCGGCTCCTCCTTCAGCGCGTGCAGCGCGGCCAACGCGGCCGCGGCACTCGCGGGCGCCAGAGCGGTGTCGAAGATGAAGCTGCGCGCCGTGTCGATGAGGTGCTTGATCACGCGACGCGGCCCCAGCACCGCCCCGCCCTGGGCGCCGAGGGACTTCGACAGCGTCAACGTCGTGACGACGTCGGGTGCGCCCGCCAGCCCGGCCGCGTGGACCGCGCCGCGACCGCCGTCGCCGAGGATGCCGAAGCCGTGCGCGTCGTCGACCACCATCGCTGCACCATGCGAACGGCAGATCCCGGCCAGCTCGGCGAGCGGGGCGAGGTCGCCGTCGACCGAGAACACCGAATCCGTCACCACCAGCGCCCGCGGCTTGCGGCGGGTCGCCAGCGCGTTCTTGATCGCCGACGGCGTCGCGTGCGCGACCGCGGCGACGTCGGCCCGCGAGAGCCGGCAGCCCTCGATCAGCGACGCGTGGATGTACTTGTCGGTGACGATCGCGGACTCGGACCCCGACAGCGCCGTCACCGCGCCGAGGTTCGCGGTGAAGCCGGACGAGAACACCAGCGCCGCCTGCACGCCGCAGAACCGGGCGAGCTCCAGCTCCAGCTCGGTGTGCAGCTCGGTCGACCCGGTGACCAGCCGTGACCCGGTCGACCCGGCGCCCCAGCGCAACGCGGCGGCGGCGGAGGCCCCGGCGACGCGCTTGTCGCGGGCCAGCCCGAGGTAGTCGTTGCCGGCCAGGTCCAGCTCGTCCGCCTTGGCGGGACGCGGCCGCAGCTGCCGCACGAGCCCCGCGTTCGCCCGCTTCTCCGCCTCGGTGTCGAGCCAGTCGAAAACCTCGTCGGGCGGGAGTGTCGGCGGCGTAGTCACATCCCGCAGTCTCGCATCCGAGCCTGGCACAACCGGGAAGCGGGCCCGGAAACGCCGGAAGCCCCGGACCGAAGTCCGGGGCTTCCGAAAACGAGATCAGCTGTCGTAGCCGCGACGCGGGCCACGGCTCGGGCGGCCGTAGCCACCACCGTTGCCCGAGCGGGGCTGACGGCCACGGCCGCCGAAGCCGCCGGGACGACCCTCGCCGGAGCGCTGGCCGTAACCGCCGCGGTCGCCACCACGGTCGCCGCCGCCGTAGCTGCCGCTGCCGCCGCGCTCGCCGCTCTGGCTGCTGCTGCTGCCACCGCGGTAACCACCGCGGCTCGAGCCGCCGAAGCCGCGGTCGCCGCGGAAGCCACCGCCGCCGCCACGACGCGGGGTCTCGCGCCGACGCTCGATGACCGGCTCGCCGCTGGGCTCGCGGGCACCGGTGATGCGGGTCAGTGCTTCGTCACCCGGGCGGACCATCGTGGACTCGGCGCGGACGCCGGCCCGGTCGGTCATCCGCTTGACCATGCGGCGCTGGTCGTTGGTGACCACCGTGACGACGACCCCGGACGCCCCGGCGCGGGCCGTGCGGCCGGCGCGGTGCAGGTAGTCCTTGTGGTCGGCCGCCGGGTCGACGTGCAGCACCAGCGAGATGTCGTCGACGTGGATGCCGCGCGCGGCGACGTCCGTGGCGACCAGCACCGGGGTGTGGCCTTCCTTGAAGTCGGCGAGGACGCGGTTGCGCTGTCCCTGCGTCTTGCCGCCGTGCAGCGCCGCCGCGTTCACGCCCTGCTCGCGCAGCCGCTCGGCGAGGCGGTCGACGTGGTGCTTGGTGCGCACGAACATGATCGTGCGGCCCTCGCGGGCGCCGATCTGCGTGATGACGTCCTGCTTGTCCTGGTGCGACACCTGGAGCACGTGGTGGTCCATGGTCGTCACGCTCGCGGTCGACGGCGCGACCGAGTGCGTGACCGGGTCGCTCAGGTACTGCCGCACGAGGCGGTTGACGTCACCGTCGAGCGTCGCCGAGAACAGCAGGCGCTGCCCACCCGGCGGGGTGAGGTCCATGATCTCGCGGACCTGCGGCATGAAGCCCATGTCGGCCATCTGGTCGGCCTCGTCGAGCGCGATGAAGTTGCAGTCGCCCAGGTGCGCGGTGCCCTGCCGGACGTGGTCCGACAGCCGCCCCGGGGTGGCGATCAGCAGGTCGACGCCACGGGAAAGGGCGTCGGCCTGACGGGCGAAGGCCATGCCGCCGACGGCCGTGCGGCACCACAGGCCGAGCGACTTGGCCAGCGGGGTCAGCGAGTCGGCCACCTGCATGGCCAGCTCGCGGGTCGGGACGAGGATCAGCGCGCGGGGGCGCTTCGGGCGGGCCTTGCCGTCGGCGAGCCGGGCCAGCATGGCCAGGCCGAAGGCGAGGGTCTTGCCGGAACCGGTCTGGGCGCGGCCCAGCACGTCGCGGCCGGCCAGGGCGTCCGGGATGGTCGCGGACTGGATCGGGAAGGGGCTGGTGATGCCGGCCTCGGCCAGCGCGCGGAGCAGCGGCTCCGGCAGGCCCAGCTCGGCGAAGGTCCTGGTCGCCACGGTCTCGACAGCGTCATCACGCAGCGTGTCGCCACCGGCGGGGCGCTGACGCGGCCGACGGTCGGGACGGCCCGCGTGCGCGGACGTCGAGGAGGGACCAGAGTTGAACGTGACTGTCACAAATGCCTCTCGGACGTGGTTCGTCACAAGGAGGCCCGGGCTCCCTGCGCGCAGGCAGGGCAAGATGGTGTGCGTGGGCGTTCACAGGGACGGACCCGGCACACTGTGTCTTGCGCTATTCCGACACTGCGCGCCGCTTGGGGGGTTGCGGATCACCGCGAGCCATTCGGTGGCTCTGGAGGCGACGGACACCAACTCATCCACGCCGCCGGTTGCGGTCTGAATCGATAGTACCTGAGGGGGGCCTGGTCCTCCGCATGGAGGTAACCGGTTGTGGGCGGCGTCGCAGACGTGTTCCGTGCCACATCCGCGACGCCGCCGCGCGCTCACCCGATCCCGGCGGCGGAAACGAGTTCCGCCAGCAGCTCATCGGTGTTCGTGACGTGCTCCCCGAGGCCGCGGCCGTGGAACCAGCCGGCGAGGTTGCGCACGTCCCGCGCGAGGAACTCGACGCCGCCGGGGTTGGCGACGACGTCGACCACCTGCGGCAGGTCGATCACCACGAGCCGGCCGCGGTGCACGAGCAGGTTGTACGCCGAGAGGTCGCCGTGCGCGAGCCCCTCCGACGCGAGCAGCTCGAGCGCCGCGGTGGCCTGGAACCACAGGTCCTTGAGCTCGTCCGGCTCCGGGCGCACCTGGGCCAGCCGGGGTGCGGCCGTCCCGTCGTCCTCTCCGAGGAACTCGAGGAGCAGCTCGGTGCCGTTGCGCTGCACCGGGTACGGCACGGGCGCGCCGAGCGTCCACAAGCGACTCAACGCGGCGAACTCCGCGACGGCCCACTGTTCGGCGATCAGGTTGCGGCCGAACGCGCTGCGCTGCGCCATCGCCCGGGTCTCCCGGGAGCGGCGCATCCGCCGTCCTTCGAGGTAGCCCGCGTCGCGGTGGAACAGCTTGTGTTCGTCGCTGCGGTAGCGCTTCGCGGCCAGCAGCGTGCCGGGGGTGCCGGGCAGGCCACGCCGCAGCAGGTGGACGTCGGCCTCCTTGCCGGTTTTGAGGACGCCGAGGTCGGTGTCGACGGCGGCGAGCTCGGTGACGACCCAGCCGGGCCGGGGGAGCGGGCCGTGTTCGGCGTCGTCCCAGGTGGACCAGCGGTCGGCGCCGTCCGGCAGCTGGTTTTCGGTGTAGGCGTCGTCGCGGAGCTTGGCGAGCCGGACGCGTTCGCCTTCGGTGAGCCGCCCGCGGCGGGCGGGTGCGGGTTCGTCGTCGAACCGGGTGGTCCGGCGAGCCCGCGGGGTGTCGTCCTCGGACCGCGTGCGGCGGTGGGACGGGCGTTCGTCGAAGAGATCGAAGTCGTCGAAATCGTGCTGGCGCACTGGTGGGTTTCTCCTTGGTCAGGGATGCCCCACCGGGCGCGTGGTCAGCCTCGGGGGGCGGGTGGGTGAGGGCGCGAGAAGGCCCGGACATCCATCACGACAGGCACCTCCCGCTCTCTCCGCACCGGCTCCCTGCCGGTTGTGCTTCAGCTTGCCGGACCGATCCGGCGCCGCGCAACCGAATAGCGCGAAAGGACCGTTCGTGCGCTTTCCTTGAATTCGGCCCGCCCGCGTGGTCACGATGAAGAGGCAGGCTCACCGAGGAGGGGTGGATGGATTCCTACGACGTCGTGGTCGTCGGTGGCGGTCACAACGGACTGGTGGCGGCCGCGTACCTGGCACGGGCGGGCCGGTCGGTGCTCGTGCTCGAACGGCGCGGGGAGACCGGTGGCGCCGCCGTGTCGTTCCGCGCGTTCGACGGCGTTGACGTCCGGCTGTCGCGCTACTCCTACCTGGTCAGCCTGCTGCCGAAGAAGATCGTGGCCGACCTCGGCCTCGACGTGCGGCTGAAGCGGCGCCGGATGTCGTCCTACACGCCCACGGGCGGCTCGGGTCTCCTTGTCGACACGGGCGACGACGGCCGGACGGCGGCGTCCTTCCGCGCGGTCACCGGGGCCACATCGGACTTCGCGGCGTGGCAGCGCTTCTACGAGCTGACCGAGCGCGTCGCCGAACGCTCCTTCGGCACGCTCACCGAGCCGCTGCTGTCCGAAGTGGACTTCCGCGACCGGCTCGGCGACGGCGAAGCGTGGTCGCTGCTGTTCGAGCGGCCGATCGGCGAGACGCTCACGTCGCGGTTCGGCGACGACCTGGTCCGCGGGGTGGTGCTCACCGACGCCCTGATCGGCACGTTCGCCGCGGCGGGCGACGAGGACCTGCGGCAGAACCGCTGCCTGCTCTACCACGTGATCGGCAACGGAACCGGCGACTGGGACGTCCCGGTCGGCGGCATGGGCGCGGTCACCGGCTCGCTCGCGGCGGTCGCCGCCGCGGCGGGCGCGCGGCTCGTGACCGGGGCGGAGGTGCTGTCGATCGACCCCGGCGGCGAGGTGCGCTACCGCCGTGACGACGCCGAGCACGTCGTGCGCGGCGGGCACGTGCTGGCGAACGTCGCGCCGTCGACGGTGGCGCGGCTGCTGGGCGAGGAACCACCGGAGCGGCCGGAAGGCGCACAGTTGAAGGTGAACATGGTGCTGTCGCGGCTGCCGAAGCTGCGCGACCCGCACGTCGACCCGGCGGAGGCGTTCGGCGGCACGTTCCACGTCAACGAGACGTTCACCCAGCTGGAAACGGCCTACCGCGAGGCGGCGGCGGGGAAGATCCCCACGCTGCCGCCCTGCGAGATCTACTGCCATTCGCTGACGGACCCGTCGATCCTCGGCCCGGCCGAACGCGCGGCGGGCGTGCAGACCCTGACGTTGTTCGGCCTGCACATGCCGGCGCGCCTCTTCGAAGGACACAACGAAGAGGCGCGGGAGGCGGCGTTGCGCGCGACGCTGGCTTCGCTGAACAGCGTGCTGGCCGAGCCGATCGAGGACTGCCTGCTGACCGGGCCGGACGGAAAGCCCTGCGTGGAGGCGAAGACCCCGCTCGACCTGGAGGCCGAGCTGGGCCTGCCGGCGGGGCACATCTTCCACCGCGACCTGGCCTGGCCGTTCGCCACGGACCCGGCTCAGGCGGGCAAGTGGGGAGTGGAGACGGCGCACGAACGCGTGCTGCTGTGCGGCGCTGGAGCGGTGCGAGGAGGTGGTGTCAGCGGCATCCCCGGCCACAACGCGGCGATGGCGGTACTGGGAGCGGACTGAGGGCCGGACCGGCGAACCCGGCTGCCGCAGCGAGCCACCTGCGGCAGCGCGACCCGCCCGGCTGCCCAGGCGGTTCCTCGGTCAGGCGGGCGCGGCGTCGTGCTCAGCGCACAGGCACCCGACCCCCGGCTCGATCCACTCCTGCCCGGCCCACTCCGGGTGGCGCCCGACCAGCACCTCCCGGACCTCGGCGGCGATCTCGCTCACCCCGAGACCCGAGTCCCGCCTGCGCCACGTCTCGTCCCGCAGCTCGCGCAGGTAGTCGCGGACGTCGGTGAGCACCGAAACGCCACCGACCTCTCCGTGCCCGGGCACCACCACCCGGGGCGCGTCGAGCGCCAGCCGGTCCAGCACCTCGAGCCACCCCACGCCGGTCACGTCCGTGTCGTGCGGCGGGAACCACGGGAGGATCGCGAACTGCCCCGTCTCGGCCAGGTCGCCGGTGAACAGCACGCCCGCGTCCGGCACCTCGACGACCTGGTCACCGGTGGTGTGGCCGCGGCCGGTGGGCCGGAGCCGGACCGTCCGGCCGCCCAGGTCGAGGTCGTGGGAACCGTCGTAGACCACGTCGGGCGTGGGCACCCGGACGCCCTCGAGCCGGCGCGCGACCACCTCGCCGAGGCCGCGGAACATCTCGAGGTAGCCCGCGCCCTTCGTGCTCAGGTCGTCCGCCTGGCCGCGGTTGACCAGGTAGGTCGCAGAGCCGGCGAACACCTGCGCGCCGTAGGCGTGTTCGGGGTGGAAGTGCGTCGTCGTCAGGAAGAGGCGGCGGCCGGCGGCCACCGACGTCGCGAACGCGAGCACCTCCGACGCGTTCGCGGTGCCCAGGCCCGTGTCGACGACGAGGACGGCCTCCGTGCCGCCGATGACGCCGATGTTGGGCACGAGGTCGACGCGGTCGTTCGGGATCACCAGCAGGTCCGGGGCGAGCTCCCGGGCGCCGGCCACCCGCACGGCGGGATCGGTCAGATCGGTCATGTCCTGATTCCACCGCCGGGACACCGGCGCCGTCCAAGACCGGTTGCGTGGCGCCGATACCCGGCGGACATCGTCGCAGGCCGGGGTTACTGTTCGGCCATGGCAGTGGATCAGGAACTCGTGGACGCGGCGATCGAGCTGGCGCGCAACCGGTTCGGGAGCACGCCGTGGTCCGGGGCGGCGGCGCTGCGCCTCGACGACGGCACGATGCTCACGAGCACCGCGCCGGACTTCCCGAACCAGGCCGTCAGCCTGTGCCACGAAACCGGCGCGATCTGCGAAGCCTTCAAGCTGGGGCGGAGCGTGACCGGCTCGGTCTGCGTGACCGCCGCGGACGAAGACCGCGGCTACTGGGTCCTCGCGCCCTGCGGCGTCTGCCAGGAACGGCTCTTCGCCCACGGCCCGGACGTCGAGGTCGCCGTGCCCGAGCCCGCGGACCCGCGGCGGTGGCGGGCCCTGCGGCTGCGGGACGTCCAGCCGCACTGGTTCGCGCGCGTCTTCCCCGACGACGTCTGGCCCTTCGATGCCGCCGAGCAGGCCGGGCAGCAGGGCTGAGATGGAGCTGCGCACGCTGCGGTACTTCGTGGCCGTCGCCGAAGAGCTCCACTTCGGCCGGGCCGCCGCGCGGCTGCACATGAGCCAGCCGCCGCTGAGCCGGGCGATCAAGCAG
This sequence comes from Amycolatopsis ponsaeliensis, assembly GCF_030182635.1. Taxonomy (NCBI): domain Bacteria; kingdom Bacillati; phylum Actinomycetota; class Actinomycetes; order Pseudonocardiales; family Pseudonocardiaceae; genus Amycolatopsis; species Amycolatopsis ponsaeliensis. Next base: position 73,358 of record NZ_JAPZLD010000028.1, read on the forward strand.
CTGGAGGCCGACGTCGGCGCCGTCCTGATGGTGCGCTCGGCGGCGGGCGTCACGCTCACCGCGTCCGGCGTGGCCCTGCTCGAGGAGGCGCGTGCCCTGCTGGCGCAAGCCGAACGGGCGAGGGCGCGCGTGGCCGGCACCGCGACGATCACCGTCGGCCTCCTCGCCGACAGCGCCGACCCGGACGCGACGCGGCTCGCCGACGCCTACCGCCGGCAGCACCCGGGCGTCGAGGTCCGCGTCCGCGACACGGACCTGACCGACCCGACGTGCGGGTTGCGCGCCGGGCTCGTCGACGTCGCGCTGACCCGCGGGCCGTTCGACGAGACCGGCCTGACGGTGCACCGGCTGCGCGAAGACCCGGTCGGCGCGGTGCTGCGCGCCGACGACCCGCTGGCCCGCCGCGACCACCTGGAGCTGGCCGACCTGGCCGGCCGGCGCTGGTTCCGGTTCCCGGACGGCACCGACCCGGTCTGGCAGTCGTACTGGCACGGCGGCGAGCCGCGCGAAGGGCCGGTGGTGCGCGCCGTCCAGGAGTGCCTGCAGGCCGTGCTCTGGAACGGGACCGTCGGGCTGATGCCGCTCGGCCACCGCCCGCCCGGCGACCTGACCGTGGTCCCGCTCGCCGGCCTGGCGCCGAACCCGGTGGTCGTCGCGTGGACGGACGCGAGCCCGCTTGTCCGGTCGTTCGTGCGGCTCGCGACGGCGGCGTATCAGACGACCGGCGGGCGCCGGACGTCGTAGAGGTCCCAGTCCAGCTGCCAGAACGCGTCGATGCCGTGCTCACGGATGTACTTCCGCTCGATGTCGTGCACCGGGAAGCAGCCGGCGATGCTGATCGGTGCGCCCCCGATGTCGATCAGCGTGTACTGGTCCGCGTCGAGGCCGGCGGGCGCGGACACGGCGAACGCGGTCATGGCGGACTCGGGCGCGATCGGCTCGCCGAAGTCGATGGTGTCGCCGTAGACGAACGGGCACGTGCCCCGCAGCTGCTCGGCGAGGTAGCCGATGGCCAGCGCCCACACCGGGTCGTCGGACCGGACGCTGATCCACAGCTCCGGTTTCACGCCGTGCCATTCGGCGTGGTCGGCCAGCGACAGGCCGTAGGTCACCCCGGTCAGATATCTCGGCTCCGGTTCGTCGGTGTAGACGAACGCGATGACGTCGTCGAGCCCGGTGTGGGTCGACGGGATCGGCTGCAACCGGGGCTCGGTGCTCCCGGTCAGGGTGTCGAGATGGGCGACATACCGCTCGGCACGGCTCGGCATGGCGCGCAGCATACGACCGGCCGGTCGAGGGTGCGGGGCAATCCCGGTGGCCCGGGCGCGGCACGATCGGGCAGGGTGGGGGACATGCGAGTGCTCGTGATCGGCAGCGGAATCGGCGGCGCGGCAACGGCCTGGCACCTGGCGGGCCGGGGCGCGGAGGTGGTCGTGGCGGACGCGGCCCGGCCGGGGACGGCCACCGAAGCCGGCGCCGGGATCGTCAGCCCGTGGACGTCGCGCTGGGAAGACGCGCTGTACCCGCTCGCGTCGGCCGCCGGCCGGTACTACCGCGAGTTCACCGCCGAGCTCGAGGATTCGTCGTTCGAGGTCGTCGGCGGGATGGTCGTGTCGGCCGAGGAAAGCGAGCTGGCCGAGGTACACGAACGGCTGACCGCGCGGGCGGCGGACGCGCCCGAAATCGGCGAAATCCGGCGGCTCGACCCGGATCAGGCGCGCGAACTGTTCCCGGCGCTGGCGCCCGGGCTGGGCGCGGTGCACCTGGCGGGCGCGGGCCGCGTCGACGGCCACCGGCTGCGCGGGGCCCTGCTGGCGGCGGCCGAGCGCCGGGGCGCGAAGTTCGTCGAAGGCGAGGTCGCGTTCCGGGCCGACGGGACGGTCGTGAGCGCGTCGGGCCCTCTGGAGGCCGACAGCGTCGTGGTCGCGGCCGGCGCGTGGAGCCGGGAACTGCTGGCGCCGCTGGGGATCGACCTGCCGGTGACGCCGCACCGCGGCCAGATCAGCCACTTCGACCTACCGGGCACGGACACGTCGGCGTGGCCGGTGGTGCTGCCCCGCACGAGCCACTACCTGCTGGCGTTCGGCGGCGGCCGGGTGGTGGCGGGCGCGACGCGCGAGGCGGAGGCCGGCTTCGACTACCGCGTGACGGCGGCGGGCCAGCGCGAGGTGCTGGACAACGCGCTGACGGTGGCCCCGGGCCTGGCGGACGCGACGCTGGCGGAGACGCGGGTGGGTTTCCGCCCGGGCACCCCGGACGGCCTGCCGATCCTGGGGTCGCTCCGGCCGGGATTGGCGGTGTCGACGGGCTTCGGCGCGGGCGGGCTGACGAACGCGCCGTTCGCGGGGAAGCTGGTCGCGGCGATCGCACTGAGGGAGGACCCGGGGTTCGACCTGACGCCGTTCGCCCCGGACCGCTTCTGAACGGGAGCCCTCAGCCCTCCGTGACCAGCTCCAGCGCGTGCTCGCCCGTGCGCTCCACCACCAGGCCGGCCTTCCTGATCACCTTCACCAGCTGGTCCACAGTGGACGGTTCGGCCCGCGTGGTCACCAGCTCGCGTGCCAGGCGGCCCTTGTACGCCTTGTTGAAGTGGCTGACCGTCACGCGCTCGCCGTGGGCGTTCTCCGTCACCACGCGGACCGTCACCGCGTCCGGGCGCAGCTTCGCGAACGCCGAGTACGTGCCCGAGCGCAGGTCCACCACCAGGCCCTCCACCTGCTGCAACACCGGTTCGAGCACCGGCTTCCAGTGCCCGCGGACCGTCCCCAGCGACGGCAGCGAGTTCCCACCCGAAAGCCGGTACGCGGGAATCGGGTCGGTCGCCGACACGACGCCGAACAGGGACGACGTCACCGCCAGCCGCCGGTGCGCCTTCTCCAGGCCCGCCTTCGTGAGGCTCTTCACGTCGAGCGCGTCGTACAGCACACCGGTGTAGCGGCGCAGCGCCGGCATCGTCGGCGACGCGAACAGCTCCGCGTTGCGTGCCACCTCGCCGGACTGGCGCTCGGTGAGACCCAGCGCCGCGACGCTGCCGGGGACGTCCCGGGCCAGCTCGACGAGCGCGTCGAGGAGCTTCGCGCGCGCCGGGTTCAGCTCGGGGAACGACAGCGCGTCGAGGTCGAGCGGGCCGCCGCGGCCGCCGTCGGCCTTGGTCTCGGAAGGAGGAAGGAGCACCAGCACGCATCGAGACTACTGTGGCGACTTTTGCCGATCCGGCCACAGCCACGGCCGAAGGTTTCCGCATCAACGGTCACGTGCCGAGTGAGGGGCGGCCTGCTTCCGGCCGGATCGGCAAAACGGGGTGCGCGGACGCCGCCGTCCGGCCTAGCCTCCCGGCATGGACCTGACCTGGCGCCCGTTGACCCTCGACGACGTCCCGGCGCTCACCCGGCTGTACGCCGCGGCCGAGGAAGTCGACCGGACCGGTGACCACTTCAGCGACGGAGACCTCCGCGAGGAGCTCGAAGGGCCCAACATCGACCTGGCCCGGGCCACCATCGGCGCGTGGGCGGGCCGGACGCTCGCCGGCTACGGCCTGATCCGCCGCCGCGACGCCGCGAACCCGGTGCACATGATCCGGCTGCAGTCGGTGGTGCACCCGATGTACCGGACGGCCGCCGTCGGCGCTCACCTGGTCGAGTGGTTCACGCGCACGAGCCGCGAAGTCAACGAGCGCACCTTCCCCGGCGCGCCGTTCGAACTGCACCACGGCCAGCACCAGAACGAGCGCTGGATCACCGGTGTGCTCGCCGGCGCGGGCTTCACGCACCAGCGGACGATGGTGAACATGCGCGTCGGCCTCGCCGACCTGCCGCCGCAGCCGCCGCTGCCCGACGGCGTCACCGCGGTGCCGTTCGACTTCAAGTACGACCTCGCCGCGCTCGACGCCCGCAACGACACCTTCGCCGGGCACTGGGGCAGCACCGCCTACGAGCCGGAGGCCTGGCACCACCTGGTCACCGGCTCCAAGGACTTCCGCCCGGAGGTGTCGTTCCTCGTCCTCGACGGCGACAAGGTCCTGGCGTTCGTCCTCAGCCACTTCTACGAGTCCGAAGCCGCGGCGACGGGCATCCGCGAGCACTACGCCACCTGGGTGGGAACGCGGGCGGTGCTGCGCGGCCGCGGCGTCGCGTCGGGGTTGCTGGGACACACGCTACTGGCGGCGAAAGCGGCGGGGTTCGACCGGTCGGCGCTGAACGTCGACGTCGACAACGCGCACCGGGCCCTGGGTGTTTACGAGCGGTGCGGATATCGCGTCGACGACGAATGGCACGTGTACGTCCGGTCCTGAAACCGGGCCGCCGCCGTCACGGCTCCACGAGGTTGAGCAGCTCCTCACCCTTCGCGTACCTCCGCAGCTGCTCCGCCGCCAGCTTCTTCGCGCGCGGGTAGAACGACGCCGATCCGCCGGCGATGTGCGGGGTGATGACCACCCCCGGAACCGTCCACAGTGGATGGTCGGCGGGCAGCGGCTCCGGGTCCACGACGTCGAGGCCCGCGCGCAGGCGTCCGGTGCGCGCCTCGGCCAGGAGAGCGTCCGTGTCGATCGCCGTGCCGCGGCCGACGTTCACCACCAGGGCGTCGTCGGGGAGGGCGGCGAGGGCCTTCGCGTCGAGCAGGCCGCGCGTCGCGGGGGTGTCCGGGAGGATCAGCACCACGATGTCGGCCCCGGGCAGCAGCGCCGGCAGCTCGTCGACGCCGTGGACGCCGTCGTCCGGCCGCGCGCGGCTCGCCACCCGCGTGACCACCGCTTCCGCGGCGAGGAGCTGGCGCTCGATCGCCTGCCCGATCGAGCCGTAGCCGACCAGGAGCACGCGGCTGTCGGCGAGCGACCGCGTGTGCTCGCGAGTCCACTCCCCGCGCGCCTGCTGCGCGAACCACCGCGGCAGGTCGCGCTGCGCCGCGTGGATCAGCGCGAGGGCGTGCTCGGCGACGCTCAGGTCGTGCAACCCCCGCCCGTTCGCCAGCCGCACCCCCTCCGGCAGCAGCGGCACCAGCGTCTCGACGCCGGCCGACAGCGACTGCACCACCCGCAGCGACGGCAGCTCCTCGATGAGCTTCGGCGGCTCCGGCCCGCGGTCGTAGGGCAGCACGTAGACCTCGACGTCGTCCAGCTCGGCCGGGGGAGGCGCGACGCCGTCGTAGTAGGCGGCTTCGACCCCTTCCGGCACCTCGATGTCGGTCCACGGCAGCAGTACGCGAGCGCTCATGCCGCCTTTCTACCCGTTGCCGCGCGTCGCGACCCGCTAGTGCTCACCTCCCGAGATGCAGAACTCGTTGCCCTCCGGATCGGTCAGCACGGTCCACGCCAAACCCGGTACCGAATGCTCGGCCACCTCCTTCGCACCCAGCTCCACCAGCCGTTTCACCTCCGCTCCGCGATCATCCCCGCCGAAGTCGACGTGGACCCGATTCTTGCCCGCGCGAGGCTCCGGCACCCGCTGCAGGCCCAGTGGCAGCCCGCCCTCCGGGGGTGCCAGCACGAGGAACTCGCCGCCGTAGTCCTGTGCCACCGTCGTGCCCAGCGCCGCCGTCCAGAACGCCGCCAGACCGCGTGGATCGGCGCAGTCGATCGTGATCATGCCCAGGTGGATCGCCATGTCCCGAAGCTAGCGGCGACCACCGACAAAAACGGGCCGTCGAGTAACCCGTTGGAGTCACTGCCGGGGGAGTGACTACCCTGAGCGGGACTTTCACACCCGCCCGGAGCAGGGAGCCCCGCAGTGATCACCAGGACTTCGTCGTTGTTCCTTCGCACCTTGCGCGAGGATCCGGCGGACGCCGAGGTACCGAGCCACCGGCTCCTGGTACGCGCCGGCTACGTCCGCCGGGTCGCCCCGGGCGGGTATTCGTGGCTGCCGCTCGGCCTGCGCGTGCTGCGCCGCATCGAGGCCGTGGTGCGCGACGAGATGAACGCCATCGGCGCGCAGGAGATCCAGTTCCCCGCGCTGCTGCCGAAGGAGCCCTACGAGGCGACCGGCCGCTGGACCGAGTACGGCGACAGCCTGTTCCGCCTGAAGGACCGCAAGGGCGCCGACTACCTCCTCGGCCCGACGCACGAAGAGCTGTTCACGCTGACGGTCAAGGGGGAGTTCAACTCCTACCGCGACTACCCCGTCACGCTCTACCAGATCCAGACGAAGTACCGCGACGAAGCGCGCCCCCGCGCCGGCATCCTGCGCGGCCGCGAGTTCGTCATGAAGGACTCGTACTCGTTCGACCTCGACGACGAGGGCCTGGAGCGCTCCTACCAGGCCCACCGCGCCGCCTACACGAAGCTGTTCGACCGCCTCGGCCTCGAATACGTCGTGGTCAAGGCGACGTCGGGGGCCATGGGCGGCTCGGCGTCCGAGGAGTTCCTCGCGGTCGCCGAGACGGGCGAAGACACCTACGTCCGCAGCACGGAGTCGGGTTACGCGGCGAACGTCGAAGCCGTCGTGACGCCCGCGCCGGCCGCGCAGCCGGTCGAAGGCCGGCCCGAGGCGCAGGTGCACCACACGCCGAACACGCCGACCATCGAGTCGCTGGTGAACTTCCTCAACGCGGCCGGGCTCGGCCGCGAGTTCACCGCCGCGGACACGCTGAAGAACGTCATGCTCAAGGCGCGTCAGCCCGGTGCGAAGGAGTGGGAGCTGGTCTGCGTCGCGCTCCCCGGTGACCGCGAAGTGGACATGAAGCGCCTCGAAGCGTCGCTCGAGCCCGCCGAGGTCGTGCTGCTCGACGAGGCCGACTTCGCCAAGAACCCGTTCCTGGTCAAGGGCTACATCGGCCCGAAGGCCCTGCAGGACAACGGCGTGCGCTACCTCGCCGACCCCCGGATCGTGCCCGGCACCGCCTGGGTCACCGGGGCCGACAAGGTCGACCACCACGTCGTCGACCTGCTGGCCGGCCGCGACTTCACCCCGGACGGCACCATCGAGGCCGCCGAGGTCCGCGAGGGCGACGCGTCGCCGGACGGCCACGGCACCCTGGTCGCCGCGCGCGGCATCGAGATCGGGCACATCTTCCAGCTCGGCCGCAAGTACGCGGACGCGTTCGAGCTCGACGCGCTCGGCCCCGACTCCAAGCCGATCCGGATCACGATGGGGTCCTACGGCGTCGGCGTCTCGCGGCTGGTCGGCGTCCTCGCCGAGCAGAGCCACGACGACCTCGGCATCATCTGGCCGCGCGAGGTGTCGCCGTTCGACGTGCACATCGTCATCGCGGGCAAGGACGACGCGGTGCGTGCCGGCGCCGAGAAGATCGCCGCCGAGCTGGACACGGCCGGTCTCGAGATCATCCTCGACGACCGCAAGGCCACGCCGGGCGTCAAGTTCGCCGACGCCGAGCTGGTCGGCGTGCCGACCATCCTGGTGGTCGGGCGCGGCCTGGCCAACGGCGTCGTCGAGGTCAAGGACCGGCGGACGGGCGAGCGCGAGGAGATCGCGGTCGACGCCGTCGTCGAGCACCTGGTCAAGCTCGTCCGGTCCTGATGGGCCTGTTCTCCCGGCGCTCGGACGACACGACGCCGGGGTACGAGGACAACGCGGCGCTCCGCGGGTTCGGCGGCTACGAACCCGCGGACGCGCCGCCGCCGTCGCCCTCACTTTCGCCCGAACCGCCGAGGGCGCGGCCGAAGCGGATCCGCCCGGCGCCGAAGCCGCTGAAGTGGCGGCGGGCGCCGTGGCTCGGGCTCGTGCTCATCGCGCTGATCGCGGGCGTGCTGAACGCGCTGGGCGTGGGCAAGACGCACCACACGTCGTCGACGCCGACGTCGCGTCCGCCGCGGGTGGAGACACCGGCGCCGCGGACGGTCGTCCCCGCGGTGACGAGCGGCTGGCAGTCGGTCGCGGCCCGGGACGGCTCGTACGCCTACGACGTCCCGCCGGCGTGGAAGCCCGAGCCCGGCACGCTGCACGGCTGGGAGAAGACCGCCGCGGTACCGGGGATCCGCCTCATCACGAGCGCGTTCCTGGGCGAGAACTTCTGCGAGCACGCGGACCTCGGCGGCGCGGGCGTCACGACGGAGCCGCTCGCCGACCCGGACGCGGCGGCCCACAAGGCGGTGACGGACCTCGGGGTGAGCGCGTTCAGCCCGGACAACGGTCCGCTCGCCGCGGTGACCGCGGACGCGGGCACGGACGCCCAGCTCACGAAGGCCGACGGCTCGAAGGCGCCGGCGCGGATCGTCGTCGCCGAGGTGGTCCCGACGGACCAGGACCAGTGCGTGGCGAAGCACGCGCTGGTGGCGGCGATGGGCTTCGGGAACGGCTCGGGCGCGTCGGGCGTGGTGGTGGCGTACGCCGATGCCGACCGCGCGGGGCCGACGATCCGGGAGGACCTGGTGGGGATACTGAAGAGCTACCGGTTCGTGCCGGCGGCGGACCGGAGCACGACCACTCCGCCGCCGACCACCTACCGCTGATTCAGCGCTTCCGGGCCAGCTTCGCCAGCTCGCGCAGCCGGACGTCCGGCAGATAGGCCCGGCTCAGCGCCAGCCCGATCCGCGGCAGGTCCGCCTCGTCGCGGTAAGCCAGGTACAGCGGCACGTGCCGGGGCTGGAACTTCGCCTTGAACGCGTGCAGGGAACGGAATCCGTAGTACGGCTCCATGACCCGGCCCAGGGACTCCAGCGCGCGGTCGACCGTGCGCGCCGGGCCTTCGTCGCTCGTGCGGGCCAGGGGTGCTCCCGACAGCGAGACGAACCGCGCTCCCTCGGCGCGGAACTGGACGCATGCCGACGCGATCAGGAACTCCATCACCGGGCGGAAACCGTGCGGGCTGCGGCGCATCACGTCCAGCGTCCAGCCGCCCACCTTGCCCGCGCCCGTGTGGACCGGGAGCCACGAGGTCACGCCGTGGACCGTGCCCTCCGCGTCCACCGCCAGGCCGACGCGCGTCGCCGGGTCCATCGCCTCGTCGAGGCCGCCGAGGGTGAAGCCCATCTCCGGCATTCCCTTGCCGGACATCCACTCCTCCGACAGCGCCCGGACCTGGGCGAGGATGGGCTCCGGCTGGTCGGCCAAGCGGACCAGCCGGAAGTCGATGTCCTGCTTGGCGGCCTTGTTCAGCGCCGACCGGACGTCCTGCCACGCCTTGCCGCGGAACTCCAGCCCCTCCAGGTCGAGCACGTTGTCCTCGGCGACCTGGACGTGCTGCCAGCCCTGCTCGGCCGTCGCCGCGACCGTCTCCTCCGTCGCCGAGAACACGCACGGCACCAGGCCGGTGTTCTCGCACATCGCGGTGAACTCGGTGACCGTGGCCGCCGCCGTGCCGTCCGGCGCGATCGGGTCGCCCAGCGCGACGGCCACCCCCGCGTGCCGGCGGTAGGCGAGGTAGGACCGGCCGTCCTCGCGGACGAAGTACGTGTTGCGCGGCCAGGTCGTCATCCACGACAGCGTGCTGCCGCCGTGGTGCCCGAGCAGCGTGCGGGCCAGCGCGGCCCCGGGACCCTGCGCGTGGCGCCGCAGCCGTCGCCGCGACGGGACGCGGAACGCGTGCTGCGCGGCGATGAGGACGCCCAGCTCGACCGTCCACAAGAGATTGTCCACGAAGAACAGCGGCAGGCCCGTGGTGTCGTAGTCCGCGCCGAACGCGTCGGCCAGTCCGTAGACCGTGGCCGCGGCGAGGGCTTGCAGGGTGACGAAAGCCGACAGCGCGATGGCCCAGCGCCACGCGACGCGCCTGCCCTTGCGCAGCCCGTTGATCATCGGCACCACGATCAGCACGAGCACCGCCAGCTCCGGCGCCGACAGCGAAACCCCTTCGGTGGAGCCGAACGGGCCCTCGCCGGGCACCAGGAACATCACGATCTCGGCGATGGTGAGCAGCAGCAGGCCGGCGACGGTCAGCAGCCGCCACTCCCGCAGGTTCGGCCCCGCCGAAGGGATCCGCCGCGAGCCGACGAGCCGGTTGCCGAGCGGGATCGCCGCCAGCAGCGCGAAGAAGTGCACGAGGTCGGCCAGCGTGCCGACGTAGATGATCGCGACCGCGGCGTACACGCAGAGCCCGGCCCGCAGCCGCAGCGCCCACGGCGGCCGCAGCGTCGCGCTGGCGACGGCGACCGCGGCGAGCGCGCCGCCGGAGAACCCGACGTCGAGGCTGCCCGCCATGCGCTCGGCCCACAGCCAGCCGGAGTTGCCGCACAGCGCCAGGAACTGCGTCGCCACGAGCACCGAGACGAACTGGCCGCCGATGGTCACGGCCATCGCGCGCCGCGTCCCCAGCTGCCATTCGGCGAAGCCGGCGAAGAGCGCGAAGCTGCCGACCATCGGCAGGTAGTACCAGGGAATGACGGCGAAGAACGGCCCGGTGAGCATGGTCCACCACCGGCCCGCCTCCAGCGACGGCAGTCCGTACGCGATGAACGGGTAGGCCGCGCGGTCTTCGGCGGCGTTCCAGAGCGCCCCCGTCGCGACGGCCAGCACGAGCATCGCGAGCACGACGGTGCTCGTGAACGGCAGGCGCTGCCTGAGCACCGCGACCGTGGCGCGGATGCGTCCCCCTCCGGCGAGCTCTGCCGCCGACGCTGCTTCAGTCATGCCCGGAAGTGTGGCGAACCACCGTCTCCGGCCACATCAGGCGAAGGAAGGAGATTGACCCCTAAGGGGTCGTCCCTTCGGATGAGGGTTGACACCCTCCCGAGGACGACGAAGACGACTTTCAGCTGAACACGGCGGTCCGCACGGCATCGGTGTCGGCGAGGTCCGGCAGCACGATGTGCGCGCCGGTCGCTCGCAGCTCGTCGGCATCGTAGAGCCCGGTCGTCACCGCGATCGCGAGCGCGCCGTGGGCCAGCGCGGCCTTGACGTCGTTGGGCGTGTCCCCGATGACGACCACCGTGCCGGCCTCGAACGGCGTGCCGTGCTTGGCCGCCGCCAGCGTCACCGCGTGCGGGACCAGGTCGGGGCGGTGCACCGAGAGCGCGCCGTAGCCGCCGATGTCCAGGTCGAGGTGCTCGTCCAGGCCGAACGCCGCGAGCTTGTGCCGCGAGATCTCCGGCAGGTTGCCGGTGACGAGCGTCTGGACGACGCCGTCGTCCCCGGCGAACGCCGTCAGCGCTTCGGCCGCGCCCGGCAGCGCGTGGGCCTCGGTCGCGAAGCGGTGCGCGGCGCGTTCCGACTCCGCCACCAGGGCCTTGAACATCGCTTCGATCGTGTCCGGCGCGGGTTCGAAGCCGTTCGCGGTGAGCAGCTCGGTGGTGGTCGCCAGTTCGGTGCGCCCGCCGAACACCGGCTCGACGCGCAGGGTCGCCCCGGTCGCGGCGGTGAACGCCGTCGCGTACCAGGCCGCGCCCAGGCGGGCGAAGTCCACCAGCGTGTGGTCGATGTCCCAGAGCACCAGCCGCTTCTTCGTCACGGGATCGAGGTTACCGGGGGCACTATTCAACACGCGTTGACTTCTTGGTGGAGCCGTCGTACCTTGGCGAGTAATTCAACAAGCGACGAATAACTGGAGGCTGTCATGACCAGACCTGTCCGGCGCCCCGCCGGGGCGCTCGCCCTGGTCGCCGCCGTGGCCGGTGCGCTGGTGGCCGTGGTGCTCGGGTTCCTCACCTTCGGCGCGCAGGCCACGGCCGCGCCGGACGGCGTCCCGGTCGCGGTCGCGGCGCCGCCGGAGATCGCCCAGCGCATCGCGGCGCACGGCGGCGGTCAGCTCGAATGGACCGTCGCGTCCCCGGCCGACGCGCGGAAGCTGCTGGAGGACAAGAAGGTCTACGGCGTGCTCGAGCTCGGGCCGGGGCCGTCCGCGACCGTCGTGACGTCGGGGGCGGTCAACCCGTCGGGTACCCAGGTCGCGCAGCAGGCACTGACCGGCGCGGCGTCGGCGCTGGGCGGCGCACCGAAACAAGAGGTGCTGCACCCGGTGAGCGCCGCCGGGAGGACCGCGCCGCTGGCCGCGTCCGCGCTGGCCTGGATCGGCGCGCTCGTCGCGGGTCTCGCGTTGACGCAGCTGGCCAAGCGCACCGGCCGCACGGTCGGAGCCGGCGCGCGGTTCCTGCAGGTCGTCGGCGCCGGAGTGCTCGTGACGGCGGCTGTGGCGGGGTTCTTCGCGCTGTGGGACGCCGCGCTGCCGCTGAACTTCGACGTCCTGGGGATCGTCTTCCTCGCCGCGACGGCCTTCGCGGCCCTGCAGGCGGGTCTGCTGCGGCTGCTCGGGCTGCGCGCGATGGCCGTCCTCGGCCCGCTCTACCTGGTCGCGCCCGCGGTCGCCGGGCAGGTGCCCGAGCTGCTCAACCCGGCCTACCGCACGCTGCTGTGGTCGTGGACGCCGTTCCGCTTCTCGACCGAAGGCCTGCGAAGCCTGCTTCAGGGCGTGCCGGGCGCGCCCGACGTCACGACCGGCGTCTGGGTGCTCGGTGCGCTGCTGGCCGCGGGTCTCCTACTGGCGCTCTGGCCCGGCCGGTCAGCCCGCGAGGAGGCTGAACCGCACCTTCCGGACCGGGTTGTCGAGGTTGGTGTCCACTAGGCAGATCGACTGCCAGGTCCCCAGCGCGAGGACCCCGCCGAGCACCGGGATCGTCGCGTAGGGCGGCACCAGCCCCGGGAGCACGTGGTCACGGCCGTGACCCGGGCTCCCGTGCCGGTGCCGCCAGCGGTCGTCGCGGGGGAGCAGCCGGTCGAGCGCGGCCAGCAGGTCCTCGTCGCTGCCCGCCCCGGTCTCGAGGACCGCCAGCCCGGCGGTGGCGTGCGGGACCCAGACGTGCAGCAGCCCGTCGGTCGCGTCGGCGTCGCGCAGGAACGACTCGGCCTCGTGGGTGAGGTCGTGGACGACGGCCTCGGCGCCGGTGCGGACCTCGATCTCGGTGGAGTACATGGGTTCCAGCCTAGGCTCAGGTTTCCAGGTAGCGCAGCACCGCCAGCACCCGGCGATTGTCCCCTTCGGACGGTGGCAGGCCGAGCTTGCCGAAGATCGACGTCACGTACTTTTCGACCGATCCGGCCGAGAGGAACAGCTTCGCGGCGATCGCGGAGTTCGACCGGCCCTCCGCCATCAGGCCCAGGACTTCGCGCTCTCGCGGGGTGAGCCCGCTGAGCGCGTCGGTCTGGCGCGTCGCCGAGAAGAGCTGGCTGACGACCTCGGGGTCGAGCACTGTCTCGCCGTCGGAGACCCGGCGCAGCGCGTCGAGGAAGTCCGACACCTCGGCGACGCGGTCCTTGAGCAGGTAGCCGACGCCGCCCGCGCGGTCGGCCAGCAGCTGGGCCGCGTACTTCGTCTCGACGTACTGGGAGAACAGCAGGATCGCGCGGCCCGGGGATTCGCGGCGCAGCGAGATCGCCGCCCGCAGGCCTTCGTCGGTGTGCGTCGGCGGCATCCGGATGTCCACAATGGACACGTCGGGGGAGTTCTCCTCGACGGCGGCCCGCAGCGCGTCGGCGTCCTTCACCGCGGCGACGACCTCGTGGCCGCGGAAGGTCAGCAGCTCGACGAGGCCCTGGCGCAGGATGGTCGAGTCCTCCGCGATGACGATCCGCATGCCGCGACCCTAGCGGGGCAGCGGCACCCGCGCGGTCACTTCGGTCGGACCGCCCGCCGGGCTCGCGAGGGTCAGCTCGCCGTCGACGGTCCGCAGCCGCTCGGCGACCCCGGCCAGCCCGCCGCCCGGCACGAGCCGGGCACCGCCCCGGCCGCGGTCACGCACCCGCAGCCACAGGACGTCCCGTTCTTCGGTGACTTCGACGTACGTCGTCGTCCCGCCGTGCTTCGCGGCGTTCGTGAGCAGTTCGGCGGCGCTGAAGTAGACGATGGTCTCGAGCGACGGCGGCGGGCGGCGCGGCAGGTCGACGGCGACCCGCGCGTCCATCCCGGACGTCGCGACGAGGGTGGCCAGCGCGACGTCGAGCCCGGCGTCGAGGGCCGCGGGGTGGATGCCGCGGGCGAGGTCGCGCAGCTCGATCAGGGCCTGCTTCGCGTTGGTGTGTGCGTCGGTGACCAGCTGCTTGACCTGGGGAAGGTCGACGTCTTCGAGCTCGTCCTTGGCCAGCCCGAGCTTCATGGCGAGTGCGACGAGCTGGGCCTGCGCACCGTCGTGCAGGTCGCGTTCGATGCGCCTGAGCCGCAGCGCGGCGTCCTCGACCGCCGTCGCGCGGCTCGCCTCGAGGTCCCGGACGCGTTCGGAGAGCTCACGCGCGCCGAGCAGGCCGACGACGAGCAGCCGGTCGAGGGAGACGAAGGCGTGCGTCACCCACGGGAGCGCCACGAGCACCAGCAGCCCCGACGCCGACCAGGCGAGCGCACCGGCCCAGTTGTCGGCGTAGATGTCGAAGACCGGCAGGTGCTGTTCGCCGAGCGGGAACCAGAAGAAGGCGAAGGGGGTCGCGGCCAGCGCGTAGAGCGTCGCGGCGGTCATCGTGAGCAGCGCGGCGAAGGTCAGCGGGAGACGCAGTAGCAGGTAGCCGCCGGTGCGCCAGCCGGCGGGGTCGCCGACGCGGGCCCGGACCCATGCCCACAGCCCGGGCTTGAGCTCGGGCCGGCGCGGGGCGGGCACGCTGACGCCGAGCAGCGTTCTGGCGAGCCCGCGGTGCAGGGCGCCGAGGCCGCGGACGTAGGAGATGGCGCCGGCGAGGACGAGGAACCCGAACAGGACGGGGGTCAGCCCGAGGCCGACGGCGAGCACGAAGAGGAAGCTGAACAGGGAGAAGAGGGTCAGCGGACCGGAGAGCCACAGCCAGGCGTATTCGGCCCAGAAGTCGCGCGCGGCGAGCGGCCCGAAGACGCGGCGCAGCGGGTGGGGGCGGGGGACGTCGAGGCTGGTCACGGATCCAGTCTCACCCGCTTCGGTGGGCGCGCCCACCCGGTTTTCCCCCAGGCCCCGCTCGGGGTGTCCCGCCTTCGACGCGGCGGGCCGGCAAGGCGATGGGAAGGTCGGCTCGCGTGACTGAAGGGTCGGCTCGCGTGATTGGGGAGTCGACTCGCGTGATTGGAGGGTCGACACGGTACGAACCCGGGTCGGCGCCGTGTCGGCTGCCCAATCACGGGTGTCGGCTCGGTAATCACGTGTGATGCCCCTTCAATCACGCGAGAAGCCCCGCCAGACACGCGTGATGCCCCTTCAATCACACGTGATGCCCGGCTCGGCTCAGCGGCGGCCGCAGGGGCGCCCCCCGTCTTTCACGCTACCGGCCGGCACCGACAGTTTCGGTGCCGAAAACACAGCGGCGGCCCGGTTGTCCCCATACCGAAGGCGGCCCCGGGCGCGCCAAACGCACCCGAGGCCGCCCATGGAAGAGGGGCTAAACGTTGTCCGGGTCGTCGTCCCGGGCCTTCTGCGCGGCTTCGCGCATCTCGATCACGTCCGTCAGCCAGTCGCCCGTCTCGCGGGCGATGTCGCGGATCGCGCCCGTGATGATCGAGGCTATGTTGCCCACGTGCGTCGCGGCCGATTCGGTGATCACCTGCAGGGTGTCCTTGTCGCGTTCGAACTGGCCCACCATGTCACCCTCACGCTGCTCGGAGCTGCCGGTCGGGTTCCACGGTAACCGGCGACGGCGAACTCTGCGGGAGGGCCAGCTTCACGATCTTCTTCGCCACCGACCAGAGCTGCTTGTGCAGCGGGCCCGTGTGGTACGGCAGCCCGTACTTCTCGCAGATCGCGCGCACCTCGCCGGCGATCTCCGGGTAGCGGCGCGCCGGGATGTCCGGGAACAGGTGGTGCTCGATCTGGTGCGACAGGTTGCCGCTCATGATGTGGAACAGCGGGCTGCCGGAGATGTTCGCCGAGCCCAGGATCTGACGCAGGTACCACTGCCCGCGCGACTCGTTCTCGGTCTCCTCCTCGCTGAAGCTCTCGACGTCGGCGGGGAAGTGGCCGCAGAAGATGATCGCGAACGCCCACAGGTTGCGGGTCAGGTTCGCGGTCGCGTTGCCGAGGAACGTCAGCGGCGCCAGCGGGCCGGTCAGCAGCGGGAACAGCACGTAGTCCTTGCCGACCTGCCGCCCCGCCTTCCGCAGGATGCGCCGGAGCACCGGCACGTTCTCGGCCCAGGTGCGCTCGCCCTTCACGACCTTCTCGACCTCGAGGTCGTGCAGCATCACGCCCCACTGGAAGAACAGCGCCAGCAGCGTCGCGTACACCGGGTTGCCCAGGTAGTACGGGTGCCACTTCTGGGCGGTGTCCATCCGCAGGATCCCGTAGCCGACGTCCCGGTCCTTGTCGACGATGTTCGTGTACGTGTGGTGGATGTAGTTGTGCGAGTGCCGCCAGTTCTCGGCCGGCGCCACGGTGTCCCACTCGAACCGCTGCGAGCTCAGCGCCGGGTCGCGCGTCCAGTCGTACTGGCCGTGCATGACGTTGTGGCCGATCTCCATGTTGTCGAGGATCTTCGCCACCGACAGCGCGCCGACGCCGGCGAGCCACGCGGGCGGGAAGAACCCGGCGAACAGCAACGCTCGCCCCGCGACCTCCAGGCCTCGCTGCGTCTTGATGACGGAGTGGATGTAGTCGACGTCTTCCTGGCCCAGGGAGTCGACGGTCCGCTGCCGCAGCGCGTCGAGCTCGCGGCCGAACTCCTCGACCTGTTCCGGGGTCAGGCGGTCCTGCAGACCGGTCATGGCAGTCTCCCTACGCGTCGATCTCGACGTCCCCGACCGGGACGGAGATGCAGAGCTGGATTTCTTCGTCTTCTTCGCCGGAGATCTCGCCCGTCTTGGCGTTGCGGACGCGGCCGGCGGTCTTGAGCTGGGTGCAGGAGAAGCAGATGCCCATCCGGCAGCCGTGCTCCGGGGACAGGCCCGCTTCTTCGGCCTGCTCCAGCAACGGCTTCCCCGAGTTGGCGCACTCCCGCCCGCTGCGCTTGAACCGGACCTGGCCCTCGGCGTTCGCCGTGTCGAAGGTCAGCGCCGGCGGCGTGAACTCTTCGGCGTGCACGCGTTCACCCAAATGATCACGCACGGCGTCCATCAGCGGCTTCGGGCCGCAGACGAACGCTTCCGCGTCGCGGTGCCACGGTGCGACGCGCTCGAGGTGCTCCGGCGAGAAGAACCCGCGCAGGTCCCCGCCCTGGGTGTGGGTGTAGGCGTGCACGATCTTCAGCCCGGGGTGCCGGGCGGCGAGCTCGGCGAGTTCGGTGCGGTAGAACGCGTCGGCCGGGCCGTTCGAGTAGTGCAGGAACACGATCTCGCCGGCGTGGCCTTCGTCGACCAGGGTCCGGGCCATGGCGAGCACCGGGGTGACCCCGCTGCCGCCGCTGATCAGCAGCACGCGCTCCGGCCGGGTGGCCGGCAGCGTGAACGTGCCGTCCGGAATGGACAGACCGACCACCGAGCCGGCGCCGAGCGTGCGGTTCAGGTGCCCGGAGACCAGGCCCTGTTCCTTGACGGTGAACTCGAGTTCGCCGTCGTACTGCGAACCGCACGGCGAATAGCAGCGCGTGCGCCGGACGCCGTCGATCTCCACCTGCAGGCGGACGTACTGCCCGGCGGTGAAGCCGGGCCACGCGCGGCTGGGCTTGACGGTGAGGGTGACGCTGTCCGGGGTCTGCTTGCGCACCGCCGTGACCAGGCCGCGGATCTCGCGGCGCACCAGCATCGGGTCGACGAGCTCCAGGTAGCGGTCCATCCCGTGCGGCGTCAGCAGTGCCTCGGCCAGCGAAGCGAGGCTGCGCACCCGCCGGGGGATGAGCGCCGTCATCGGAGACCTCCTCGATTACAGTGAACGACTGTACACTCAACAGTGCACTGCAGGAGTGGAGTGCCTGTCAACGAAGAACGCGGAGGATGTGACGTGGGCAACGCGGTGGACATCCGTACGCTGGACCCTGTGTCCGAAGACCAGCTGACGCCGGTGAGCCGGCAAGAGCGCAAGCAGCGCACGCGTCAAGCGCTGCTGGACACCGCCCTGGACCTGCTGGCCGACCGTCCGTTCGCGACGCTGTCCCTGCGCGAGGTCGCGAAGGGTGCCGGTCTGGTGCCGACGGCCTTCTACCGGCACTTCGCCTCGATGGAGGAACTCGGCGTCGTGCTCGTCGAAGAAGCGACGAGCACGCTGCGCGGGATGATGCGGTCGGCGCGCACCGATCCCGACACCTACCAGGGGATGATCAGCGCCTCGGTGGCCACGGTCCACCAATTCGTCCGGGCGAACGAGGACCATTTCCGGTTCCTGACCCGCGAGCGCTACGGCGGCGGCCCGCTCGCCCGCGCCATCGCCGTCGAACTGCGGATGTTCTCCGGTGACCTCGCGATCGACCTCGCGCGGTTCGCCCCGCTGCGCGCGTGGAGCACCGAAGACCTGCACATGCTGGCCGACTTGATCGTTTCCGTGATGATCACGACCACCGTCGACCTGCTGGAAGCCCGGCCGGGTGAAGACGCGAAAATCACCGGAACGGCTGAGAAACGGCTGCGCCTGATCCTGCTCGGCATCCCCCGTTGGAAAACGAGCTGAACGCTCCCCCTACGGCGCTCGTATCTTCTGGCACAACCCCCGGACTTGCGACCCAGGTCACTGGGGAGTGTCGGTCCGGCGTGGTACAACCCTCGGATCGTGCCTCGCCGATGAGGAGGTCGTGTGGCCGACAGCGAACAGCATCAGCAGCTCACCGTGGGTGTGGTGACCGAGTCACGCCCCGGGGAGCGCCGGGTGGCCATGGTGCCCAAACTGGTCGGGAGGCTCGCGCAGCGCGGATTGCGGGTCCTGGTCGAACCGGGCGCCGGGTCCCGCGCGCACCTGAGTGACGACGCGTACACCCAGGCGGGCGCCGAGCTCGGCGACGCGTGGGGCGCCGACATCGTCGTGAAGGTGAACCCGCCCGCGCCGGAAGAGGTCTCGAAGCTGAGCCGGGGCAGCGTCCTCGTCGGCTTCCTCGATCCGCGCGGCAACCCGGACGGGCTCGCGAAGCTCGAAGAAGCGGGCTTGCGGGCGTTCGCGATGGAGGCGGTTCCGCGGATCTCCCGGGCGCAGGCGATGGACGCGCTGTCGTCGCAGGCCAGCATCGGCGGCTACCGCGCCGTGCTGCTCGCGGCGCAGAAGCTGCCCCGCTTCTTCCCGATGCTCACCACCGCGGCCGGCACCGTGCCGCCGGCGAAGGTGCTGGTGCTCGGCGCCGGTGTCGCCGGCCTGCAGGCGCTGGCCACGGCGAAGCGGCTCGGCGCGCAGACCACCGGCTACGACGTCCGGCCCGAGGTGGCCGAGCAGGTCAAGTCGCTCGGCGCGCAGTTCCTGGACCTCGGCATCGAGGCGGTCGGCGAAGGCGGGTACGCCCGCGAGCTGACCGCGGAGGAGCGCGAGGAGCAGCAGCGGCGGCTCACCGAGGCGATCACGAGGTTCGACGTCGTGATCACCACGGCGCTGGTGCCGGGCCGCAAGGCGCCGACGCTGGTCACCGCGGACGCCGTCAAGGGCATGCCGGCCGGGTCGGTCGTCGTCGACCTCGCCGGTGAGACCGGCGGCAACTGCGAGCTGACCAAGCCGGGCGAGGACGTCGTGGAGCACGACGTCACCATCACTTCCCCGCTGAACCTGCCCGCCGAAATGCCTTCGCACGCCAGCGAGCTGTACGCGCGCAACGTCACCGAGCTACTGGAACTGCTCGTGACGAAGGAAGGCGCGCTGGAGCTGAACTTCGAAGACGAGATCGTCGCCGGTGCCTGCGTGGCCGGGCGCGAAGGGAGCACTTCGTGAGCCCACTTGTGCAGAACTTGGCGGTGCTGGTGCTCGCCGGGTTCGTCGGCTTCGCCGTCATCTCCAAGGTGCCCAACACCCTGCACACGCCGCTGATGTCCGGCACCAACGCCATCCACGGCATCGTGCTGCTGGGCGGCCTGGTCGTGCTCGGCCTCGGCGTCGACGGCGTGTTCAACAAGATCCTGCTGGTGATCGCGATCGCCTTCGGCACGATCAACGTCGTCGGCGGCTTCCTGGTCACCGACCGGATGCTGTCGATGTTCAAGGCCAAGAAACCCGCTCCCGGTGAGGAGGACGACAAGTGACCGACTTCGTCGCGATCCTCTACATCGTCGCGTTCGCCCTCTTCATCTACGGCCTGATGGGCCTGACCGGCCCGCGCACCGCGGTCCGCGGCAACTGGATCGCCGCGGTCGGCATGGGCATCGCGGTGATCGCCACCCTGCTCACCCCGGGCATGGGCAACTGGCTGCTGATCGTCCTCGGCGTCGCGATCGGCGCGGTGATCGGCGTCCCGTCGGCGCGCAAGGTCAAGATGACCGCGATGCCGCAGATGGTGGCCCTGTTCAACGGCGTCGGCGGCGGCGCGGTCGCGCTCATCGCGTGGGTCGAGTTCAACTCCACCGACGGTTACGCGCACGAGCCGGCGTACATCGCCATCGCTTCGCTGTTCGCCGCGATCATCGGGTCGATCTCCTTCTGGGGCTCGAACGTCGCGTTCGGCAAGCTGCAGGAGCTGATCAGCGGCCGCCCGATTTCGATGGGCAAGCTGCAGCAGCCGATCAACGCGCTGCTCCTGCTGATCGCGCTCGCGTGCGCGGTGATCATCGTCGCCGGCGGCGACTCCGGCTTCCTGATCGTCGGGCTGCTCGTCGCGGCGGGCATCCTCGGTCTCACCGTCGTGCTGCCGATCGGCGGCGCGGACATGCCGGTGGTCATCTCGCTGCTCAACGCGTTCACCGGGCTGTCGGCCGCGGCGATGGGCCTCGCGCTGGACAACACGGCGCTGATCGTCGCCGGCATGATTGTCGGCGCGTCCGGCTCGATCCTGACCAACCTGATGGCCAAGGCGATGAACCGGTCCATCCCGGCGATCATCGCGGGCGGCTTCGGCGGCGGTCCGGCGGTCTCGGCCGGCGGGGGCGCGAAGGAGGAGCGCCCGGTGCGCTCGACCAGCGCCGCCGACACCGCGATCCAGATGGCCTACGCCAGCAAGGTCGTCGTCGTGCCGGGCTACGGCATGGCCGTGGCGCAGGCGCAGCACACCGTCCGCGAGATGGCGAAGCTGCTGGAGAAGAAGGGCATCACGGTCGAGTACGCCATCCACCCGGTGGCCGGCCGGATGCCCGGGCACATGAACGTGCTGCTCGCCGAGGCCGACGTGCCGTACGAGCAGCTCAAGGAGATGGACGAGATCAACTCCGAGTTCGCCCAGACCGACGTCGCGCTGGTGATCGGCGCGAACGACGTCACGAACCCGGCCGCGCAGACCGACCCGACCTCGCCGATCTACGGGATGCCGATCCTCAAGGTCAACGAGAGCCGGTCCGTGATCGTGTTGAAACGCGGGATGGCCTCCGGCTTCGCCGGGATCGACAACGACCTGTTCTACGATCCGAAGACCAGCATGCTCTTCGGCGACGCCAAGACGTCGGTGGGCGAGATCGTGGAGGAACTCAAGGCGCTATGACGACCGGGTCGGACGTGCGCGCGGCATTCACGGATCCGGCCGACAACCTGGCGTTCGACGAAGCGCTCCTCCGGGTTGCGCCCGAGTCACCCGTGCTGTGGCTCTGGCGCAACCCGGTTTGCGTCGTGGTGGGCCGTGGCCAGCGGATCGCCCGCGAAGTGCGGGTCGAGGAGTGCGCGCGGGACGGCGTCCCGGTGCTGCGGCGGGCCAGCGGCGGCGGGACCGTGTTCCACGATCCGGGCAACCTGAACGTGACGCTGGTCCTGCCCGGCCCCACCGATCGGCCCCTGGAGACGCTCGGCAAGGTGATGAGCGCCGCGGTCGACCAGCTCGGGCTGGTGCCGCGGATCGGCGACCGCGGCCTGTTCATCGACGACGCGAAGCTCTGCGGGTTCGCCGTGTTCCGCACCAAGACCGGGCTGCTGGCGCACTCGACGCTGCTGGTCGAGACCTCGGCCGCGCTGGTCGGCCGCTACCTGACGAGCGCGCCGGCGGACCCGCGGCCGCTCGACTCCCACCGCAGCCCGGTGGCGTCGCTGGCCGAGCACGGGCTGCGTCCCGGGTTCCCGTCGGTCGAGGCGGCGGTGCGGGCGGCGGCGTCGCAGATCCTCGGGACGCTGGTGCCGCGCCCGCCGTCCGCGGCCGAGCTGACGCGGCAGCGGGCGCTGCTGCACACGCGGTACCGGTACCCGTCCTGGCACGCGGACGGCTCCCAGCGCGCGGCCTGACCAAACGCCATGAGGGGCACCCTCATGGCGTTCAAAGCCATCAAGGTGCCCCTCATGGCACGTCTGTCTACTGTGGAGCTACTTCTCGGCCGCCGAGAACGTGACGCCCGGCACCTTCCGCGCGGTCGCCCGGGTCGTCTTCTTCGGCTCCGCCGCCTTGCGGGTGCGCGTCGTCTTCGCCGGCTCGGCCTTCGCGCGGGTCGCGGTGGCCTTGGGCTCGGCCTTCGCGGTGGTCTTCGCGGTCTTGGCGGCCGCCGCGCGGCGGCCCGCGACCGGCTTCGCCGCCTTCGTCGTCTTCGGGGTTGCCTTCGCTCGGGGCCGCTTCGCGCCCGGGACGATCCGCGGCCGGCGCTTGCGGCCGCCGGTGCGGCGACCCGCGTCGGCGTAGCGCTGCAGCAGCTCACGCAGGGCGTCGGCGTTGGCGAAGGAGAGGTCGATGTCGTAGTCGATACCGTCCAGCCCGAACCCGACGGTCTCGGCGGCGGCTTCGCCGGTGAGATCATCCAGGACCCGCACAGCCGTGTTCTTGGCCACGACAAACCTCCCGTGCTCGAACGTGGTATTCGCGCGCACCGGGGCCGACGGCACCGGGCCGCCGATGACTTGCAGCTTCGGAGACGAGGATAGCCGCTGGCTTGCGTGATCCCGCGTGGTGGTGTGCGCTGAACCCATGTCTGCACAGACTTTTGACGTAGTGGTGATCGGCGCGGGTCCGGTGGGGGAGGTGGCCGCCGAACGAGCGGCCCGCGGAGGCCTCAAGGTCGCCCTCGTCGAGCACGAGCGCTTCGGCGGCGAGTGCTCCTACTGGGCGTGCATCCCGAGCAAGGCGTTGCTGCGGCCGGGAAACCTGCTCGCCGCGGCGAAGCGGATCCCCGGCGTGCCGGTCGGCGACCGGCTCGACCCCGCGGCGGTGTTCGCCCGGCGTGACTGGTTCACCGGCAAGGGCGACGACTCGGGGCAGGTCGAGTGGGCCCGCGGCGCCGGCATCGAGCCGATCCGCGGCCACGGCCGGATCACCGGTGAGCGGGAAGTCACGCTCGACGGCGACCGCGTGCTGACCGCGCGGCACGCGGTGATCGTGTGCACCGGGAGCGTGCCGAGCACGCCGTCGATCCCGGGCCTCGACACGATCCGGCCGTGGGGTTCGCGGGAGGCGACGTCGGCGGAGTCGGTGCCCGCCCGCCTCGGTGTCCTCGGTGGCGGGGTGGTCGGCGTCGAGATGGCGCAGGCGTTCGCGTCGCTGGGCTCGGAGGTGCACCTGGTGATCACCGGCGAGCGGCCGCTGCCGCGCAACGCCGCGATCGCCGGCGACCTCGTGCTGCACGGGCTGCGCGAAGCCGGGGTTTACGTGCACACGAAGTCCGGGATCATCGGGGTGTCCGACACCGGGAACGGGACCGAGGTGGTGCTCAAGGACGGCGAGCGGTTGGTCGTCGACGAGTTCCTGGTGGCGACCGGGCGCCGGCCCGCGACCGCCGGGCTCGGCCTCGAGGCGTTCGGGGTCGAGGCCGGGCACCCGCTGACGGTCGACGACACCGGCCGGGCGTCCGCAGTGGACGGTGGCTGGCTGTACGCGGCGGGCGACGTCACCGGTCGGGCCCCGCTGACCCACCAGGGCAAGTACGGCGCCCGCGCGGCGGGCGACACGGTCGCGGCGCTGGCCGCGGGAAAGCCGGTGTCGACGGAGGCGTGGAGCCCCTTCACCGCGACGGCGGACCACAGCGCGGTGCCGCAGGTGGTGTTCACCGACCCGGAGGTCGCGGCCGTCGGCCTGGCGGACGCGCGGCCCGGTTCGGCCGACCGCGTCGTCGATATCGACATCGCGGTGGCGGGCTCGTCACTGCACGCGGACGGCTACACCGGCAAGGCCCGGATGGTCGTCGACACCGAGCGGAACGTCCTGCTCGGCGTGACGTTCGTCGGCCAGGACGTCTCGGAGCTGCTGCACTCGGCGACGATCGCGATCGTCGGCGAGGTGCCGCTCGACCGGCTGTGGCACGCGGTGCCGTCGTTCCCGACGATCAGCGAGGTGTGGCTGCGGCTGCTGGAGGCCTACGGGCTCTGATCACTGCGCGGGCAGGTCCAGGGCGGCTTTCGCGGCCCGGGCCAGGCCGGGATCGTCCGGAGTGGACGGTCCCGGCGCCCAGACCGCCTGCACGACCCGCACGGACGTGCCTTCGACCCGCGAGGTGTAGGCGGCGTTCTCGAACCGCGGCGCCGGGGTGGCGCCCCACTTGCCGGTCTCGGAGGCGAGGTCGAGGATCCCGCCCCCGCCGGGAGTGTCGGCGACGGCCTTGAACGCGGCGGCCTGCGCGGCATCGGGGAACTCGACGATCCCGACGGTGACGGCGGCCTCGCGTCCGTCGACGGTGGCGGCGTAGGACGCGCGCCGGACGCCGGAGCAGCTGGTCTGCTGCAGGCTGGCCTGGGCGTCCCCGAAGGCGTGGGAGGCACACCGCTGATCGCGATCGGCGGCGCGCAGGGCGAACTGCAGGCTTTGCGCGGGAGCGGTGGTGCTCTGCGGAGGCGGCTGGGTCGCGGGAGTGGGAGGCCCGGTGGGCGCGGCGGCGGTGTCATCCCCGGAGGTGGCAACGGCGATGGCCGCGACGACCAGGGCAACGAGAAGCCCGATGGCGGCGAGGGGCAGCCAGCGGACGGTCTTCGAGGTCGGGGCGGCTTCGCGAGGGGCCGGTCGCGGGGTGGGGAAGGGACGCGGTTCGGGGTGCAGGTTGATCTGGCCGAGGGTGACGGCTTGGGGTGCGCTTCGCCCGGGCGCGGCTCGGCCGGGTGCGGTGGGGGAGCTGAGGTTTTCGGTTCGTTCGGTGTCGTCCGCGAACGAGGAGTGAACGTCCGGCTGGGTGGACCCCGGAAACCGCGGTGGTGCGGTGGCGCCGGGCAACAACGGGAGGGCTGGGGCGTCTTCTCGTGCGGGGGCGGGGAGTACTTCGGTGCGCTCGGACTCCGCGGGGAAGGCCGGTGCTTCGTCGCCGGAGTGCGGTGAGGAGGTGGCGAGTTCCGCTTCGGGTGCGGGCTCGGCGGCGGGTTCCGTGTCTTCGGCTTGGGCGAGTTCGGCGGGCTCCGGGTGTGCCGTGGAGACGGTCGCGGGTTCGGCGGGCTCCGGGTCTTCGGTGGAGGTGGCCGTGAATTCGGCGGATTCCGGGTGTGCGGTGGAGATGGTCGCGAGTTCGGCGGATTCCGGGTCTTCGGTGGAGAGGGCCGCGGATTCCGTGTCTTCGGCCGCGGCGGACACCGGCTCCTCGGCGGGCGCGGGCTCGGGCTCGGCCGAAACCGGAGTTTTGCTCTGCCACCCGGCTCCGCTCGCCGCAGTCGAAGCCGCGGTGGGAGAACTCAACTCGGCCGCGCCGGAACTGGGCGTGGGTGAACCGGCTGCCGGCGAATTCGTCCCGGCCGAGCCGGTCGCCGGCGAGCCTGCTGCAGCCGAACCCGCTTCAGGCGGGCGTGAATCCGCGCTGTCCGAAGTGGGCCCGGCCGAGCCCGCCGCAGCAACCGCGCCGGCCGCAGCACCGGTCGCACGGGCTGCCGGCGTTCCCATCTGGCTCGGCACCGATGGCACACTGTCCCAAGATGGCACACTGTCCCAAAGGGACTCCGGGGGCGAATCGTCCGTGAAGCGGCTGAATCCTTCCCCCAACAGCACCTCGTCCGAAAATTCCGGTGCCTCCGGTGCCAACCCGCGGATGAGCGCCCGGACCTGGTCCACCGACCGCGGCCGGTGGGCCGTCGCCAATGAGACCGTTGCCGCCAGCATCGTCGTCGGCGTCGGGTGCAATACCCGGACCGGGCCCGCCAAGTCGCTCGCCGGCTGGTCGACCGTCTCCACGTACGGTCCTACCGCGACGATCGTCCCCACCGGGCCCGTACCCGGCACCAGCGCGGCGATCCGGCGCTCGCACGCCTGGGAGACGTCCAGTGCCTCCGTCGCCGGGTTGACCGCGTCGTCGTCGGCGATCAGGGGCCAGCCGTCCGCTTTCCACTCGGCTCCCAGCGGGGCTTCCAGCCGCAGCGCCGGGTCCGGGAGGTCCACGCCGATCACGATGATCACGCCGTGGGGCAGCAGGACCACCGCCTCGATCGGGCGCTCGGTCACCGTCCCCACGCCGACCAGCGCGATCCCGCCGATGACGGTGCTGCCACGGCCGAGGGACGCCAGTGCCGCCCGGATGTCGTCGGCCACCCGGGACTGCTGCCGCTCGAGGCGCACCAGTCGCACCGAAACCCCTCCCTGCTCGTCGTTCCGGGTCATCACGCTAGCGCGCGTGGTGGTAACCATCGTGCGACACGGGGACGACGCGGCCGTGAGCCCACCGAAAGTGGGGCCCTGGGTGACTTGTGGTGTTCATGTGGCCAAACAGCACGGTTGGGGTGCAGAATGTGCTACAACGCATCGGAGGCGGTATTCGGGAGCCGCACTGAGGCCACGCTGTAGCTCGAAGTCAGGGCGTAGGGGAAGACGTCCCTCGTCGAGCAACAAGCGGAGGTAGCAGTGAGCACCCGTGGCAGCACCCGAGGTGTGGTGTACGTCCACTCGTCGCCGTCTGCGGTGTGTCCGCACGTCGAGTGGGCCATTTCGGGCACCCTGGGTGCCCGCGTTGACCTGAAGTGGACGGCGCAGCCGGCCAGTCCGGGTCAGCTTCGCGCCGAGTGCGGCTGGCGCGCGCCCGCGGGCAGCGGCGCCAGATTGGCGTCCGCCCTCAAGGCGTGGCCGATGATTCGGTTCGAAGTCACCGAAGAGCCCAGCGCGGGCGTCGACGGCGAACGGTTCTGCTTCGCGCCCGGCCTCGGCCTCTGGCACGGGCGGACCAGCGCCAACGGCGACATCGTGGTGGGCGAAGACCAGCTGCGCGCCCTCGTCGCCATGACCCGCGGTGGTGAGTCCCTTGCGCACAAGCTGGACGAACTCCTCGCCGCGAGCTGGGACGAGGCGCTCGAGCCCTACCGTCACGCCGGCGATGGCGCGCCGGTGACCTGGCTGCACCAGGTCGGCTAGCCGCGGGACGGGGGCCGGTACGCTCTTCGGCGTGACCACCCCCGCCCCCAGCTCCCGCCAGCGCTGGCTGGTGCCCGTCGTGGCCGTGGTGCTTTCCGTGACCGTGGGCGGTGGGCTGCTCGCGCGCGAGATCTACCGCCGGCCCGACCAGCCCGCCGACGAGACCACCGCTTCGAGCACCCCGCCGTCGTCGGCCAGCAGCGGGGCACCGGCGGGCGTCGTGCAGATGACCGACGACGCGAAGGCGCACCCGCAGTCCGGCGCCGTGCGCGAGCTCCTCGAGACCTACTTCTCGGCCATCAACGACAAGAACTACCAGCGGTGGCTGACGACTGTGAGCGGCGATCGAGCCGCGCAGCAGCCGTTCGGCACGTGGAATCTCGGCGTCCAGTCCACAACGGACTCCGACGCGCTGGTCTACCGGATCGAGCGCGGCGCCAGCACGTCGCTGCGGGTCCTGGTCGGCTTCACCAGCAGGCAGGACCTCGAAGACGCTCCGAAAGACCTTCGGGAGAAGTGCATCAAGTGGCGGCTCGTCCTGCCGGTGATCGTCGAGAAGTCCGCCTTGAAGATCGACACCGTCGGCCCCGGGCCGGGGCCCGAGCACGAAAAATGCTGAAAAAGGGGCCCGGCCGAAGCCGGGCCCCTTTTTCAGCGGTACTGAATCAAGCAGCCGGGGTGAACAGCAGCGCGGTGTTGTGCCCGCCGAAGCCGAACGAGTTGCTGATCGCCGCGGTCAGCTCGACCTTGCGGGCTTCGCCGGACACGACGTCCAGCTGCACCCGCGGGTCCAGGTCGGTCAGGTTCATCGTGGCCGGCACGATGCCGTGGTACAGCGACAGGATCGTGATGATCCCCTCGACCGCGCCGGCACCCCCGACCAGGTGACCCATCGAACCCTTCGGCGCCGTCACGATCGCGTGGTCGCCGACCGCCTTGCGGATGGCCGCCGCCTCGCCGATGTCACCGACCACAGTGGACGTCGCGTGGGCGTTCACGTGCCCGACGTCGGCGGGGGTCACGCCGGCCATCTTCATCGCCGCGCGCATCGCGGCGATCTGGCCGATGCCCTCGGGGTGGTTGCCCGTGATGTGGTAGGCGTCCGAGGTGATGCCGTGCCCGGCGATCGTCGCGTAGATGCGTGCCCCGCGGGCCTTCGCCTGGTCCGCGCGCTCCAGGATGACCACGCCGGCGCCCTCGCCGAGGACGAAGCCGTCGCGGCTCGCGTCGAACGGCCGTGACGCGCTGCCGGGGTCGTCGTTGCGCGTGGACACCGTGCGGGCCTGGGCGAACCCGGCCAGCGTGATCGGGTGGATGCACGCTTCGGCACCACCGGCGACCACGACGTCGGCGCGGCCGGAGCGGATCATCTCCACCCCGTTCGCGATGCCCTCGGCGCCGGAAGCGCAGGCCGAGGCCGGGGAGTGCACCCCGGCCCGCGCCTTCAGGTCGATGCCGACGTGCGCGGCCGGGCCGTTCGGCATCAGCATCGGCACGGTCAGCGGCGACACCTTGCGGAGACCCTGCTGGTGCAACAGATCGTTCTGGGTGAGCAGGGTGACCGGGCCGCCGACGCCGGTGCCGATCGACACGCCGAGGCGGTCGGGGTCGACGTCGGTGTGCTCGTCCGTCGGTTCCGCGTACCCGGCGTCGGCCCACGCCTGGCGGGCGGCGATCAGTGCGACCTGCTCGCAGCGGTCCAGCCGGCGGGCCTGCACCCGCGGAAGGACTTCCGACGGATCGACGGCCAGCATGCCGCCGATCTTGACGGGCAGCTGCAGCTCCTCGACCCAGTCGGCCTCGATCGCCCGGATCCCGCTCCGCCCGGCCAGCAGACCGTCCCAGGTGGACGTCACGTCCCCGCCGAGCGGTGTGGTGGCGCCGAGACCGGTGATCACGACGTCGATGTTGCTCATGGGAGTCTCCTCAAGGAGGGAACAGACTTACTTGGAGTTGGCCGACACGTAGTTCACGGCGTCGCCCACGGTCTTCAGGTTGGCGAGCTCGTCGTCCGGGATCTTGACGCCGAACTTGTCCTCGGCCTGCACGGCGATCTCGACCATCGACAGCGAGTCGATGTCCAGGTCGTCCACGAACGACTTCTCGGCGGTGACGTCGTCCTGAGCCACACCGGCCACCTCTTCGACGATCTCGGCGAGGCCGGCGAGGATCTCAGCGTTGTCAGCCATGGGGTAGTTCCCTTCTCGGTCTTACTTGGGGTTCTTGTCCGGTGGGCGAGTGCCCGCCGGGAGCGTAACGGTCAGGGGCAGACGAACGCCTGCCCGGCGTAGGACAGGCCCGCGCCGAACCCGACCGCCAGCACCACGTCGCCGGACTTCGCCGTCCCGGCCTTGCGCATGTGGTCCAGCGCGAGGGGGATGGACGCCGACGAGGTGTTGCCGGAGTACTTGATGTCGTCGGCGACGACCATGTCGTCACGGGCGCCGTTGGCCCGCAGCTTCTTCGCGATCGCCTCGACGATGCGCAGGTTCGCCTGGTGCGGGATCAGCACGTCCACATCGGACGGCTTGAGCCCGGCCACCTCCAGCGCGCGCATGGCGATCGGCGCGATCTGGGTCGTGGCCCACCGGAAGACCGACTGGCCCTCCTGGTAGATGAACTTGTCCTCGGTCATGCCGATCAGGTCGACGAGGTCGCCGGCGCTGCCCCAGGAGACGGGGCCGATCAGCGGCTCGTCGGACGCGCCGACGACCGCGGCACCCGCGCCGTCGGCGAAGATGATCGCGTTCGCCCGGTCGACCGGGTTGACCGAGTCGGTGAGCTTCTCCGCGCCGATGACGAGGACCTTCTTCGCCGAGCCGGCCCGGATCAGGTCGGAGGCGACGCCGAGGCCGTAGCAGAACCCGGCGCACGCGGCGTTGAGGTCGAACGCGCCGGGGCTGGGGATGCCGATCCGCGCGGCCACCTGGGCGGCGGCGTTCGGGATCAGCGTCGGCATGGTGCAGTTCGGCAGGATCACCGTGTCCACTTCGGACGGGTCGACGCCCGCGTCGGCCAGCGCGGCGGTGCCGGCGGCGACGGCGAAGTCGGTGAGCGTCTCGTCCTTCTCCGCGAACCGGCGCTCGATGATCCCGACGCGGTCGCGGATCCACTGGTCGTTGGTGTCCATGATCTGCGACAGGTCGTCGTTGGTGACGATCTTGTCCGGCTGCGCGCTGCCGATGCCCAGCACGCGGCTGCCGCGGGAGCCGGGGTTGAGGCTCAGGGCGGGTCGGTCGGTCACGAGGCGTCCTCCTGGCGCAGCGCCGCCAGCTCGGCCGGCGTCTTCAGCGCGGTGGTAGTGGTCACGACGCCCTTGAGCTGCCGCTTGACCAGGCCGGTCAGCGTGCCCGCGGGCGCGAGTTCGACGGTGCGGGTGACGCCGAGGGAGACCAGGCCGTCCATCGTCAGGTCCCAGCGGACGGACCGGGTGACCTGGGCGACCAGGCGGTCCAGGTACTCGGCCCCGCTGGTGACGACCGCGCCGTCCGCATTGGACAGCAGCGGGCGGACCGGGTCGGCCGGGGTCAGCTCGGCGGCGTGGGCGCGCAGCGCCTCCTCGGCGGGCGCCATGTACTGCGTGTGGAACGCGCCGGCGACCTTGAGGGCGCGGATCTTCGTGCCTTCCAGGGGCTCGGCGACGATCTTCGCGATGGCCTCGGCGGCACCGGAGGCGACGATCTGCCCCGCTCCGTTGCGGTTCGCCGCGGTCAGGCCCTGTCCTTCGAGCCACGCGACGACCTGCTCGGGGTCCCCGAGCATGACCGCGGCCATCGACGTCGGTTCCAGCGCGCACGCCTTCGCCATCTCGGCGCCCCGGACGGCGGCGAGAGCGACGGCGTCTTCGGGCTTGAGCACCCCGGCGATCGCGGCGGCCGCGAGCTCGCCGACGGAGTGCCCGGCGACGGGCGCGTCCGCGGGGACCGGCGCGGTGGCCTGGAGGTGTTCGAAGGTGAGCAGCGACAGCGCGACGATCAACGGCTGCGCGACGGCGGTGTCCTGGATCTCGTCGGCGTCCGCCTCGGTGCCGAGGCGGAGCAGGTCGAGGCCCGCGCGCTCGGACCAGAAGGCGACGCGCTCGCGGGCGCCGTCGAGGTCGAGCCAGGGCGTGAACATACCGGGGGCCTGGGACCCCTGACCGGGAGCGAGAACTGCTGCTGTCACCCTCTAAGACAACACGTTCGCGGTGCTTCGGCGTGATGCCGACGCTCACAGTGTCTGTGCGGCGTCTTTGTCGGAACCCTCCAAAGACGCGCCGGAGAAGCTCGCGCGTAACCCGGAAGCCTTGTCGGGTTCAATCACCTTTCGCTGTTAAGTCCATCACGTGACGCCCGTCTCGGGAAGGGTGCCGGACGGCCCGTTCACCAGAGGCCGCGGGCCCTCGCCAGCCGGCCCACGGTCAAGGCGATCCGCAGCACCAGTGCGTCCCGCGGGTCCGTCGGCTGGTGGCCGGTCAGGTCCGCCGCCTTGCGCAGCCGGTACCGGACCGTGTTCGGGTGGACGAACAGCGTCTTCGCGCACGTCTCCAGCACCCCGCCGCTCTCGAGGTAGGCCTCCACCGTGCGCTGCAGCGTCGGGCCCGCCTCCTCCAGCGGCCGCGCGATCGTGTCCACCAGCAGGCGCTCCGCCTCCGCGTCGCCCGACAGCGCGCGCTCCGGCAGCAGGTCCGCCGAGCGGACCGGGCGCGGTGCCCCCGGCCAGCCGACCACCGCCCGCAGCCCCGACAACGCCTCCGTCGCGCTGTGGTGCGCCTCCGCCAGCGACGGCACCGTCGGACCCGCCACCACCGGGCCCTCGGCGAACGCCACCGACATCCGGGCGAGGATCTCGCGTTCCTTCACGCCGCCCTCGGTAGGGCCGCCGACCACGACGACCAGGCGGGAGCCCTGGACCGACAGCAGCACCGGGCGGCCGACGCGGGCCGCGCGGCTGCGGACTTCGAAAACCACCGTCGGCGGGTCCTCCGACGGCGGATTGCCCACCAGCACCGTCGCGGCCGCCGACGGTTCCCAGCCCAGCGCCGTCGCGCGCGAAAGCACCGACTCCTCCGCGTCGCCACGGACGATCCCGTCGACGACCAG
This sequence comes from Amycolatopsis ponsaeliensis, assembly GCF_030182635.1. NCBI lineage: Bacteria > Bacillati > Actinomycetota > Actinomycetes > Pseudonocardiales > Pseudonocardiaceae > Amycolatopsis > Amycolatopsis ponsaeliensis. Next base: position 105,468 of record NZ_JAPZLD010000028.1, read on the forward strand.
CGCTTCCAGCCGGGCGTCCCACGCGCCGCGGGCCTCCGCCGCCGCCGCGTACGAGTTCGCCGCCGCGAAAGCGATTTCCCTGCCGTAGCGCAGGATTCCCTCGATCAGCGCCGCCCGCTCCGCCTCGTTGGCGGCGAACTCCGGCAGCTGCTCCTCGAACACCTCGATGGCCAGGCGCACCATGCCGACCGCCTGCCGCAGGCTGACCCACCGCGACAGCTCGGCCGGCGCGTCGCGGAACGCCTCGGTCGTCAGCTGCAGGGCTTCCTTCGAGTCCCGCAGCCAGTCGACGAAGCCCGCGGCGCCCGCCTGCGTGATCAGCAGGACGCTCGCGCGCTGGTCGGCGGGCAGCCGGGGGAACCACGTCAGCCGCCGCTCCATCACCGCGATGCTCGCGCTCGCCAGGCTGCCGGACGCGTGCTCCAGCCGCCGAAGCGTCTTCGCGGAAAGTCCGTGGTGCTTCGGCACCCGGCGCGGGGAGGTGGTTCCATCCATGGCGTCCGCGATCCTACGTGCCCGCAACTTTGGTAGCCCCCGGCGGCAACGCGCGGCGCTATGCGGTGCGTGTACGAACTGCCTAGGATCGCGAACGGGGGCAGCCAGTGATGAACGGGGGAACCGGAATGACCGGTTTAGAGATCGACAAGGTCTCCAAACGCTTCGGCGACGTGGTCGCTTTGCACGAAATGACGTTCGACGTCCGGCCGGGCGAGCTTTTCGGGTTCGTCGGCAGCAACGGCGCCGGCAAGACCACGACGATGCGGATCGCGCTCGGCGTGCTTTCCGCCGACGGCGGCGAAGTCCGCTACGACGGCGAGCCGGTGACGCACGAAACGCGCCGGCACATCGGGTACATGCCGGAGGAACGCGGCCTCTATCCGAAGATGAAGGTGGCCGAACAGCTCACCTACCTCGCGCGGCTGCACGGCATGCCGGCCGCCGACGCGCGGGCGTCGGCGGACAAGTGGACCGAGCGGCTCGGTGTCGCCGGGCGCCGTGACGACGAGGTGCAGAAGCTCAGCCTCGGCAACCAGCAGCGCGTCCAGCTGGCCGCGGCGCTGGTGCACGAGCCGCGGATCCTGGTGCTCGACGAGCCTTTCTCCGGCCTCGACCCGGTCGCGGTCGACGTGATGAGCCAGGTGCTCAAGGAGAAGGCCGCCGACGGCGTTCCCGTGGTGTTCTCCAGCCACCAGCTCGACCTGGTGGAGCGGCTCTGCGACCGGGTCGGGATCGTCCGGAGTGGACAGATGGTCGCCAAGGGCACCGTGGAGGAACTGCGCGCGGGCGGTGCCGTCCGCCTGCGCGTCGACGTGCCGGACGCCGCGGACGGCTGGGCCGACGGCCTGACCGCGGTGAAGGTGCTCGGCCGGACGGGCTCGGTGACCGAGCTCGAGCTGGGCGAGGGCGCCGACGACCAGGCCGTCCTCAAGGCGGCGCTGGCCACCGGGCGGGTGCACGAGTTCGCGCGTGAGCAACCGTCCCTGACCGAGCTGTTCCGTTCCGTCGTGACCGAGGAGGTCCCCGCGTGAGTACCCCGGTCCAGGACGTCCGGATGAGCCCGGTCGCGGCGGTGGGGCTGGTCGCCTCCCGCGAGATCTCCACCCGCGTCAAGTCGAAGGCGTTCCGCGTCGCCACCGTCGTCATGCTGCTGCTGATCGTGATCGGCATCGTGCTGCTGAAGCTGATCTCGGGCGGCAGCGGCGCCGACTCGACCGTCGGCTACACCTCGGCGACCGCCCCGCTCTCGGCGCCGCTGCAAGCCGGCGGGCAGACGGTCGGCGAGAAGATCGACGTCACCCAGGTCGCCGACGAGGCCGCCGGCCGCGCCAAGCTGGAGGACGGCTCGATCGACGCGCTGCTCACCGGCGACGGCAAGACCGTGCACGTCCAGGTCAAGAAGGACCTCGACGGCAAGCTGGCCAACGTCCTGCAGCTGCTGTCCCAGCAGGTCGCGATCGACCAGCAGATCACGGCGCTCGGCGGCGACCCGGCGCGGTTCAAGGCTGCGATCGCCTCCGCGAAGTTCATCGAGGACGCGCCGCTGGAGCAGCCGTACGACTACAACGGCGCGCAGCTGGGGCTCGGCATCGCCGCCGGCATCCTGATCTACCTGTCGCTGATGATCAACGGCCAGACCGTCGCGCAGGGCGTCGTCGAGGAGAAGACGTCACGGGTCGTCGAGCTGCTGCTGTCGACGATCAAGCCGTGGCAGCTGATGGCGGGCAAGGTGCTCGGCATCGGCGTCGTGGGACTGATCCAGATGGTGGTCATCGGCGTCGGTGGTCTCGTCACCGTCGCCGCGACCGGAGCGCTCCCGGATCTCTCGCTTTCGTCGGCGATCGGCACCGTCGTCTGGCTGATCGTCTGGTACCTGCTCGGGTTCTTCATGTACTCGATCGTGTTCGCCGCGCTGGGCGCGCTGGTGTCGCGCCAGGAGGACGTCGGCGGCGCGACGATGCCGGCGCTGATGTTCGTGATCGCCGGGTACGTGATCGGCATTTCGGTGCTGCCGTCGAACCCGGGCAGCACGTTCGTCGAGGTGCTTTCCGTGATTCCGGTGTTCTCGCCGACGCTGATGCCGATCCGGCTGGCGATGGGCGGGGTCCCGGTGTGGGAAGCCGCGTTGTCGGTGGTGCTGGTGGTGCTGATGATTCCGGGGCTGATCTGGCTGGCCGCGCGGATCTACCGGAATGCGGTCATGCGCACCGGGGCGAAGGTGAAACTCCGCGACGCCTTGCGCGCTGCCTGAAGTTCACCGGTTCTTCACCCCGGCCCTCGGACGCCTCAGGTGTCCGGGGGCCGGTTCTTTTTGTGGATGGAACAGCGCATTCCCCCAAATGCTCGAGGCCGCCCGGCGCTTGCGGTTTACGCTGCGCCGGACGGCCTCGTCTCCCCGGTCCCCACCGGTAGAACCAGTATGGCCACCAGTGATCTTTCCGCGCCAGTCGTCTCACTCGATCGTGGGGCGCACGAGTTGCCGCCGCTGGGTACCTGATCAACGATCCGGTGCACAACAGCGCGCACCACCCGAATCGCGGCGCGATTCGGTGCGAAACACCAAGAGGGAGTCGGTATGGGCCAGCAACTGAAGGACGGGCTCGGGCAGGCGTGGAACCTGGTCGCCACGTTCGTCCCGAAACTCGTCGGATTCCTGATCATCCTGCTGATCGGCTGGCTGATCGCGAAGGCCGTCGCGAAAGGGCTGAGTCTCGTCCTCGGAAAGGTCGGGTTCGGCAAGCTGATCGAGAAGACCGGGCTTTCCGGCAGCATCGGCCAGCAGAAGATCGACGCGACCGGAATCCTCGTGAAACTGGTCTACTACTTCATCCTGCTGATCGCGCTGCAGCTGGCGTTCGGCGTGTTCGGGCCGACCAACCCGGTGAGCCAGCTGCTCAACGACATCATCGCGTTCCTGCCGCGGATCGTGGTCGCGCTGGTGCTGGTCGTGGTCGCCGCGGCCATCGCGAAGGTCGTGCGTGACGTCGTCACGTCGGCGATGTCGGGCCGCCCGGCCGGCCGCTACCTGGCCACCGGCGCCTACTGGCTGATCATGGCGTTCGGCATCATCGCCGCGCTCGGCCAGGTGAACATCGCGACGACGATCACCGGCCCGGTGCTGATCGCGGTGCTGGCGACGATCGGCGGCGTCATCGTCGTCGGCTTCGGCGGCGGCCTGATCAAGCCGGCGCAGGACCGCTGGCGCGGCTGGATCGCGAACATGCAGCAGCAGATGGCGGAGACGCCGGCGCAGCGGACCGGCGAGATGGGCACGAGCGCGCCGCCGCGCGCGACGGTCGGCGCCGACAACACCCCGACGCCGCCGGCGGGCATGCCGCGCGCGCAGGGCTGAGCACGATAGGTACGGGACGGGCCCGGCGGACGGGGAAGCCGCCGGGCCCGTCCCGTGTCCCGGCCCGTGTCTTGAATGAGTCATTCAGGACCTCCGGAGTCCTGAATGACTCATTCAAGACGTCCGGGCGGCCGATACGCTGGGGCGATGGGGGTCGTGGCGGCGGTCTGGCGCTATCCGGTGAAGTCGATGGCCGGCGAGCAGCTGACCGAGGCGACGCTCGGCGAGCGCGGCCTCGACGGCGACCGTCTCTACGCCGTCCGGGATCCCGCCGGCAAGTTCGGCAGCGGCAAGAACTCCCGCCGGTTCCGGCGCATGCCCGGTCTGCACGCGTTCGCCGCGCGGTACGACGGCGATGTCCCGGTGGTGACCTTCCCGGACGGGCGCGTCTTCCGCGGTGACGCCGCGCAGGTGCACGCCGAAATCGCGGCCGAACTGGGCTTCCCCGGTGTCGAGCTGGCGAAGGAAGCGGAGGTCCCGCACCACGACGAAGCGGCCGTCCACCTGGTCACGACGTCGTCGCTGGCCTGGCTGGCCGAGCGCGCGCCCGGCGTCGCGCTCGACGAGCGGCGGTTCCGGGCCAACCTCCTGCTCGACACCGGCCCGGCGCCGGAGCTCGCCGAAGAGGCCTGGGTGGGGAAGCGGGTCCGGATCGGCGAGGTCGAGCTGGAGATCCTCCGCAAGGCCGTCCGCTGCGTGATGGTCGGCCTGCCGGGCGAAGGGCTGCAGGCCGCGCCCGGGCTGCTCAAGACCATCTCCGACACCAACGGCCTGACCTTCGGCGTGCAGACCCGCGTCGTGCGCGGCGGCACGATCCGCGTCGGCGACGGCGTCCACGAGGTGGGATGTTCCGCGGCTCACAGTCTCTAGGGAATTCACCCCCGCCGGAGCATGTTTGATGCGGTAGGACGAAAGGGGCGTCAGGTGGATTTCCTGCTGCACCACGGAATCACGGTGCTCGGTCAGTGGATCTCGATCGCGGAGCTCGCCGGGCAGGTGTTCGCGCTCGCCGTCGTGTTCCTCGCGCAGCGTCGCACCCTGTGGACGTGGCCCGTGCAGGTTGGCGCGACCGTGTTGCTCTTCGCCGTCTACGCCTCCGCGCACCTGGGCGGGCTCGCCGCCCGCCAGGTCGCCATCCTCGCCATCTCCGTCTACGGCTGGTGGGCCTGGACCCGCCGCCAGGACCCGGTGTTCGGCGTCGTCGTCCGGCAGGGCCGGCTCGCCGAGCGGCTCGCCATGCTCGGCGCGTTCGTCGTGGGCACGACCGTGATGGCCCTGGTCCTCGACGCGCTGAACGCGTCCTGGGCGCCCTGGCCGGACGCCGCCATCTTCGTCGGCACACTCGTCGCCTTCGGGGCGCAGGGTGCCGGGCTCGTCGAGTTCTGGCTGGTCTGGCTGGTCGTCGACGCGATCGGCGTGCCGCTGCAGATCTCGTCCGGGCTGTACTTCTCGGCCGCGATCTACATCGTCTTCGCCGGGCTGGTCGTGCACGGCTGGTGGAGCTGGAACCGCTCCGCGCGCCGCGTCGCCGAGCGTCGGGTCATGGCAGCATCCAGCTGAGCACGGCGGTGCTCTGCCCGAGCACGATCAGGCACATCACCAGCAGCAGCCCCAGGCTCCACGGCAGCACCTTCCGCAGCAGCTTGCCCTCTTCGCCGGGCAGGTTCGCCGCCACGCAGGCGATCGTGAGGTTCTGCGGGGAGACCATCTTGCCGAGGACGCCGCCGGAGCTGTTGGCCGCGGCCAGGAGGTCGGCGGCCAGGCCCGTCTTGTTCGCCGCGGTCACCTGCAGCGCGCCGAACAGCGCGTTCGCCGAGGTGTCCGAGCCCGAGACGGCGACGCCGAACCAGCCCAGCACCGGGGACAGGAACGCCAGGCCGGCGCCGGCGGCCGCGATGAACGTGCCGATCGTCGTGGTCTGGCCGGACAGGTTCATCACGTAGGCCAGCGCGAGCACCCCGCAGACGGTGAGGATCGCGAACCGCAGTTCCTTGAGCGTGGCCAGCCATTCCTGCACGGCGCCGCTTGCGGAGACGGCGAGGATCCCGGCCGTGATGATGCCGGCCAGCAGCACGAGCGTGCCGCCGGTGTTGAGGAACGGCAGCGAGAACGTGTTGCCCGACACCGGTTTCCCGTTCGGGCCGATGACGTTCAGCCCGGGCCAGTGGAACTTCCAGGTCGCCTTGTCCAGCAGCTTCTTGATCGGCGGCAGCACGGCCAGGGAGAAGATCACGATGATCAGCGCGTACGGCAGGTAGGCCTTGACGACGTCGTTGCGCGAGTCCTCGGGCGGCGCTTCCTCGGTCGCCGTCCCACCGCCGCCCATGCTGATCCGGACGGCTTCGGGCACCGGACGGCGGGTCTGCGGCAGCGCGACCAGCGCGGCGGCACCGGCGAGGGCGGCGCCGATGTCGGCCAGCTGCGGCGACACGTAGTTCGAGGCGAGGAACTGCACGAGCCCGAACGCGACCCCGCAGACCAGCGCGGGCAGCCAGGTGTCCTTCAGCCCGCGCTTGCCGTCGACGATGATCACCAGCAGCAGCGGCACGACCAGGGCCAGCAACGGCGTCTGGCGGCCGACGATCGAGGAGACCTGCTGCAGCGGCAGGCCGGTGACCTGGGCCAGCGTGACGACGGGGGTGCCCATCGCGCCGAACGCGACCGGCGCGGTGTTCGCGACCAGGGCGACGACCGCGGCCTTCACCGGGTGGAAGCCGACGGCGACCAGCATCACCGCGCTGATCGCGACCGGTGCGCCGAAGCCGGCGAGGGCCTCCATGAGCGCGCCGAAGCAGAAAGCGATGATCAGCGCCTGGATCCGCGGGTCGTCGGAGATCCGGCCGAACGAGCGGCGCAGGACGTCGAAGTGCCCGGTCCGCACGGTGAGCCGGTAGATCCACAGCGCGTTGACGACGATCCACATGATCGGCCACAGCCCGAACGCGGCGCCCTGCAGCGCGCCCGAGACGGCTTGGACGATCGGCATGCCGTAGGCGGCGATCCCGACGACGAGCGCGACGAGCAACCCGATCAGGGCGGCGTGGTGGGCTCTCATCCGGACGGCGCCGAGGAGCACGAGGACGGTGGCGAGGGGCAGCACGGCGACGAGCGCCGACAGGCCCAGCGAACCGAGGGGAGTCACGTCTTGCACGAACACGGGCGACCTCCGTTTTCCACGATGCGAAAACGGCCTTTCGGCGAGTGCCCGAGATCTTCGTCACAAACCGGTCGGTCCGTCAAGAAGTTGAGACCGGTTGGCCCAATGAGTTAGTCGGCAACCCGGAACTCGCGTGACTGGGGACGGGACTCGCGTGATGGGGGCCGGAACTCGCGAGTTCCGGCCCCAATCACGCGAGATACGGGCCTGATCACGCGAGTTACGGCTTCGGCAGGACCGAGAGGGCCGTCTCGGCGATCGCGTGCAGCTCCGCCGGGCTCGAGCCGCCCTTGCCCAGTGCTTCGATGCCGCGGTTGACCGCCAGCAGCAGGCTCGCCAGCCGGGCCGGGTCGTGGCCCGCGGCGAGGTCGCCCGCGCGCTGGGCCGCCGCGATGCAGCCGGTCAGCTGGTCGTGCAGGTCGCGGAACGCCCGGTGGGAGCGCGCGGCGATCGCTTCGTCGTGTTGCGCGCACTCGGCCGTGCTCTTCGCGATCAGGCACCCGCGCCGGTCGGTGTCGGCCGCGGTGTCCTCGGCGATCGCGATGACGTGGTCGCGCAGCCGCTGGTAGGCGGTCTCGTCGGGGCCTTCGAGCAGGCGCCGGGTCCCTTCGGTGGCCTCAGTGCAGTAGTCGTCGAAGACGCGCACGAACAGCGCGTGCTTGTCCCCGAAGGCGCCGTAGAGGCTGCCCTTGCCGAGGCCGGTCGCCGCGGCGATGTCATCGATCTTCGTGCCCGCGTAGCCCGTCGACCAGAACTGGTCCCGGGCCGTGCGCAGGACCGCGTGCTCGTCGAAGCTGCGGGGTCTGGCCATGCGCCCAGGATAGGCATTCTTGACTGTCTCGTCCAGAACGGCGTACGTTCTGGACGAGACAGTCAAGAACTCGGGAGGCATCGTGAACCTGCAGAACAAGACCGCGCTGGTGACCGGCGGCGGAACCGGCATCGGCCTGGGGATCGCGAAGCGGTTCGCCGCGGAAGGCGCGCACGTGGTGATCACGGGACGCCGCAAGGAGGTCCTCGACGACGCCGTCGCCGAGATCGGTGGCAGTGTCCAGGCCATTCGCGCCGACTCGTCGAACCTCGCCGACCTCGACGAGGTCTATCGCGCGATCGCCGAGCGCGGCCGCGGGCTGGACGTCGTCGTGGCCAACTCCGGCGGCGGCGTGACCCAGCCGCTGGGCGAGATCACCGAGGAGCAGTTCGACGCCACCTTCGGCACGAACGTCAAGGGCGTCGTCTTCACCGTGCAGAAAGCCTTGCCGCTGCTGAACGACAAGGCATCGATCATCGTCACCGGCTCGACGACGTCGACGCGCGTGGCGCCGGGCATGAGCGTCTACGCCGCGACGAAGGCCGCCGTCCGCAACTTCGCCCGCACGTGGGCCCTCGACCTGCAGGGCAAGGGGATCCGCGTGAACGTGCTCAGCCCGGGACCGACGCTCACCCCGGGTCTCCTCGGCCTCGCTGAGCCGGACGCGCAGCAGGCGATGGTCGAGCAGATGGCGACGGCCGTCCCGCTGGGCCGCCTGGGCGACCCGAGCGAGATCGCCGCGGCGGCGCTGTTCCTGGCCACCGACGAGGCGAGCTTCGTCAACGGCGTCGAGTTCTTCGTCGACGGCGGCCAGGCGCAGGTCTAACGCAGGGTGGCGTGCGAGGGCGTCAGGTCCTTCAGGGTCCGGACGCCCAGCAGCTGCATCGTGCGGACCATCTCGGTGCGCAGGATGTCGACGCACCGCTGCACGCCACGCTCGCCGCCGGCCATCAGGCCGTACAGGAACGCGCGGCCGACCAGCACCGCGTCCGCGCCGCGGGCGATCGCCGCCACGATGTCGCCGCCCGACAGGATGCCCGTGTCGATCCACACCTCGGCGCCGCCCTGGAGCTCGTCCAGCACCGCCGGCAGCAGCTCCAGGGGCGTCGGGGCGCGGTCGAGCTGGCGGCCGCCGTGGTTGGAGATCAGCACCGCGTCAGCGCCGTGCTTGACGACGTCGCGGGCGTCGTCGACGTTCTGCACGCCCTTCACGACGAGCTTCCCCGGCCAGGTCCGGCGGACCCAGTCCAGGTCGTCGAAGTTCAGCGTGGGGTCGAACAGCTGGTTCAGCAGCTCGGCCACCGTGCCGCCGAAGTGGTTGAGCGAGGCGAAGTGCAGCGGTTCGGTGGTGAGCAGGTTGAACCACCACGCCGGGTGCGTCGCGCCGTCGAGGAACGTCTTGAGCGTCAGGGCCGGCGGGATGGTCAGGCCGTTGCGGACGTCGCGCAGGCGCGCGCCGCCGACCGGGGTGTCCACGGTCAGCATCAGCGTGTCGTAGCCCGCCGCCCAGGCGCGATTCATCAGATCTTCGCCCGCGCCGTGGTCGCGCCAGACGTAGAGCTGGAACCACTTGCGGGCTTCGGGAGCCGCCGCGGCGAGGTCCTCGATCGACGTCGTCGCCATCGTCGAAAGGCCCATCGGGATGCCGTTGCGCTGCGCCACGCGGCCGACGGCGGCCTCGCCCTCGTGGTTCATCATCCGCGTGAACCCGGTGGGGGCGAAGGCGAACGGCAGCGCCGACGTCTTCCCGAGGATCTCCCGCGTGGTGTCCACATCGGACACCCCGCGCAGGACGTTGGGGTGGAACTCGATCCGCCGGTAGGCCTGGCGGGCGCGCAGCAGGCTGTCTTCGAGTTCGGCCGCGCCGTCGGTGTAGTCGAAGGCCGCCCGCGGGGTCCGCTTGCGCGCGATCATCCGCAGGTCGGCGATGGTGTGGGCGTTGCCGAGGCGCCGGTCGGTCGGGTTGAGCACGATCGGCTTGGGCCGCAGGAGCTGCTTCAGCTCGTCCGGCTTGGGCAGTCGGCGCTTCGTCACCTTCATCAACTCCCTCAACAGCCTGCACGGCGAACGGGACCCGGCAGACATCCGATGTCTGCCGGGTCCCTTTCTAGCACCAGGTCACGCGCTACCGGAATCCGACGTCTGCGGCCCGGCGGCCGCGATGTCGTCGAGCCGGTACTTCGTGGCCGCTTCGAGGACCTTCGCCTGCTCGACCTCGCCGCGCTTGGCCAGGATCGACAGCGCCCCGACGGTGATCGACTCGGCGTCGACCAGGAACTTCCGCCGCGCCGCCGGCCGGGTGTCGGAGAACCCGAACCCGTCGGTGCCCAGCGTCAGCATGTCGGTCGGCACGTACGGGCGGATCAGGTCCGGCACCGCGCGCATCCAGTCCGACACCGCCACGACCGGGCCGCTCGAGCCGAGCAGCTTCTCGGTCACGTACGGCACGCGCGGCTCGCTGCCCGGGTAGAGCAGGTTGTCGTGGTCGATCTCGACGGCCTCGCGCCGCAGCTCGGTCCACGACGTCGCCGACCACACCGCGGCCCGCACGCCCCACTCCTCGGCGAGCATCTTCTGCGCCTTGAGCGCGTCCGGCATCGTGACGCCCGAGACGAGGATCTGCACCTCCGGACCGTCGCCCGAAGGCGCGTCCGCGTACTTGTACAGGCCCTTGAGCAGGCCGTCGACGTCGAGGTTCTCCGGCTCGGCGGGCTGCTGGTACGGCTCGTTGTAGATCGTCATGTAGTAGAAGACGTTCTCGCCGTTGCCGTCCGGGCCGGTCTCGCCGTACATCCGGCGGAGGCCGTCCTTGACGATGTGCGCGATCTCGAACGACCACGCCGGGTCGTACGCCACGGCCGCCGGGTTGGTCGCCGCCAGCAGCAGCGAGTGCCCGTCGGCGTGCTGCAGGCCCTCGCCGGTCAGCGTGGTGCGGCCGGCGGTGGCGCCGATGACGAACCCGCGGGCCATCTGGTCGGCGGCGGCGTACAGGCCGTCACCGGTCCGCTGGAACCCGAACATCGAGTAGAAGATGTAGATCGGGATCATCGGCTCGCCGTGCGTCGCGTACGACGTGCCGACAGCGGTGAACGACGCGGTCGAGCCCGCCTCGTTGATGCCCTCGTGCAGCAGCTGGCCCTTCTCGGACTCCTTGTAGGCCAGCATCAGGCTCGCGTCGACCGACGTGTACGTCTGGCCGTGCGGGTTGTAGATCTTGGCCGTCGGGAACATCGAGTCGAGGCCGAAGGTGCGGGCCTCGTCCGGGATGATCGGGACGACGCGCTTGCCGATCTCGGAGTCCTTCGCCAGCTCGCGGACCAGCCGGACGAACGCCATCGTCGTGGCGACCTCCTGCTTGCCGGAGCCCTTCCGGACGCCTTCGTAGACCTTGTCGCCGGGCAGCACGAGCGCCTTCGCGGCCTTCGGGCGCCGCTCCGGCAGGAACCCGCCGAGGGTCTTGCGGCGGCCGACCATGTACTCGATCTCGGGCGAGTTCGCGCCCGGGTGGTAGTACGGCGGCAGCTTCGGGTCGCGCTCGAGCTCCTCGTCGCTGATCGGGATCCGCTGCGAGTCGCGGAACAGCTTCAGGTCGTCGAGGGTGAGCTTCTTCATCTGGTGCGTGGCGTTGCGGCCCTCGAACGCCGGGCCCAGGCCGTAGCCCTTGATGGTGTGGGCCAGGATCACCGTCGGCTGGCCGTGGTGCTCCAGCGCCGACTTGTACGCCGCGTACACCTTGCGGTAGTCGTGGCCGCCGCGCTTGAGGTTCCAGATGTCGGCGTCGGAGAGGTCCTTGACCAGGTCCTTCGTCCGCGGGTCGCGGCCGAAGAAGTGCTCCCGGACGAAGGCGCCGTCGTTGGCCTTGTACGTCTGGTAGTCGCCGTCCGGCGTCACGTTCATCAGGTTGACCAGGGCGCCGTCGCGGTCGGCGTGCAGCAGCGAGTCCCACTCGCGGCCCCAGATGACCTTGATGACGTTCCAGCCGGCGCCGCGGAAGTACGACTCCAGCTCCTGGATGATCTTGCCGTTGCCGCGCACCGGGCCGTCGAGCCGCTGCAGGTTGCAGTTGATCACGAACGTCAGGTTGTCGAGGCCCTCGCCGGCCGCGATGTGGATCAGGCCGCGCGACTCCGCCTCGTCCATCTCGCCGTCGCCGAGGAACGCCCAGACGTGCTGGTCGTTCGTGTCCTTGATGCCGCGGTCGCGCAGGTAGCGGTTGAACCGCGCCTGGTAGATCGCGTTCATCGGGCCGAGGCCCATCGACACCGTCGGGTTCTCCCAGAACTCCGGCATCAGCCGCGGGTGCGGGTACGACGGCAGGCCGCCGCCCTCGCCGGCGTGCGAGTACTCCTGGCGGAAGCCGTCGAGCTGCTGCTCGGTCAGCCGGCCCTCGAGGAACGCGCGGGCGTAGACGCCGGGGGAGGCATGGCCCTGGATGTAGATCTGGTCGCCGCCACCCGAGTGGTCCTTGCCGCGGAAGAAGTGGTTGAACCCGACTTCGTAGAGCGCGGCCGAGGACGCGTAGGTCGAGATGTGGCCGCCGACGCCGACGCCCGGACGCTGCGCCCGGTGCACCATGATCGCCGCGTTCCAGCGGATGTAGGCGCGGTAGCGGCGCTCGATCTCCTCGTCACCGGGGAACCACGGTTCGTTCTCGGTGGGGATCGTGTTGACGTAGTCCGTCGAGGTCAGCGCCGGGACGCCCACGTTGCGTTCGCGGGCGCGCTCCAGGATGCGCAGCATCAGGTACCGGGCCCGCTGCTGACCTCCCCTGGCCAGCGCCTCGTCGAACGAGTCCAGCCACTCGGCGGTCTCCTCCGGGTCGATGTCGGGCAGGTGCGCAGCCAATCCGTCACGGATTACGCGTACGCGTGCCGGGGTCTCCTTGCCGGAGGCGCCGTCGTTCTGCGGGGCCAAGGGGTCTCCTTGCGAAAAGTTGCAGCCGGTGGTGCTCGTACTCGGGGGTGTACGACTCTCCATCGTCGTCTTCCGTCCCGGCTTCCGCACCGCTACTCAGCGGTAACATCAGCCGACCCGGTCGAGCCACTCCCCGCACGCGGTGTATCGCGCGCGCGTTTTCTTCCTCCCCACCCTAGGGGACGGCCCCCGAAGGGGTGGCAGACCGGTCTCGGGAGCTACCCGAAACGACGTCGCGGAAGCACGGTGGCGGGCCGTATCCTGCGACACGAGTTGTCAAAGATCCGGTGTGGACGGTTGCGCGCGGAGCCCTACCAGTGTTCGCTATCGGCAACCGGGTCGCCGAGTGTGGCGCAGCCGTACCCTCGCAGAGGGGGTCGGTCGCCACGCTCCGTCGTAGTTGGAGGAGTGAAAGCAGTGGTCGCCGCGGGAGACGCTGATCAGAGCAGCGTCGCCGAGAGGCTCGGCATCAAGCCCGAGATGGTGGTCCAGGAGATCGGCTGGGACGAGGACGTCGACGACGACGTCCGCGCGGCGATCGAGGAGCAGATCGGCGGGGAAATCCTCGACGAGGACGCCGACGAGGTCATCGACGTGGTGCTGCTGTGGTGGCGCGAAGACGACGGTGACCTGGGCGATGCGCTCATCGATGCCAGGGGCCCCCTGGAGGAGACGGGCGTCATCTGGGTGTTGACCCCGAAGACGGGACAGCCCGGGCACGTCGAGCCGAGTGAGATCGCCGAAGCGGTCCCTGCCGTGGGCCTGGCCCAGACCGCCAACATGAGTGTGGGCGCGAACTGGATCGGGACGCGCCTGGTCTCTCCGAAGTCGAAGTCGAAGCAGCGCTGAACAGGTCTCGCCCGGCAGACACGATAGGGTTGTCGTCGCAGGCACGTGTCCGTACGGGAGAGGAAACGCGGTATGACCGTCGAGGTCGGTTCTGAGGCCCCTGACTTCACGCTCAACGACTACAACAAGCAGCCGGTCCAGCTGTCGTCCTTCCGGGGCGACAAGCCGGTGCTGGTGGTCTTCTACCCGTTCGCGTTCAGCGGCATCTGCACCGGCGAGCTGTGCCAGCTCCGGGACGAGTTCGCCGACTACGACAACAAGGGCGTCCAGGTCCTGGGCGTCTCGGTCGACACGCCGTTTTCGCTGAAGGCGTGGGCCGAGAAGGAGGGCTACCAGTTCCCGCTGCTGTCCGACTTCTGGCCCCACGGCGAGGTGGCGCGCGCGTACGGCGTGTTCAACGAGCAGGCGGGCCTGGCGGTCCGCGGCACGTTCCTGATCGACACCGCCGGTGTGGTCAGGTTCGCCGAGGTCAACGCGCCGGGCGAGGCGCGCGACCAGCAGGGCTGGAAGAAGGCCGTGGCCGAACTGGCTTGAGTTTTCCGGACGGCGGCTCGGCATTGCCGGGCCGCCGTCCGAGGGGCGCATAGCTCAGCGGAAGAGCACTCGGCTTACACCCGAGCGGTCGCAGGTTCGAACCCTGCTGCGCCCACCCGACGGTCGACCGTCCCGTACTAGCCGGGGTCCCGGGCCGGTGGCCATTGCGCCGTGAACCGCTCGCCGCCGTACAGGGATTCGTAGTGGATCCGCAGTTCGAGGCGGGTGCGCAGCAGGTCGGCGAACTCGCGGTGCTCGTCCGGGTCGTACGTGGCGACGCTGAGCAGATACCGGTCGTAGTCCTTGGCGAAGATCCCCGGACCGCCGAGGGTCGTGGCGGAGGGCCGAACGGCGAGGGTGTCCCTGACCTCGTTCACGTTCGTCTCGTCGAACGCGCCGAGGCGCCTGCCGTCGAGGGTGAAGCCGGTGCCGGTGAGCACCGCCGGGCCGAGGCCGGCGTTCACCAGCCGCAGCCCGGCCGTCGTGCCCGGGTGGAGTTCGAGGCGGAGCTGGAGCAGCGGCCGCACCGAGTGCCGGTAGTGCAGCCGCGTCGCCCGAGCTTGCTGGACGGTCACCGCGAGCGAGGCGACGGCGATGACCAGGGCGCAGATCGCCACCACGGTTTCGGCGCGCACCGCGCCTCCCTCACTCCGGAGGCCCGGAATTGTAGCCCTGGAACCCGGTCACCAGGGTCAGGCCAACGCTCGTTCCGGGGCGGCCGTCTCCGTGCGGCTCATCGTCCGGACCAGCAGCGCCAGCCCCGCGAACAGCACCGCCGCGATCACCCCCGTCACGTTCACCGCCGTCGTGAACGCCTCCCGAGCCTGCCCCGCAACCTCCGCGCGCGTCACATCCACCGCGAGCGTCGTCCCGCCCGGCAACACAGCGTGGTACACCGCCGTCGCCGTCAGGCCGATCAAGGCCAGGCCCAGTGAGCCGCCCAGGTAGTTGCCCGTGTCCGCCATCGAGGCCGCCGAGCCCGCTCGCTCCGGTGGGACCGAGCCCATCACCAAGCCGATCCCCAGCGCGAACAGCGGGCCTGTGCCCAGCGTCAGCACCGCGATCCCCAGCATCGTCAGCGCCAGACCGCCGGTGAAGGCCAGCAGGACGCCGCCCGCTGCCGAGAGCACCAAGCCGCCCGTGATGGCCGTGGCCGGGGTCATCCGGCGGGTCAGGGACGGCGCCGTCATCGTGCCCGCCGCGACGCCCAGCCCCATCGGCGCGAACAGCACCGCCGACGCCAGCGGCGAGTAACCCAGGACACTCTGCAGGTACTGCGTCACCAGCAGCCCCACGCCGGCCATCGCGACCCCGGCCACCACCAGCGCGACCAGTACCGCGGTGAACGGCCGGTTCCGGAACAGCCGCAGGTCCAGCAGCGGCGACGACGTCGTCAGCTGGCGGCGGACGAAGACGGCACCGAGCGCGCCCCCGGCGGCGATCGCGGCAAGAGGCACCGCCAGCTCGCCGGCCGCCAGCTGCTTGAGCCCGAACACGATCAGCAGCACAGCCGCCAGCGACAGCCCGACCCCGGCGAAGTCGAGCCGCCCCGACACCGGCGCGCGGAACTCCGGGAGCAAGAGCGGGCCCGCGACGAGCAGCACGCCCATGGCCGGCACCGCGACCAGGAAGACCGCGCCCCACGTGAAGTGCTGCAGCAGGAACCCGGCCAGCACCGGGCCGGCCGCGCCGCCCGCGAACTGGCACGTCGCCCAGATCGAGATCGCCTTCCCTCGCTGCTTCTCGTCGCGGAACATGTTCGTGATCAGGGCGAGCGTCGACGGCATCAGCGTCGCCCCCGCGATGCCGAGCGCGCCGCGGGCCGCGATGAGCATCGCCGGGCTCGTCGAGAACGCCGCGACCACCGACGTGACCGCGAAGGCGCCGCCGCCGAAGAACAGCAGCCGGCGTCGCCCGATCCGGTCGCCCAGGGTGCCCATCGTGATCACGAAACCGGCGACGACGAAGCCGTAGCTGTCGGTGATCCACAGCTGCTCGGTGGCGCTCGCCCCGAGGTCGGCGCTCAGTTGCGGCAGCGCGAGGAACAGCGAGGTCATGTCCATCGCGACGAGCAGGGTGGGCAGCACGAGCACCGTCAGCCCCAGCCACTCCCGCCGTCCGGCCGGCTTGTCCATGTCGACTCCTTCCAGGTGGTTGAACACCCAGGGGTCGGAGCCGCGCGCCGCGACCGGACACGGGCGCGGAAGAAAATTCCGCCGGAGGTGCCGGCCGTCCCGGCGAACGTGCCGGGACGGCCGGACCGGGGATCAGCCGCAGCGCCAGCGCACCGCCGCGGTGGCGGGGTCCGGCGAGTACACCGTCGCCGAACCGAACACGTCGCCGTTCTCGGCCACTTCACGCACCCGGCTGTTCTGGCCGGCCGGTGCGACGGTCTGCGCCGGGCCGCCGTCGGGCGGCAGGAACAGCGTCGACCCGTCGCCCGCTTCCCCCACGATCGCGCCCGCGGTGTTCATCGCCGCCACCGTGCGCAGCTCCGGCAACGCGCGGTCGACCGAGCCGTCGAGGTGCCAGAGGAACGCTCCGTCGTGGCCCGCGGTTCCGGCGATCCGCCGTGTGGTGACGGCCGCGGGAATGACGTCGCCGGACGCGACCGGCGAGGCCATGCGGACCGCCGATCCGCCCCACGGCAGCACGTAGCCCGCGAGGTGACCGCCGGTGGACCAGTCGAGGACCGCCGCCGCGACCGTGCCGTCGTCGTTGATGCCGCCCTGGACCTGCCAGGCCGGCGACGGGTCGAGCACCTCCACCGTCCCCGGCGCGTCCGCCGGCCACACGACCGTGTTGTTCACCCCGTTGGCCTCGGTTTCGCCGACGGCGCCCAGGATGTCGCCACGGGCGTTGATCGCCAGCGCCTTGGTGTTCGTGTACCCCGGCGGGTCGGGCAGCCGCTCGAAGTGGCCGCCGGTGTGGCGGACGGCGTGGTTCACCGGGAACTCCGCCCCGGGCCGCCGTTCGCGGTACGACCCGACCGCGACGCCGGAGGCGTTCACGTCGTTCAGTTCGGTGTCCAGCCCGAACGCCGCGCCGAGCAGCCGAACGCCGTCCCCCTGCCACACGACGCCCACGAGCGGTTCGCCGGGCGACTGCGGCTGCAGGGTGCCGGCGACCGCCCCCGCCCCGTCGCCCGCGCCCATGCTGTTCAGCCGGTACCCGTCGGGCACGGGCAACGTGGCCGCCGTCCACTGACAGCCCTCCGCCGCCGCGGCCGTGGCCGGTGCCCCGGCCAGCACCGCTCCCGCGAGCACCGCCACGGCGATGTACTTCCCCCTGATGCGCAAACGTCCTCCTCGGACCTCGGATCAACCCCCGACCGAACACCTCGAATTCTACCGGCGGGCACCGACAAAAACGGGCTTCCCGTTGCCGCACAAGGGTTTCCGGTCGAGGAAAGAATCCGCTCGCCGAGGCCCCGGCTGATCAGGCCGCGTGCCAGGCGTGGCCCGCGAAAGCCTCGTCCAGCGGTGCGCCGGTCAGGCGGTTCGCGAACGTCGACAGCGTGTACGTCCCGATGCCCAGCACCACTTCCAGGGCGTTCTGCGCCGTGTATCCGGCGCCGGTGAAGGCGGCGAGCTCGGCAGCCGGGACGTCGCCCGTCGTGTCCATGACCGTCAGCACGAACCGCCGCAACGCCTCCAGCCGCGGCGAAGGCAACGACGACTGCGCACGCAGTGCCGCCACCAGTTCCGGCGCCGCCGAAAGGCCGTGCAGGGAAGCCGTGTGCATCGCCACGCACAGGTGACATCCGTTCCGCGCGGCCACGGTCATGACGAGCACTTCGCGGTCCAGCGCCGGCAACGTCGTGGACTCGAAGATCGCGTTGAGCTTCAGAAACCCGTTCAGCAGTTCGGGGGACGTCGCCAGGCGCGCGACGGCGGCCGGGACGCGGCCGAACTTCTTCGCGGTGGCCGCCATCGCCGGGCGGGCGGCCAGGGGTGCAGACTCCGGGGTGTGATCGGGGAACAAGACGTCTCCAGACGTAGTATCGACAACGTGGTTGTCGAAACAGTAAACCTGGTTGTCGAAAAAGGCAAGGGGCGATGACGGACGCACCCGGTTACGAGCTGCCCTTCCTGCTCTTCGGCGGCTTCCGCACGCTCATCGACCGCCTCCACGCCGAGCTCGCGCGCCGCGGGCACCCGGACGTCCGCCCTTCGTACGGCTTCGCGATGCAGGCCATCGGCGTCCGGGGCGCGACGGCGTCGGAGATCGGGCGCCGCCTCGGCGTGTCCAAGCAGGCGGCGGGCAAGACGGTCGAGCGGCTCGAGAGGCTGGGGTACGCCGAGCGCGCCGACGACCCCGACGACGCGCGGCGCAAGATCGTGCGGCTCACCGCACACGGCGTCGACGCGCTCACGAAGTCCGCGGAGATCTTCGACGACCTGCGAAAAGACTGGGCCCGCACGGTCGGCGCCGAGCGGATGGCCGCACTCGAGACCGACCTGCGCGCGGTTGTCGGCCCCGCGGCCTACCGGCTCGACGCCGCCGGCTGGTTCTCGAGCTAGTAACCGCAGCCCGGGTCGGGCGCGTCCTCCGACAGCGGGCTGCCCGCCGGGAGCACGTACAGGACTTCCAGCACCAGCGGCGTCGACCCGAGGTTGCGGCCGATGTGCACCTGGTCGGGCTTCTCGGTGAACGCGCGCCCGGTGCCGAAGATGCCGTCGATGCTGCAGTCGGCGAGGTTGTGCGTCAGCGTCCCGGCCTTCACGTACGCGTAGAGCGTGCCGTCGTGGAAGTGCCAGCCGGTGTAGCCGCCGGGCTGGATGGTGATCTCCCGCAGCGTGTAGTCGGTGTGGCCGATGGTCTTCTGGGCCAGGATCGTGCCGGCGACGCCGCTGCCGGGCGTCGCGGACGCGGTCCCGGACGCCAGCGTGACGGCCAGCGCGGTCGCGGCGAAGAGCGTGACGGTCTTGCGCATCGGGCAGTCCTCCTCAGGCCTGGCGCAGGGTGCGCCGCATCATCTTGCCCGATTCGGTGCGCGGCAGGCGATCGGTGAAGTCGAACCGCTTCGGCGTCTTGAAGCCCGCCAGCTCGCCGCGGCAGTGCTCGGCCAGCCGCGCGGCCAGGGCGTCGTCCGGCAGAACCCCGGGCACCGGTTCGACGACGGCGACGACCCGCTGTCCCCATTCGTCGTCCGGCTCGCCGATCACCGCCGCGTCGGCGACGTCCGGGTGGCTCAGCAGCCGCGCCTCGATCTCGGCGGGGTGGATGTTGACGCCGCCGGAGAGGATCAGGTCGGTCCGGCGGTCGAGCAGGAAGACGCGGCCCTCGGCGTCGCGGTACCCGAAGTCGCCGACCGTGATGAACTCCCCGGACCGCGCGGCCGCGGTCTTCTCCGGGTCGCCGAGGTAGTCGATCGCGGTGTGGGCGGAGCTGAACCAGATCGTGCCCGGCTCGCCGTCCGGCAGCTCGGCACCGTCGTCGCCGAGGATCTTCAGCCGCACGCCGGTCAGCGGCCGGCCCACCGTGCCCGGCGCGTCCAGCCACTCGGCCGCCGTGACGCCGCAGATCAGGCCCTCCGACGCGCCGTAGTACTCGTGCACCACCGGGCCGAGCCAGCCGATCATCCGCTCCTTGACCTCGCGCGGGCAGGGCGCCGCGCCGTGGACCACGCTCACCAGGCTCGCCGTGTCGTACCGCGCGCGGACGTCCTCGGGCAGCCGCAGCATCCGGTGGAACATGGTCGGCACCAGGTGGGTGCCGGTGACGCGGTGACGCTCGATCAGCCGCAAGGTCTCCTCGGCGTCGAAGCGGTCCATCAGCACCGCACTGTGCCCGAGGTGCATCGCGTTGACGGCGAACGAGCCGGGCGCGGCGTGGTAGAGCGGGCACGCGACCAGGTGCACGCCCGGCCCCGGCTCGACGTCGAACAGCGCCATCAGGTCGCGGTGGATCGGGTGCAGGGACGGCGGATTCCCGCTCAGCGCGCGCCGCACGCCCTTCGGCCGCCCAGTGGTGCCGGACGTGTAGAGCATCGTCTGGCCGGCGGTCCGCGGCTCCGGCGCGGTGGACGGCTCGCCCTCGCCCCAGGCCGCGTAGTCGCCCCAGCCGTCGGCCGGGCCGACCGAGAACCGGGGCACGTCGAGGGCACAGCCGCGCGCGATGTCCGCGTCGGCGACGACGACCCGTGCGCCGCTGTTCTGCACCACATAGGCGATTTCGGCGGGGGAGGACCGGTAGTTGACCGGGGTGAAGTACATCCCGGCCTGCAGCGTGGCGAACAGCAGCTCGAAGTAGGGGAGTCCGTTGTGGACGATCGCGACGACGCCGTCGCCTTCCCCGAGGCCCAGCCGGCGCAGCGCGTGCGTGAGCCGGTTCGCCCGGGCGGCCAGCTCGCCGAACGTCGCGGCCGTGCCGTCCGGCGCGAGCACCGCGAGGCGGTCCGGGTGCTGTTCGGCGACGTCGAAGAAGGTGCTCACGCACCGCACGCTACCGGGTACGGTGCGACGCATGGACGCGGAGCTTTTCGGGCAGGTGCTCGGTGCGGTGCGGGACTTCGTGCGCAAGGAGGTCGTGCCGCGCGAGGCCGAGATCGACGAGCGCGACGAGATCCCGGCCGAAATCCGGGAGAAGGCCGCCGAGCTGGGCCTGTTCGGCTGGGCGCTGCCGGAGGAGTACGGCGGGCTCGGCCTGGGCATGGCCGAGGACGTCCGGCTCGCCGTCGAGCTCGGCCACACGACGCCCGCGTTCCGGTCGCTGTTCGGCACCAACAACGGCATCGCGGGCCAGGCGATCGTGCACTACGGGACGCCGGATCAGCGCACCCGCTGGCTGCCCCGGCTGGCCGCGGGCCAGGCGATCGCGTCCTTCGCGCTCACCGAGGCCGAGGCCGGTTCGGACCCGGGCGGCCTGACCAGCCGCGCGGTCCGCGACGGCGACCGCTACCGGCTGTCCGGCACCAAGCGGTTCATCACCAACGCGCCGCTGGCCGAGGTCTTCGTCGCGTTCGCGCGCACGGACCTCGACAGCACCGGCAGCCGCGGCATCTCGGCGTTCCTGGTCCCGGCCGGCGCGGAAGGCGTCACCGTCGGCCCGCACGACGCCAAGATGGGCCAGGCCGGCGCGTGGACGTCGGAGGTGGTCTTCGACGACGTCGAGCTGTCCGCCGACGCGCTGGTCGGCGAGGAGGGCAAGGGCTTCGGCATCGCGATGGCCTCGCTCGCCCGCGGCCGGCTGCACATCGCGGCCCTGTGCGTCGGCATGGCGGAACGCGCGCTCGCCGAAGCCGTCGAGTACGCGCGGACGGCGCGTCAGGGCGGCCGGGTGATCGGCGAGTACCAGCTCGTGCAGGCGCTGCTGGCCGAGTCGCACGCCGAGCTCGCGGCCGGGCGCGCGATGGTGCACGAAGCCGCCGCGAAGTACGACTCGGGCGAGGACCGCAAGCTCGGGCCGTCGTCGGCGAAGCTGTTTTGCACCGAGATGCTCGGCCGCGTCGCCGACCGCGCGGTCCAGGTGCACGGCGGCATGGGCTACGTCCGCGGCGTCACGGTCGAGCGGATCTACCGCGACGCGCGGCTGTTCCGGATCTACGAGGGCACCAGCGAGATCCAGAAGCTCGTCATCGCGCGCCAGCTGCTCAAGGACTGAACTTGCGCTGGAGTTCACTCCAGCTCTTACTGTCGGAAGCATGACCACCGCACAGCACAAGATCGGCTCGGGCTTCGGCGCCGCCAGCACGGCGGCGGAGGTCCTGGCCGGCATCGACCTGACCGGCAAGCTCGCGATCGTCACCGGCGGCTATTCCGGCATCGGCCTGGAGACGACGCGGGCGCTGACGGCGGCGGGCGCGCACGTCGTCGTCCCGGCCCGCCGCCGCGCGACGGCGGAAGAAGCGTTGCGGGGCTTCGAAAACGTCGAGATCGACGAGCTGGACCTCGGTGACCTCGACAGCGTCCGCGCGTTCGCTTCGCGGTTCCTCGCCTCCGGCCGCGGCATCGACATCTTCCTCGGCAGCGCGGGGATCATGGCGTCGCCGGAGACGCGCGTCGGGCCGGGTTGGGAGGCGCAGTTCGCGACCAACCACCTCGGGCATTTCGCCCTGGTGAACCGGCTCTGGCCGGCGTTCACCGCGGGTGCCCGCGTGGTTTCGGTGTCCTCGCGAGGCCACCACTACGGCCCGGTCCGCTTCGACGACCTCGAATTCCGGCAGGGCTACGACAAGTGGCTCGCCTACGGCCAGGCGAAGACGGCGAACGTCCTCTTCGCGGTCCAGCTCGACAAGCTGGCGCGTGACCGCGGAGTCCGCGCGTTCGCCCTGCACCCGGGCCGGATCCTCACCGACCTCGTGCGCCACCTCGACCGTCAGGAGCTGGTCGACGCCGGCATGGTCGACGCGGAAGGCCGGGTCACCGGCGGCGCCAAGACGCCCGAGGAGGGCGCGGCGACCCAGGTCTGGGCCGCGACGTCCCCGCAGCTCGACGGCCTCGGCGGCGTCTACCTCGAGGACTGCGACGTCGCCGAGCCCGCACCCGCCGACGGTGGCCGCGAGGGCGTCAAGGACTACGCGATCGACCCGGCGCAGGCCGAGCGGCTGTGGACGGTGTCGGCCGCACTGACTGGCGTCGACGCTTTCGCTTAGGCCCGCAGGCTTTCCAGCTGCCGCACCAGCAGGTCGATCTCGTCTTCGGTGTTGTAGTAGTGCACCGACGCCCGGACCAGGTCCGGCAGGTCGCGCGCGGTGAAGTCGAACTGGGCCGACGTCCGCGACGAGATCGAGGTGTTGATGTTCGCCTCCGCGAGCCGTGCCTTGATCTCGGTCGCCGGGGTGCCGTCGACGCTGAAGGTGACGATGCCGCACTTGCGGGCGCCGGCGTCGTGCACGTGCGCCCCGGCTTCGGTGAGGCGGGCGCGCAGCGTCGCGGCCAACGCGGCGACGCGCGTCTCGATGGCGGGGAGGCCCCACTCGAGCGCGTAGTCGATGGCCGCGCCGAGGCCGAACACCGCCGCGAAGTCGCGCTCCCACACCTCGAAGCGCTTGGCGGTCGGGTCGACGACGTACTCGGTGGGCGCCGTCCAGACCGCCGAGTGCAGGTCGAGCATCGCGGGCTCCAGCCGGTCGCGCAGCCGCGGGTGGACGTACAGGAACCCGGTGCCGCGCGGGCCGCGCAGGTACTTGCGGCCGGTCACCGAGAGCGCGTCGCACTTCAAGCGCCGGACGTCGAGGTCGACCTGGCCGGCCGACTGGCACGCGTCCAGCAGGAACGGGATGCCGGCGGCTTCGGCGACCGCGCCGACCGCCTCGGCCGGGTTGACCAGGCCGCCCTGGGTGGGCACGTGGCTGATGGCGATCAGCTTGACGTCGCCGTCGACGCGCCGTCGCAGCTCCTCGACGTCCAGCTGGCCCGACTCGTCGTCGCCGATCACCTCCACGACCGCGCCGGTGCGCTTGGCGACCTGCAGGAACGCGATGGCGTTGCTGGCGTACTCCGCGCGGGAGGTGAGGATCCGGTCGCCGGTCCCGAACGGCAGCGCGTAGAACACCGCCTGCCACGAGCGCGTCGCGTTGTCGGTGATCGCGATGTCGTCGGGTTCGCCGCCGACGAGCCGGGCCGCCGACGCGTACACCGCGTCGAGGCGATCCGCGGCTTCGGCGGCCGCTTCGTACCCGCCGACCAGCGCTTCGTGGCGCAGGTAGTCGACGACGGTGTCGGTCACGACCCGGGGCGGGAGCGCGGAACCGGCATTGTTGAAGTGGACCACTTCGGCGCAGCCGGGCGTTTCACGGCGGGCGCGGTCGACGTCGAAGGTCATGTGAACTGAATACAGTAGCGGCCTTCTGTATGCAATACTGCCCGTCATGGCCCGGACCCCGCTGCGCAGCGACCTCACCGAGGAGATCACCGCCCGCGTGCTGGACGGCCGGTTCGCCGCCGGCGCGCGCGTCAACGAGGTGCACCTGGCCCGCGAGCTGGGCGTCAGCCGGACTCCGCTGCGGGAGGCGCTGATCGGGCTCGCCGACCGCGGCCTGCTCGTCTCCGCGCCCGGCCGCGGGTTCCTGGTGCCGCCGTTCGACCTCGACGAAGCCCGCCGCCTCTACCCGCTGGTCGCCGAGCTCGAAGCGCTCGCCCTGCGCTGGACGTCGCCGCTGGAGCTGGCCGGGCTGCCGGACGCGCTCGACGCCGTCGCAGACGAGATGGCCGGGGCGCTGGAGCGCGGCGCTGATCTGTCCGAAGTGGACGAACGGTGGCACGCGCTGCTGCTGTCCCGCTGCCCGAACGCGCACCTGCTGCGGCTGATCGGGCAGACGAAACCGCTGCTCAAGCGGTACGAATCGTGCTACTTCGGCGGGGCGGCCCGTGCCGGGGAGAGCATCGGCGAGCACCGCCGGATCGCCGCGGCCCTGCGCGACGGCGACCTGGCGGCCGCGTCCGCGGTGCTCGTCCGCAACTGGGTGAAAGCACTGGCGTACTTGGGGAAGGACGAAAGATGATCATCGCGCACCTGAGCGACCTGCACCTGGACGACGACCCGCGGGCCGAAGACCGCGTCGCCGCGGTGCTGGGCTACCTGGCCGACCTCGCGGTCGACGCCGTCGTCGTCACCGGCGACATCGCCGACCACGGCGCGCCATCGGAATATGCGCGCGCCGCCGAGCTGCTGAAGCACCCGGCGCCGGTGCTGGTGTGCCCGGGCAACCACGACGTCCGGGCGGAGTTCCGCGCCGGGCTGCTGGGCCTGCCGGCGTCCGACGACCCGATCGACCTCGCACAGGAGGTCGGCGGCGTCCTGTTCGCGATGTGCGACTCGACGATCCCGGGCCGTGGCGCGGGGTTCCTGGCCGACTCCAGCTTGGCTTGGCTCGACGAAACGCTTTCCGGCGGCGACGGCCCGGCGTTCGTGGCGTTCCACCACCCACCGGTCGAGGTGGGCGTCCCGCTGGTCGACGCGATCCGCCAGTCGGGCGAGGATCGGCTGGCTTCGGTCCTGAACCGCCACCCGCGCGTGGTGGCGCTGCTGGCCGGGCACGTCCACACGGGCGCGTCGACGATGTTCGCCGGGGTGCCGCTGCGGATCGCGCCGGGTGTGGTTTCGCAGTCGCTGCTGCCGGTCGAGCCGGGCGCGGACCGCGGCTGGGACGAGGGCGGGCCGCTGGACTACGAGCGGCCGCCGTCGCTGCTGCTGCACGTCCTGCACGACGACGGCCGGGTGACCAGCCACCAGCGCATCGTCCCGCTCTGACCGCTCAGTGGCCGAACACCGGCAACGTGATCTTCGACGGCCGGGCCGCGTCGTGGAACACCTCGAACCGGTTCGGCTTCCCGTTCACCGCCGACGTCACCGGCTCGCCGGTCCCGTGGTTGCGCGCGAACCGCGGGAACGCCCCGCCCGCCACCTGCACGCGCAGCCGGTGGCCGCGGCGGAAGCGGTAGGCCGTCGGGTCGAGGGTCACCTCCGCCGTCACGACCCCGTCCGCGTCGGCCGCCGGGAAACCGGGGCGCAGCCGGAGGATCCCGTCGGTCACGTTGCGGGACACCCCGCCGGCGTCGACGTCGCACAGCCGGACGTAGACGTCGGCGTGGCCGAGCTCGGTGCGCACGTGCACGGTCGCCGACACCTCGCCGATGACGTCGAGGTCCGACGCCAGCGGCTCGCCGGTGAACACCAGGACGTCCGGGCGCGCCTCGACCTCCTGGTTGTCCTTCTGCTTCCAGTCGCCGGTCAGCAGCGGCCCGCCGACCGCCGGCGTCGGGTCGGCCGGGTCGTAGGTGAACGTCGTCGGCAGCGCCTCGTCGCCTGCCGTTTCGCCGAGCCCGCCGATCGGGCGCAGGTGGGACGCGGTCGCCGTCGACGGCGGCGGCCACGACTCGAAGTCCAGCCAGGTGCCCGCGCCCTGCAGGAACAGCCGGACCGGCGCGCGCTGCAGGAACGTCCGGTCGCCGAGCAGGTGCGCGCGCAGGAAGCCGAGCTGGTCCCGGATCATCGGGCCCATGCTGCCGGGCTCGCCGTGCGCCCACGGCCCGATCGTGAGCCGCGGCGCCTTGCCCGCCTCGGCGAGGGTGCGGAAGTCACGCAGCTGCGAGCCGATGAACAGGTCGTACCAGCCGGTGACCATCGACACCGGGACGTCCAGCTTCGCGACCTCGGCGCTGTGGTCGGACATCGCCCAGTAGTCGTCGTCCGGGACGAAGTGCTCGGTGATGTCCTGGAGGAACCGCACCGGCTTGCCGATCGCGGCGACGTCGGCGCGGCTCAGCGGCAGGAACGACATCGCCTTCCGCGTCTTGCGCTTCTGCAGCGGGTTCGGCAGCGCGGCGAAGCGTTCTTCCTGGCGGCCGATCATCGCCGACCACGACACCATGTTGTCCGCCGCGAGCACGCCGCCCGGGTAGAAGGTCGAGATGAACTCCGACGCCGTGACGCCGAGGCACATCGCGGCCAGCGGCGGGTCGAGGTAGGGGCCGAGCGCCCACTGGGTGTGCCCGAGGTAGCTGGCGCCTGCCGTGCCGATGGTCCCGTCGCACCAGGGCTGCGCGCGCAGCCACTCGGCGGTCGCGACGCCGTCTTCGCGTTCGAGGTGGAAGGGCCGGAACTCGCCGCCGGAGCCGAACGAACCGCGGGTGCTCTGGATGACCGTCTGCAGCCCGTGCCGGGCGAACGTGTCGCCGAAGAGCTTCGACAGGATTCCCTTGCGCCCGTACGGCGTGCGGATCAGCACCACCGGCGCCGACGTCGTCCCGGGCGGGGCGTACCGGTCGGCCAGGAGCGTCACGCCGTCGGACATCGGCACGGTGAGATCGCGCGTCACGACCGGCTTCGGGCCTTCGGCACGGGGGAGGCCGAGCATCTTGTCGACAAGTCGGTCCAGCACGGGGTGCCCGCCTTCCGAAGTGGAGCAGATCCTTCCGGATCCGACGGTACCTCAGTTCGCGCGGGCGAGCCTTTCCGGACGCAGCAGCTTCGCCAGCTCCTCGGCCGGGATCAGGCCCTTCTCGACGACCAGCTCGGCGACGCCGCGCCCGGTCGCCAGCGCCTCCTTCGCGATCTCGGTCGCGGCCGCGTAGCCGATGCTCGGGTTCAGGGCGGTGACCAGCCCGATCGAGTTCTCGACGTAGGAGCGCAGGACGTCGACGTTGGCCGTGATCCCCGAGACGCACTTCGTGGCCAGCGTCCGGCAGGCCGCGCCCAGGTGCGTGATGCTCTCGGACAGCGCGTGCAGGATGATCGGCTCGAACGCGTTGAGCTGCAGCTGCCCGGCTTCGGCGGCCATGGTCACGGTGACGTCGTTGCCGATCACCTCGAACGCGACCTGGTTCACCACTTCGGGGATCACCGGGTTGATCTTGCCGGGCATGATCGACGACCCGGCCTGCACCGGCGGCAGGTTGATCTCGTTCAGGCCGGCGCGCGGGCCCGACGACAGCAGCCGCAGGTCGTTGCAGCTCTTCGACAGCTTCACGGCGATCCGCTTGAGCACGCCGGACAGGTGCACGAACGCGCCGCAGTCCTGCGTCGCCTCGACCAGGTCCGCGGCGGTGACGACCGGCAGCCCGGTGATCTCGCGCAGGTGGCGGCACGCGGCCTCGGCGTAGCCCGGCGCGGCGTTGAGGCCGGTGCCGATCGCCGTCGCGCCGAGGTTGATCTCGTGCAGCAGCGCGACGGCTTCGTTCAGTCGCAGCCGGTCCTCGCCGAGCATCACCGCGTAGGTGCCGAACTCCTGCCCGAGCGTCATCGGGACCGCGTCCTGCAGCTGCGTGCGGCCCATCTTCAGGACGTCGTGGAACTCGACGGCCTTGGCGGCGAACGCCTTCTCCAGCACGATCATCGCTTCGGACAGCTCGCGCACGGCGAGGATCGTCGCGACGTTGACCGCGGTCGGGTACGCGTCGTTCGTCGACTGCCCGAGGTTGACGTGCTCGTTGGGGTGCACGACGTGGTAGTCGCCCTTCGCGTGCCCGAGCAGCTCCAGGGCGCGGTTCGCGATCACCTCGTTGGCGTTCATGTTGGTCGACGTCCCGGCACCGCCCTGGATGACGTCGACGACGAACTCGCCGTGCAGCGCGCCTTCGCGGATCTCACGGCAGGCCGCGCCGATCGCGTCGGCGATCCCGGGCTTCAACAGGCCCAGCTCGGCGTTGGCGCGGGCGGCGGCCTCCTTCACCGCGGCCAGCGCCTCGATCAGGTGCGGGTACGCGGCGATCGTGGTGCCGGTGATGGGGAAGTTCTCCCGGGCGCGGGCGGTGTGCACGCCCCAGTACGCGTCGGCGGGGACGTCGCGGTCGCCCAGCAGGTCGTGTTCACGGCGGGTGGTCATCAGAGGCTCCCTGCAGAGGCGGCGAGTTTTCCGGTCACCCGGAGGTTTCCGGGACCGGACGGGACGTCGATCCCGCACAGCTTCAGCGCCGCGGCGAGCACCGGCTGCCGGGCGCGGTCGCCGCCGTCGGCGATCTTGACCGCGATCGCCGTGCCGTCCGGCAGCGCGGCGACCTGGACGGCCTCGAAGCCGTCCTTCGCGATCAGCCCGGGCACCGCGCGCATGACCGCGGTGACGTCGCGGCGGCTGCCGCCGACCAGCTCCGGGTGCCGGCGAATCCCGTCGGCGACCAGGTGGTCCGGCGTGCCGGGCGTGGCCGTGGCGATCTTCGCGACGGCGGTGGCGAGCCCGCGCAGCGTCGTCGCGAACAGGGGTGCGCCGCAGCCGTCGACCGCGACCCGCTCGATGCCGCGCCCGGTCAGGTCCTCGACGGTCGCGGCGATCGCGCGTTGCAGCGGGTGGGCCGGATCGAGGTAGCCGTCCGTGCTCCAGCCGTTCAGGTCGCAGGTCGCGAGCATCGCCGCGTGCTTGCCGGAGCAGTTGTGCGCGAGCCGGCTCGAGCTCCGGCCGGCGGCGACCCAGTGGTCGCGCTCGACCGGGTCGTACGGGAAGTCGGCGGGGTTGCCCAGCGCGTCCGGGGAGCGTCCGTCGAGGACCGCCGTCGCGGCGTCGAGGTGCATCGGCTCGCCGGAGTGGCTGGCTGCCGCGATGGCAAACCCGGCGGGGGACAGGCGCAGCCCGAGCCGCACCATCGCCGTGGCCTGCAGGGGTTTCGCCGTCGACCGCGGGTACATCGCGGCGTCCGGGTCGCCCGCCGCGAAGAGCGTGGTGCCGTCCGGGGCGAGCACGATCGCGGAGCCGTGGTGCACGCCCTCGACCAGGCCGTCGCGCACCAGCTCGACCAGGGGTTCGTGGTTCACATGCCCTCCTCGTCGAACGCGCGCATGTCGATCCGCTTGCGGGCCGCGAACCAGCCGGCGACCAGCGCGACGGCGATCGCGGGCAGGGCCAGCAATGTGATCCGGCCGGTCTCGTCGAAGCCCATCAGCACGACGACCGCGGCGAGGAACACGAGCGTCGCGATCTCGGTGTACGGCGAGAACGGCAGCCGGAACGAAGGCCGCTCCAGGCCGTCGCGCTCGGTCTTGCGGACGAACAGCAGATGGCAGACCACGATGATCGCCCAGGTGGCCAGGATCCCGATCGCGGCGAAGTTGAGGACGATGCCGAAGGCCTCTTTCGGCACCAGGTAGTTCAGCCCGACGCCCAGCACGCAGACCGACGCGGTGAGCAGGATGCCGCCGTAGGGCACCTGGTTGCGGTTCATCACGCCGGTGAACTTCGGTGCCGAGCCCGCCTTGGCCATCGACCGCAGGATCCGGCCGGTCGAGTAGAGGCCGGAGTTCAGGCTGGACAGCGCCGCGGTGAGCACGACCAGGTTCATCACGCTGCCGGCGGCGGGCACGCCCAGGTGCGAGAGCACGGTGACGAACGGGCTCTGGTCCTCGGAGTAGGAGCTCCACGGCAGCAGCATCGCCAGCAGGACGACCGACCCGACGTAGAAGACGAGGATGCGCCACATGATGGAGTTGATCGCCTTCGGCATGATCTTCTCGGGGTTCTCGGTCTCCCCGGCGGCGACGCCGACCAGCTCGACCGAGGCGTAGGCGAACACGACGCCCTGCACGATCAGCACCATCGGCAGCAGCCCGGTCGGGAAGATCCCGCCGTGCTCGGTGATCAGCTGCGGGCCGGGGGCGGTGCCGTCGATCGGCGTCTGCGTCACCAGCAGGAAGATCCCGATCACCATGAACAGCACGAGCGCGGCGACCTTGACGATGGCGAACCAGAACTCCATCTCGCCGAACAGCTTCACCGAGACGAGGTTCAGCGTCAGGACCACGGCCAGCGCGATCAGCGCGAGCACCCACTGGGGGACCGGCGAGAAGAACGACCAGAAGTGCGCGTAGAGCGCGATCGCCGTGATGTCGGCGATGCCGGTGGTCGACCAGTTGAGGAAGTGCATCCAGCCGGCGACGTACGCGCCCTTCTCGCCCATGAACTCGCGGGCGTAGGAGACGAAGGCGCCGCTGGAGGGCCGGTAGAGGATGAGTTCGCCGAGCGCGCGGACGACGAAGAAGGCGAAGAGGCCGCAGACGGCGTAGACGATCGCGAGCGCCGGCCCGGCCTGCGCGAGGCGGCCGCCGGCCCCGAGGAAGAGGCCGGTGCCGATCGCGCCGCCGATGGCGATCATGGTCACGTGCCGGGGCTTGAGGGCCTTGTTGTAGCCGGCGTCGCCCGCGTCGGTGGTGTTGGCGGGGGCCGTGCGGGTCTGCTCGGTCACTGGTCCCCGTTCACGATGCTGGTGAGAGTGGCTTCGACGTGCGTGAGGTGCGCGGTCATGGCGGCGACGGCGTCCTCTTCGGAGCCGCTCTCGATCGCCGTGACGATCTCCCGGTGCTCGGCGTTCGACCGCGCGCGCCGGTCGCCGAGCTGGTTGAGGAAGGCGGACTGGCGGGCCAGCGCGTCCCGGATCTCTTCGATCACCTTCCCGAAGACGGGGTTGCCCGAGGCCTGGGCGATGGTGATGTGGAAGAGCGAGTCGAGCGCGACCCAGGCGGTGTTGTCGGTCTCGGCGTCCATCCGCTCGACGAGGTGGCCGAGCAGGTCGAGGTCGTCCTGGCCGCGTCTCAGGGCGGCATAGCCGGCGACGGGGATCTCGACGTGCCGGCGCACCTCGATGAGGTCGCGGGCGGAGTAAGGCCCGAAGGTGGGGTTGTCGGCGGGCCCGGTGGCGGTGACGAAGGTGCCCTTGCCGGTCTTGGACTCGGTCATGCCGAGGGCCTGGAGGCCGCGCAGGGCCTCCCGGATGACCGACCGGCTGACCTCGAATTCCCTGCTCAGGGACGCTTCGGAGGGAAGCTTCGCGCCGACGGGGTAGTCCCCGCGTTCGATCAGCCGCCGCAGGTGGGCCAGCACGGCCTCCATGGCGCTGATCCGCCGGGGACCTTGTCCGGCTGTCTGGCTGTCAGACAGGTTCATGCGACGAATGCTCGGTTCCGGGAGGCGGACTGTCAACGGGAGCCGGGGCGGCTGTGGCCCACCTCACCGCGCCCCGGTGCTTCCGTCGCGACCCGCCGGCCCGCCCTGCCCCCGCCGCGCTGTCTTGAATGAGTCATTCAGGTCACCGGAGGTCTTGAATGACTCATTCAAGACACTCGGCGAGCCCACCCCGGCGTCCCCGAGTGACCACCCGACAACGCCCGGTACCCGCCCGCCGCACCGTGATCACCACCGCCCGAAAAGGGGGCGCGTCGCAGCGGCGGAACACCTCTCGCGAGGAGCAGAATCGACCGCGGGCAGCACGTTCGAGGACTGT
Source organism: Amycolatopsis ponsaeliensis (assembly GCF_030182635.1). Lineage (NCBI taxonomy): Bacteria > Bacillati > Actinomycetota > Actinomycetes > Pseudonocardiales > Pseudonocardiaceae > Amycolatopsis > Amycolatopsis ponsaeliensis. Next base: position 137,231 of record NZ_JAPZLD010000028.1, read on the forward strand.
CGGTGCCACGGGTTAGGGTGAGGGACCCGGGCGCAGCCGGTCCCATTCACCTAGGGGAGGTTTTCGCTGGTGTCGAACGATTCCTTCGTCCACCTGCACGTCCACACCGAGTACTCGATGCTCGACGGTGCGGCGAAGATCGCTCCCCTCTTCGCGGAGGCGGCGCGCCTCGGCATGCCCGCGGTCGGCATGACCGACCACGGCAACATGTACGGCGGCGACGAGTTCTACCAGCAGTCGAAGAAGCACGGCCTCAAGCCGATCATCGGCATCGAGGCCTACATCGCGCCGGAGAGCCGGTTCCACAAGAAGCCCGTCTTCTGGGGCCAGTCGAACCAGCGCGGCGCCGACGAGCTGGGCGAGGGCGGCGACGTCTCGGGCGCCGGTGCCTACACGCACATGACCATGCTCGCGCAGAACGCCACCGGGCTGCGGAACCTCTTCAAGCTGTCCTCGCTGGCCAGCATGCAGGGCTACTACCGCAAGCCCCGGATGGACCGCGAGCTGATCGCGGAGAACCACTCGGGGATCATCGCGACCACCGGCTGCCCGTCCGGCGAGGTGCAGACCCGGCTGCGGCTGGGCCAGAAGGAAGCGGCGATCCAGGCCGCGTCCGACTACAAGGACATCTTCGGCGCCGACAACTTCTTCCTCGAGCTGATGGACCACGGCCTGCCGATCGAGCGGTCGGTCCGCGAGGGCCTCCTGGAGGTCGGCCGGCTGCTCGACCTCAAGCCGATCGCCACCAACGACTCGCACTACGTCACCAAGGACCAGGCCGACACGCACTCGGCGCTGCTGTGCGTCCAGGCCGGCAAGACCCTCAACGACCCGACCCGCTTCAAGTTCGACGGCGACGGCTACTACCTCAAGTCCGCCGCCGAGATGCGCGAGTACTGGGACAAGGAAGTCCCGGGCGCGGCCGACACCACGCTGATGATCGCGGAGCGCGTTGAGTCCTACGAAGAGGTGTACTCGCACAAGGACAGGCTGCCGTTCTTCGAGGTGCCCGAGGGCTACGACCAGGGCGGCTGGCTGCGCGAGGAGGTCGCGAAGGGCCTGGCGTGGCGGTTCCCGGGCGGTCCGCCCGAGGGCTACCCCGAGCGGATCGAGAAGGAGCTCGACGTCATCATCGGGAAGGGCTTCCCGGCCTACTTCCTGATCGTCGCCGACCTCATCAGCTACGCCCGCAAGGTCGGCATCCGCGTCGGCCCGGGCCGTGGTTCCGCCGCCGGCTCGCTCGTCGCGTACGTCCTCGGTATCACCAACCTGGACCCGATCCCGCAGAAGCTGCTGTTCGAGCGGTTCCTGAACCCCGAGCGCGTCTCGATGCCCGATATCGACATCGACTTCGACGACCGCCGTCGCGGCGAGATGATCCGGTACGCGACCGACAAGTACGGCGCGGACAAGGTCGCCCAGGTCATCACCTTCGGCACGATCAAGACCAAGGCGGCGATCAAGGACTCCGCGCGGGTCCACTTCGGCCAGCCGGGGTACGCGATCGCGGACAAGATCTCCAAGGCGCTGCCGCCGCCGATCATGGCGAAGGACATCCCGCTCTCGGGCATCGTCGACAACAAGCACGAGCGCTACGGCGAGGCCGCCGAGGTCCGCGCGCTGGTCGAGACCGACGAAGAGTGCAAGACGATCTTCGAGACCGCCCGCGGTCTCGAGGGCCTGATCCGCAACGCGGGCGTGCACGCCTGCGCGGTCATCATGTCCTGCGACCCGCTGACCGACGCGATCCCGCTCTGGCAGCGTGACGACGGCTCGATCATCACCGGCTGGGACTACCCGTCGTGCGAGGCCATCGGCCTGCTGAAGATGGACTTCCTGGGCCTGCGGAACCTGACGGTCATCGGCGACGCGATCGACAACATCAAGGCCAACCGCGGGATCGACATCGACCTCGACACCCTGGGCGTCGAGGACCCGGAGACCTACAAGCTGCTCGCCCGCGGCGACACGCTCGGCGTGTTCCAGCTGGACGGCGGGCCGATGCGTGACCTGCTCCGCCGCATGGAGCCCACGGTGTTCGACGACATCGTCGCGGTCGGCGCGCTCTACCGCCCCGGCCCGATGGGCATGAACGCGCACAACGACTACGCCGACCGGAAGAACAACCGGCAGAAGGTCAAGCCGATCCACCCGGAGCTCGACGAGCCGCTGCGGGAGATCCTGGCCGACACCTACGGCCTGATCGTGTACCAAGAGCAGATCATGCACATCGGCCAGAAGGTGGCCGGGTACACGATGGGGCGCGCGGACGTGCTCCGCCGCGCGATGGGCAAGAAGAAGAAGGAAGTCCTCGACCTCGAGTACGACGGCTTCGAGGCCGGGATGAAGGCCAGCCCCCTGCTCGAGGGCGGGTTCTCCGCCGAGGCGGTCAAGGCGCTCTGGGACACGATCCTCCCGTTCGCCGGGTACGCGTTCAACAAGAGCCACGCGGCCGCGTACGGCCTGATCTCCTACTGGACCGCGTACCTCAAGGCGAACTTCACGCCGGAGTACATGGCCGCGCTGCTCACGTCGGTCGGTGACAACAAGGACAAGTCGGCGGTCTACCTCTCCGAGTGCCGCCGCCTGGGCATCAAGGTGCTGCCGCCGGACGTCAACGAGTCGGCCCTGCGGTTCGCGGCCGTCGGGGAGGACATCCGCTTCGGCATGGGCGCGGTCCGCAACGTCGGCGCGAACGTCGTCGAGTCGGTCATCAAGACCCGTGCGGAGAAGGGCAAGTACTCCACCTTCACCGACTTCCTCGACAAGTCCGAGCTCGTGGCCTGCAACAAGCGGGTCATCGAGTCGCTGATCAAGGCGGGCGGGTTCGACTCGCTCGGCCACACGCGCCTGTCGATGATCCAGGTCCACGAAGACGCGGTGGAAGCCGTCGTCCCGCTCAAGCGCCAGGAGGCGATGGGCCAGTTCGACCTCTTCGGCTTCGGCGGGGACGAGGGGGAGGCGCAGCCGTCGTCGTCGCCGCTCGCGCACCTGAAGTTCGGCGAGGAGGAGTACCCGCGCAAGCAGCTGCTCGCCTACGAGCGGGAGATGCTCGGCCTGTACGTCTCGGCCCACCCGCTGGACGGCGCCGAGCGGATCCTGCGCAAGCACGCCCCGAAGCCGATCGCCGGGATCCTCGCCGATCCGCCGCGCGAAGGCGAGATCATCATCTCCGGGCTGATCACGTCGCTCGAACGGCGGGTCAACAAGAAGGGCGAGCCCTGGGCGATCTGCACGGTGGAGGACATGGACGCCTCGCTCGAGGTGCTGTTCTTCCCGAAGTCGTACGCGCTGTTCGCGGGCGAGCTGATCGAGGACAACGCGGTGCTGGTCAAGGGCCGGGTCAACTGGCGCGAAGACAAGATGTCGATCTTCGGTGGCGGCCTCGCGACGCTGGACCTGTCCGAGGTCGGCACGGGCAACGGCGACGACGAGCCCCCGCTGGTCCTGCTCGCCGCGGCGGAGAAGATCGACCAGTCGGTCGTCAGCGAACTGCGGTCCACGCTGCTCGCCCACAAGGGTGAAACAATGGTCCACCTGAAGCTGGTGGGGCGGAACCAGACGGTGTTCGCGCTCCACGACTACCCGGTGAAGGTCAGCTCGATGCTGATCGGCGAGCTCAAGGGCATCCGGGGAATCACGGCTTCGACGTAGTTTCGGGCGCGAAACGGGCGGGACCGCGGCGGACAACGCGCGCGGATCCCGCCCTTCGTGTTTGCTGAGCACGATGACGTACGAACCCGATCCCCGCCGCTGGAAGGCGCTGGCCGTCTCGCTGACGGCCGGGTTCATGGGTCTGCTCGACGTCAGCATCGTCAACGTCGCCCTGCCGTCGATGCAGTCGGGGCTGCACGCGAGCAGCGGCGGCATCCGCTGGGTCGTCTCCGGCTACGCGCTGGCGTTCGGCCTGGTCCTGGTCACCGGCGGCCGGCTCGGCGACGCGTTCGGCCGCCGGACCATGTTCCTCGGCGCCCTCGCCGCGTTCGTCGTCACCAGCGCGCTGGCGGGAGCCGCGCCGAACGAGACCACGCTCGTGATCGCGCGCCTCGCCCAGGGCGTGGCGGCGGGCATGCTGACCCCGCAGAACACCGGGCTGATCCAGGACCTCTTCCGCGGCGCCGAGCGCGGCCGCGCGTTCGGGATGTTCGGCGCGGTCGTCGGGATCTCGACCGCTGTCGGGCCCATCCTCGGCGGGGTCATCCTCGCCGTCTTCGGCGCCCAGGACGGCTGGCGCTGGGTGTTCTACGTCAACGTGCCGATCGGCGTCCTCGCGTTCGTGCTGGCTCTGCGGCTGCTTCCGCGCAGTGAGAAGAAGCAGTTCCGGGTGCGGTCGGAGATCGACTTCCTCGGCATCGTCCTGCTCGCTGTCGCCGTGCTCGGCGTGCTGCTCCCGGTCATCGAATCCGACGCCGACGGCCCCGCGCGGCTGTGGTGGATGTTCGTCGTCGCGCTGGTGTCCGGGTTCGCGTTCGTGCGCTGGGAGCGCTCGGTGGTCCGGCGCGGCCGGTCGCCGCTGCTGGACACCCGGCTGTTCACCGGCACGCCGGGGTACTCCGCCGGTGCCGCGGTCGGTGCCCTCTACTTCTGCGGGTTCGCCGGGATCTGGCTGGTCTTCGCGATGTTCTTCCAGCAGGGGCTCGGCTACACGCCTCTGCAGTCCGGACTGTCGGTGACGCCGTTCGCGGTCGGCTCGGCGGTGTCCGCGGCCGTCGCCGGGCGGCTGGTGCCGACCTTCGGCCGGCGGCTGACCGTCACCGGGCTGGCCATGGTCGCGGTGGGCCTGCTCGCCGTCGCGCTGCTCGCCCAGCTCGTCCCGCCGTCGGCGTCCGGGTGGGCGTTCGCGCTGCCGCTGTTGTTCGCGGGGGTGGGCGGCGGCATGGTGATCTCGCCGAACACGACGTTGACGCTGGAGTGCGTGCCGGTCCGGATGGCGGGGGTCGCGGGCGGCGCGCTGCAGACCGGGCAGCGGATCGGCACCGCGATCGGCACCGCGGTGCTCGCGTCGGTGTTCGGCACGGTCCTCGGTGCGTCGCGGGACCAGCCGCTGGCGCTCACCATCGCGCTGTGCTGCGCGGCCGGTCTGACGTGCACCGCGCTGGCCCTCGCGATCGCCGAGCTGAGGGCGCGGCGCCACCGTGCGCAAACTTCCGAGCGGGAACACGAGGCCCGGAGGGCCGAGACGTCCGCCGCGGACGTCCAACGGGGCTGAGACACTACTTTCGGCAGATTAGCGATGCTCCAAACGAGTGACGGGCACGGAAAGACACTGGTGCTACGCAGAGCAACCGGGTAGATCTTATGGAGCCTTCACTGCGCGGCTTCGGCTACCGACAGTGGCAATCGGTCGGCCACCCGGGGATGGGGTGACCGGCCTGAGCGACCGAAGCGTCCGGAGTTCGAGGGAATGGACACACTCGGTCACCTTCCATCCAGTGAGTTGTCGGCGTCCGCGGGGGACCGTCCGGCACTCGCGGAAGGGATGCCCATCGGCGGCCGCCGGCGCGTGACGGCAGCGGGCGGGCCCGGGTGAGGGGGAACCGGGCCCGTCCGTTCTTCGTGTCGTGCCCGCTCCCACCGCGCTGATCATGCTGGGATGGACGCGTTCCGTCCGACGCAGACGCGGGGAGTCCCATGACCGAGCAGCCGTCGCGGCCGGAGAGCCGGATCCGGATGTGGCACCGGCCGATGCGGTCGCGCGATCGCAGCGAGCACCACCGCGTCGCGACGCCGCTCGAGCTGCTGTTCGACCTCTGCTTCGTCGTCGCGGTCGGCCAGGCCGCCGCGCAGCTGCACCACGCGATCGCCGAAGGCCACGTCGGCCACGGCGTGTTCTCCTTCGTGCTGGTGTTCTTCGGGATCTGGTGGGGCTGGCTGAACTTCAGCTGGTTCGCCTCGGCGTTCGACACCGACGACGTCCCCTACCGGCTGGCGACGCTGGTGCAGATCGCCGGCGGCCTGACCGTGGCGGCCGGGGTGGAGCGCGCGTTCGACGGCGACTTCCGGGTGATGGTCGCCGGCTACGTGCTGATGCGGCTGGCGATGGTCGTCCAGTGGCTGCGCGCGGCGCGGTCGGACCGCGGCTGCCGCCCGGCGGCCCTGCGCTACGCCGGCGGGATCGCCGTCTGCCAGGTGCTGTGGGTCGGCTACCTTTGGCTGCCGCACGGCCTGCAGCCCTACGCGTTCTTCCTGTTCGCGATCTTGGAGATGGCCGTCCCGGTGTGGGCGGAGAGCCGCCAGGGCACGACGTGGCACCCGCACCACATCGCGGAGCGGTACGGGCTGTTCACGCTGATCGTCCTCGGCGAGGTGATCCTCAGCGCGACGAACGCGATCAAGGAGGGCGCCGCCGAACCCGGCCACCTCGGTGCGCTGATCTCGCTGGCCGCGGCCGGCCTGGTGCTCGTGTTCTCCATGTGGTGGCTGTACTTCGACCGGCCGGGGCACGCGCGGCTCGTCCGCCGGCCGACCATGTTCACGTCGATGAGCTGGGGTTACGGCCACTACTTCATCTTCGCGTCCGCCGCGGCCGTGGGGGCGGGGCTCGAGGTGGCGGTCGCCTACGACACGGGTGCGCTGCACGACCTCGGCGGAGTCGGCGCCGCGCTGCCGACCACGCTGCCGGTCGCGGTCTTCCTGCTGAGCGTGTGGCTGCTGCACATCGGGCCGACCAACGAGTGCCGCCCGATCGCCATCGGCTTCCCGGTGACGGCGGTGCTCGTTGTCGCCGCGTCGTTCACGCCGGCGCCGATTCACGTCGCCGCGGTGCTGACGGCCGCGCTCGTCGCGCTGACGGTCGTCGCGACCCATGGGGAGCCCCAGTCGTAGCTTCCGGTGGATCGACGCAGGTCAGCGGCCTGGCGCGATAAAAGGGACCCCCCTGTGCAAGGGGGTTTTCGGGGCATGTAAAGTTCTCCAAGTCGCCAGGGAAACCGGGCGGCCGCCGGGGCCACGAACCAAGCTCCCACGAACGTGGTAGAGTGGGTGGTCCTGAACCGAGGTGTTGACCTCGGAACAACAAAGCTTGAAACAATCGCCGAGAGTTTCAGCCGCCGATAAAGCGGGTGGATTCAGAGTGTGTTGCTTGAGAACTCAACAGTGTGCTAGTGAACTAAGCCAGTAGAGCTTATGTATTGAACCTCGTATGAGGTTCCTTTGAGAGCAAAGTATTTTGCCTCGATTAAAC
>NZ_JAPZLD010000029.1:0-144340 GCF_030182635.1 Amycolatopsis ponsaeliensis
GCCGCCTGAGAGCACCACCCGGCAACAACCGGCAGCGCTCCGCTCGCCGGGGGCTACGCCCTGCCCTGGTCACCTCGATTCACATACCAACACTGTTTCCCACTCACGACCGGTCTTGCTGTCAGGACTTGAGGTCCGGGAAGTCCTCTTCGCGGAACTCCGTGCCGGCGCCGCGGGCCGGGTCGTTCTCGCGGCCGCGCAGCTCGACGCGGCGGATCTTGCCCGAGATCGTCTTGGGCAGCTCCGCGAACTCAAGCCGCCGGATCCGCTTGTACGGCGCCAGGTTCTCCCGGCAGTACGCGAGGATCGCCTTCGCCGTCTCCGCCGTCGGCTCGTGACCGGCCGCCAGCACGACGTACGCCTTGGGCACCGCGAGCCGGATCGGGTCCGGGGCCGGGACGACCGCCGCCTCCGCCACCGCCTCGTGCTCGATCAGCACGCTCTCCAGCTCGAACGGCGAGATCCGGTAGTCCGACGCCTTGAACACGTCGTCCGTGCGCCCGACGTAGGTGATGTAGCCGCGTTCGTCGACCGAACCGACGTCACCGGTGTGGTAGAAACCGCCGCCGAAGGCCGCCGACGTGCGCTCGTCGTCGCCGGTGTAGCCCGTCATCAGGCCCACCGGGCGGTACTCCAGGTCGAGGCAGATCTCGCCCTCCGAAGCCCGTTCGCCGCTGACCGGGTCGACCAGTGCCACCACGAACCCGGGCAGCGGGCGGCCCATCGAGCCGGGCACGACGTCCTGGCCGGGTGTGTTCGCGATCTGGACGCTGCTCTCGGTCTGACCGAAGCCGTCGCGGATCGTGACGCCCCACGACTTCTGGACCTGCTCGATCACCTCGGGGTTGAGCGGCTCCCCCGCCCCGACGACCTTCTTCGGCGGGGTCTTCAGCGCCGTCAGGTCCGCTTGGATCAGCATCCGCCACACCGTCGGCGGCGCGCAGAAGCTCGTGACGCCGCACCGGTCCATCTGGGCCATCAGCCCGTTCGCGTCGAACCGGCTGTAGTTGTAGAGGAACACCGTCGCCTCGGCGTTGAACGGGGCGAAGAAGTTGCTCCACGCGTGCTTCGCCCAGCCGGGCGAGGAGATGTTCAGGTGGACGTCACCGGGCTCGAGCCCGATCCAGTACATCGTGGACAGGTGACCCACCGGGTACGAAACGTGCGTGTGCTGCACCAGTTTCGGCTTCGCCGTCGTGCCGGAGGTGAAGTAGAGCAGCAGCGGGTCGCCGGCCTTCGTCGGGCCGTCCGGGGCGAACTCCGGCGACTGGGCGAACGCGGCCGAGTACGGCTGCCAGCCCTCGACCGGCTCCCCCACCGCGATCCGCGTGTAGTCGCCCTCGATACCGGCGAACTTCTCCGCGTCCACCGACCGGACCACGACGTGCTTGGCCGCGCCGCGCTCCACTCGGTCGGCCAGGTCGGCCGGCCCGAGCAGGGTGGACGCCGGGATGATCACGGCGCCGAGCTTGATCGCGGCGAGGATCGTCTCCCACAGCTCGCCCTGGTTGCCCAGCATGAGGATCAGCCGGTCGCCGCGGCGGACACCGAGGCTCCGCAGCCAGTTCGCCACCTGGTTGGACCGGCCGGACAGCTCCGGGTAGGTCCACTGGTTCTCGGTGCCGTCCTCCTCGACGATCCACAGCGCGTACCGCTCGGCGTTGTCCGGGTCGTGCGCGACGACGTCGAACCAGTCGATCGCCCAGTTGAACTCGTCGAACTCCGGCCAGGCGAAGTCGCGGTAGGCCGTGTCGTAGTCCTCGCGGTGGGTCTGCAGGTAGTCCCGCGCCACGCGGAACGCGTGGTGGACTTCCGAAGCGCCGTTGCTCACCCTGCTGCCTCCTGCTCTATTCGCCCTTGAACTCCGGCTTCCGGCGCTCCATGAACGCCTGGACCGCTTCGCCGAGGTCCTTGCTGGGCAGGAACGCCGAGTTCCACGCCGCGACGTACCGGAGGCCGTCGGCGACCTGGCGCTCGGTGTTCGTCGCCAGTACCTGCTTCGTACCCTGCACCACGAGCGGCGGGTTCGCAGCGATCTCCCCGGCGAGTTCGCGCGCGGCCTTCAGCAGGGCGTCCTGGTCGGCGTGGACATCGTTGACGAGGCCGATCTTCTCGGCGCGCGCGGCGTCGATGTCCTTGCCGGTCAGGGCGAGCTCGCGCAGGTGGCCTTCGCCGACGATCGAGGCGAGCCGCTGGAGGCTGCCGAGGTCCGCGACGATGGCGACGCGCACCTCGCGGACGCTGAACTTGGCGTCGGCGCTGGCCAGCCGGATGTCCGCGGCGGCGACGACGTCGACCCCGCCGCCGATGCACCAGCCCGAAACGGCCGCGATGACCGGTTTGCGGCATTCCGCGATCGAGCTGACCGCGGCCTGCAGCGACTTGACCTGGTCGAGGAACGCCGTCCGCGGCCCGGCCAGGTTGTCCCCACCGAGCATCGGCGCCCAGTCGCCCATCATCGCCGGCAGGTCGAGGCCGTAGGAGAAGTGTGCCCCGCTGCCGGTCAGCACCACGGCCCTCACCTGCGGGTCGGCGTCCAGCGCGCGGAAGACCAGCGGCAGTTCGCGCCAGAAGTCCGGCCCCATCGCGTTGCCCTTCGACGGGCCGAGGAGCGTCACTTCGGCCACGGGGCCGTCGACGTCGACCTTCAGGGAGACGAGGTCGGGCAGACTGTCAGCAGTAGCGGTCATGAGGTCATCTTGACCCATGCCCGCGACGAGCCGCCATTGGCATGATGTCAATTGACGCGGGAGTCACTGCCGGGAATCACTGTGCCAACGTGGTCATGGGATGTTTTCCTGGACGTAGGTGACCACGAAGCGGGGAGGACGGTGGGACATGAGCCCGGCGAGCAGCGCGACCCTGATCGAGCCGGAACCCCCGGCGCCGGCCGCCCGGCGCGAGTCCCGCCCCATCGAGCTGACCGGCTCGTTCGACCACGAGGGCCACCGGCTCTGGTACACGGAGTTCGGCGGCGGCGACAAGGTCGTCGTCCTCACCCACGGCATCATGCTGACCCGCCGGATGCACGCCCCGCTCGCGCGCCGGCTGGCCCGCGCCGGGTTCCGGGTGGTCACGCTCGACCTGCTCGGCCACGGCGACTCCGACCGGCCGACCGAGTCGTGGCTCTACTCGATGCCCTCGTTCGCCGAACAGACACTGGCGCTGCTCGACCACCTCGAAGTGGAGTCGGCGGTGGTCGGCGGGACGTCGCTGGGTGCGAACGTCTCGCTCGAAGTGGCCGTGTCGGCGCCTTCGCGGGCGCGCGGGCTGATCGTCGAAATGCCGGTGCTGGACAACGCGATCGTCGCCGGGCTGTTCACGTTCGCCCCGCTGCTGATGGCGGCCCGGTTCCTGCCGGTGACGGTCCAGGCGGTGGCGCTGGTGGCGTCCCTGGTCCCGCACGGCAACCAGTGGGTCGACGTCGTCACGGACACGCTGTCCCAGCAGCCGGCCCCGATGGCGGCACTGCTCCACGGGGTGCTGTTCGGCCGGATCGCGCCGCCGAAGTCGGTGCGCCGCAAGATCACGACGCGGGCATTGGTGATCGGCCACGAGGGCGACCCGATCCACCCGTTCGGCGACGCGGACACCTTGGCGGTGGACATGCCGGACGCGGAGTTCGTCCAGGCGCGCAGCCCGGTCGAGCTGAGGCTGGACCCGACCCGGCTGTCGGACGCGATCCGGGACTTCGCCGCGAGCTGTTACGAAGACTGACCGCGACTCGAGGTGAGAGGCTTCGCCGGTGCCGTTGGTGTGGGTGACCGGCAACTCGGGAGCCGGCAAGTCGGCGGTCTGCGCGCTCCTGAAGAGCCGGGGCGAGCACGCGGTCGACGCGGACTGGGAGGGCTACAACCACTGGGTGGACCGGACGAGCGGACAGGTCGTCGCCGATCCCCCCGACCCGGTACCGGCTGGCTGGCTCGACCGCTTCGGCTGGCAGACCAGCCGCGCGGCGGTCGAGGTCCTCGCGGCGAAGGCACGCGACGAGATCGCGTTCTTTTGCGGATCCACCGAGAACGACGGGGATCTGCGGGACCTCTTCGACCTCGTGGTCTGCCTGGTGGTCGATGACGACACGCTCCGGGACCGGCTGCTGACCCGCACCTCGAACTCCTTCGGCAAGCACCCGGAGGAGCTGGCGGCGGCCCTCGAAGCCAACGAAGGCGCCGAGTCCGCCTACCGGCGGCTCGGAGCGACCGTCGTCGTCGACGGCCGCCTGCCGCTGCCCGACGTCGCCGATGCGATCCTCGCCGCCGCCCGCCGCGCTACGAAGACCGAACCGGCGCGAGGCCGGCCACCGGGCCGATCACGATGATCGCCGGCGGCCGGACTCCCGAGGCCGCCGCGTCGGTGACCACAGTGTCCAAAGTGGACCGCAAGGCCCGCTGGGTGCGCATCGTGCCGTCCTCGATGATCGCCACCGGGGTGGCGGCCGGGCGGCCGCCGTCCAGCAGCGCCTTCGCGAACTGCGGGAGCCGCTCCACGCCCATCATCAGCACGATCGTCCCGCGCATCCGCGCCAGCAGCTCCCAGTCGACCAGCGACCGGTCGTCGCCCGGGGCGACGTGGCCGGAGACCACCACGACCTCGTGCGCGACGCCGCGGTGGGTCACCGGGACGTCCGCCACCGCCGGGACCGCGAACGCGCTCGTGATGCCCGGGACCATCGTCACCGGGACGCCCGCCTCCGCGCAGGCCAGCACCTCTTCGAAGCCGCGGCCGAACAGGTACGGGTCGCCGCCCTTGAGCCGGACGACGAACTTGCCTTCCTTGGCCTTCTCGATCAGCGTGCTGTTGATGACGTCCTGGCTGGCGGCGCGGCCGTACGGGATCTTGGCCGCGTCGACGATCTCGACCTCGGGGGCCAGCTCGTCGAGCAGCTCGCGCGGGGCCAGCCGGTCGACCACCACGACGTCCGCGCGGGAGAGCAGCCGACGGCCGCGGACCGTGATCAGCTCCGGGTCGCCCGGGCCGCCGCCGACCAGCGCGACGCCGGGCAGGGTGCCCTCCGGGTGCGGCTGACGGCCGTCCTCGATCGTGCCGTCGTGCAGGCCGTCGAGCATCGAGTCGCGGACCGCGGCCGAGCGCAGCGGCTCGCCGCCGGAGAGGACACCGAACAGGAGGCCGCCGTGGCGGCCGGACGCCGGGGTCACCGCGGAACCCGACTCGCCTTCGTCGGCGCGGACGCAGAAGACCCGCTCGCGCTCGGCCTCGGCGCAGATCTCCGCGTTCACCGCCGGGTCGTTCGTGCAGGCCAGCGCGTACCAGGCATCCTTCAGGTCCCCGGAGGCGTAGCGGCGTTCGTGCCAGACCAGCTCGCCCGCGTCCACCATCCCCTGCACCGACGGCGTCGTGTGCGGCGACACCAGTTCCACGCGGGCACCCGCGCTGATCAGCCGGGGCAGCCGCCGCTGAGCGACCGAGCCGCCGCCGAACATGACGACGCGGCGGCCGGACAGCTGGAGGCCGGACAGGTAATGGGGATCGTCCATGGGCGGGAGTTTATTGACGGTTCACCCGCGCGCCAGCCCAGCGTGGGTCACGCCACGCGGAACACCGGTCCGCGCGCCACGAACGGCAGCCGCGCACCCCTCGGCACCAGGTACGCGTGCTCGCGTCGCGGCCGGACGTGGTCGCACATCGCGTCGGTGATGATCAGGATCGGGCCGTCGGCCGGGAAGTCGTCAGCGCGCTGGAGCAGGTCGACGCCGGGCTGCAGGATCGTGCCCCCGCGGCCGCGGACCTTCACCCGGCCGGCGATGTCCTCCACCGCGAGGTAGCCGGCGTCGTAGGCGACCGCGTCGCAGAACACCACCCGGGCCGCCGGGACGTCCCGGGCCAGCGCGTACGACGCGATCGCGCCCAGTGCCTTGCCCAGCAGCTCCGCGTTCATCGAGCCGGACGTGTCGAGCACGACGCCGAAGGTGGCGCGCCGGTCGAGCCGTTCGGGGCGGACGCGCCCCGGCCGCGGGATGTCCGGCGTCGCCGACTGACGGCGCGACGCCCGCGCGTAGCTGCGCACCGGCAGCTCCACCCGGACGTGCTCGTCGAACCAGCGCGCCAGCTGCGCGTCCCAGGGCAGCGGCGGGTGGTCCAGCGCCCGGATCTCCTGCTCCAGCCCGAGCGGCAGCAGCCCTCGGCCCCGGGCGTGGTGGTACTCGAGTCCCTGCGTGAGCGCACGACGGTAGAACTCGTCGAGGTCGACGCCGCCGGCACGGTCGCCGGTCCGCCAGGGCAGCGGCCGCGACTCCCGCCGCGACGACCGGCGCTGAGCCGCCTCCGGTTCGGACAGCCAGTCACCCAGGACGTCCCCGGCGGACCGGCCGCCGAGGGTCATCAGCTTGCGGGCGCGGCGGATGTCGGTGGTCAGCGTGTCGTACACCGACTCCGCCGACATCCCGGTGAGCTGCTGGTCGTGCAGGCTACCGTCGGGCAGCTCGCCGACGCCCATCGAGACCAGCCAGCCGTTGATGACGTAGTCGCAGGCGACGTTCCACAGGTACGGGTCGCGGCCCAGCACCCGGCGGTCGTGGCGCAGCGCGGCGTGCAGCATCTCGTGGGCCAGCACGAACCGCCATTCTTCGGCGGTCAGCGCGGCACTCGGGTTGACGTAGATCTCGCCGTGTTCGGCGTCGACCGCCGCCAGCGAGATGTCCCAGGCCCGGACGACCTCGGCGTCCACGACCAGGGTGAACCCGGCGGCGATCGCGCCGAGCAGCGGGAACGACGAGACGAACCACGCGAGCGCGCGGTCCCACTCCCCCATCGCGCGTCGGTGCCGGGTCTGCCCGCGCGCGTCCGCGGCGCGTTCCATCGCGTCGGTCGCCGAGGCGATCAGCCCGCGGGCGAAGCGCTCGGTCCACGGTTCCGGCTTCCCGCGGTAGGCCAGTTCCCAGCGCGAAAGCGGCGGCGCGTGCGCCAAGCACGGCCGGCCGGTGCCTAGGTCGGTGAACAGCTCCGGCACGCCCGTCTCCCGCCACGCCCTGGTCAGCGCCTCTTCGTCGGTGCCGGGCAGGTCCGGCAGCTCCAAGACGGGGGTGCCGACCCGGATTGCCTGGGCGAACCGGTGCACGGCCACGCAACAGGCGACGCCGTAGGCCTCGTCGATGACCGGCTCGTCGTCGAGGTGACCGAGGCCGAGGTGGAGCAGGAGGTGCGCGAACACCCAGGCCCACTCGCCCGGATCGGCGTCGCGCGCGCGATTCGGCGTGATGACGCCACGATCGTTGACGACGCCCCAGCCGCCGACGCTCTCGGCGCTCAGGCTCGCGCCGCGGGCGAGGTGCTCGAGGACGGTGTGCGAGCGCGCCTGGGCCCAGCCGTCGTCTATCGCCTTGGTCCGGCGCTTGGCCTCAGCCTTGGCGTTCATGCCCGCGCCGCGACCAGCCGCGGCAGGTCGCGGGCCGCTTCGACCAGGAACCACGACGGCAGCCGCGGGTGACCGGCCTCGTCGTCGGCGATGACCAGCTGCGCCATCTCCAGGGAGATCTCGGCCAGCTCGACGAGCAGGCTCTTGGCGTGGAAGGCGAACTGGCGGACGGCCGCCGACGCGTGCCGCTTGTCCGCCGGCAGGTCCTTGACCAGCCGGGCGCGGAACGTCTCGGCGAGGAAGTAGAGCAGGTCGCGGTCGCCCGGCTCGGCGGGCCAGCGCGCGTCGCCCTTGAGGATCGCCTCCAGGTCGAACGCGTGCCGCGCCACCTTGAGGTACGCGCGGAAGGAGCCCGCGTGCGCCGGCGTGAGCGTGGCGTACGCGAGCAGGGCGATCGTCTCGTCGCCGGCCGGGTCGCCGTAGGAGTGCAGGAGGTCGGACAGCATGTGCCAGGACCGCGGCGTCGAGAACGGCTCCTCGGTCTTCGGCGGCGGGCTCCACAGGTGGTCCGGCCGCTGGGTCAGGTATTCGATCACCCACGGGTGGATGGCGTGCCCGGCGGCCCACGTGAGCCAGTCGCCCGCGGCGGCACGCAGGTGGACGTGCACCAGGCGGTTGACCAGCGCGGACGCCATCGGGCGGGCGAGCGCCTGGTCGGTGGCGCGGTTGCCGGCGCCGATCACGACCGAACCCGCCGGCAGCTCGTACGAGCCGATCCGGCGGTCGAGGATGAGCGAGTAGAACGCCTTCTGGACGTCGGGCGCGGCGGCGTTCAGCTCGTCGAGGAACAGGCAGTACGGCTCGTCGCGCGCGATCTGCTCCGGCGGGCAGAACCGGCTGCGGCCGTCGACGATCTGCGGGACGCCGATCAGGTCTTCCGGCGCGAGCTGGGTACCGAGCAGCGACACGCATTCGAGACCCAGCGAAGCGGCGAAATCCCTTACCAGGGAGGACTTCCCGATGCCGGGCGCGCCCCAGAGGAACACCGGCCGGACGACGGCGGTGTTGAGCAGGACTTCGGGCAGCTGGGCGGGCGTGACCGTGAGCTGGGCGTGCAAGCGTGGACCTCCTCGGTCAGGACATCCTGCTGCGACGCCCCCTTTCGTGAGCCCATGATCCCGCGCCCGCCCAGCGTGCGCATCCGAATTAGTTCGCGCGACCCGATGCCGGGTACGGCAGCAGGGCCATCTCGCGCGCGTTCTTGATCGCCGTGGCGATCTGTTTCTGTTGCTGCGGTGTCAATCCCGTGACGCGGCGGGCCCGGATCTTGCCGCGGTCGGAGATGAACTTCCGGAGCAGGTCGGCGTCCTTCCAGTCGACCTCGGTGATCTTGTTGGCGCGCAACAGGTTCACCTTGCGGCGGGCGGGACGGTCACGGTTCGGCTTCGGCATCCGGCTCACCAGCTCGACTTCGTGACGCCGGGCAGCTCGCCGTGGTGCGCGGCCTGGCGCATCTTCACCCGCGACAACCCGAACTTGCGCAGGTACCCGCGCGGGCGCCCGTCGGCGGCGTCCCGGTTGCGGATGCGCGTCGGGCTTGCGTCGCGCGGCAGCTTCTGCAGCGCGACGACCGCTTCGCCCTTCTCCTCCGGAGACGACGACGGCGAGGCGATGACGGCCTTGAGCGCGCGCCGGCGTTCGACGTACCGCGCCGCGATCACCTTCCGCTGCTCGTTCTTCGCGATCTTGGACTTCTTGGCCATCAGCGCTCTTCCTTGAACTCGACGTGCTTGCGCGCGACCGGGTCGTACTTGCGCAGGACCATCCGGTCCGGGTCGTTCCGCCGGTTCTTCTTCGTGACGTACGTGTAGCCCGTGCCCGCGGTGGACCGCAGCTTGATGATCGGGCGGACGTCGGTGCTCTTCGCCATTACAGCTTCACTCCCCTTGCCTTCAGTTCGGCCACGACGGCCTCGATGCCGCGCTTGTCGATCGTCTTCATGCCCTTGACGGAGACGCGCAGCCGCACCCAGCGGCCTTCACTGGGCACGAAGTAGCGACGGTTCTGCAGGTTCGGCTCCCAGCGCCGGGACGTGCGGCGGTGCGAGTGCGAGACCTGCTTGCCGTAGCCCGGCTTGCGGCCGGTGACCTGGCACACGGCGGACACGGACCCTCCCGAGTTGATAGTGGTTGTCGTTTTCATCTACTCTACGCACCGTACCCCGCCCGTATTCCTGGAGCTCTCGTGACCCCTGATCCCCGCGTCCCGGTCGTCCTCGTCAGCGGCCTCGCCCCGGGACCGAACGCCGAACTCGCCGAGTTGCTGCGCGTCGCCGGGCCCGGCACCGCCGTCGTCCACCACGACCTGCGCGAGATCCACTCCGGCGTCGTCCGCCGCCGGCTCCGGCTGGAGCAGCGTGACCAGCTGACCGTCCTCGAACTGGCCCACGGCTGCGTGTCGTGCACCCTGCGCGAGGACCTGCTCCCGCTGCTGCGGCACCTGGCGCGGATGCCGCAGGTGCGCCGGATCGTCGTCCGGCTCGACGAGGCCATGGAGCCGGAGCCGGTGAGCTGGGCGATCCGGAACGTCGTGGTCGGCGACCACCCGGTGAGCGACGACGTCGACCTGCGCGCCGTGCTCACCGTCGTGGACTGCGCGACCTTCCTCGCCGACGCGACCGGCGACGACGTGCTCGCCGAGCGGAACCTGCAGGCCAGCCCGGAGGACGAGCGCACGGTCGCGCAGGTCGCGCTGTCGCAGGTCGAGTTCGCCGACGTCCTCGTGCTGGCCGGCGCGGCCACCGACGCGTGGACCGCCGCGAAGGCGTCCGCGATCCTCGACCGGGTCGCGCCCTCGGTCCCGCGGGTGGAACTGTCGCGGATCGACGGGCACAGCGTGCTCCACGCCGTGCCGAAGGACGCCCGCCGCGGCGAAGTCACCGACATGCACGGCGCGCTGCTGCGCGGCGAACCGCCGGTGCACGTCGACTGCGGCATCGGCCTGGTCACGTTCACCGCGCAGCGGCCGTTCCACCCCGAACGGCTCCACGACGCGCTCGACGTCCTGCTCGACGGCGTCGTGCGCACCCGCGGACGGGCCTGGGTGGCCAGCCAGCCGGACGTCGCGTTCTGGATCGAGTCGGCAGGCGGCGGGCTGGGCATCGGCCACGCCGGGCCGTGGCTCGCGGCGCCGGGCGGTCCGGAGTGGACGGACGTCTCGCCCGAGCGCCGCACCCTCGCGTCCCTGCGCTGGGACCCGGTACACGGCGACCGCGCGCAGGAACTCGTCGTGGTGACGGACCAGACAACGCCCGACGAGATCGACGCGGCCCTGCGCGGCGCTCTACTCACTGAAGAAGAACTGGCCGCCGGCCCCGGGGTGTGGCAGCACTACCCCGACCCGTTCGGCGACTGGCACGAAGAGCCGTGCGAGGACACCGAAAACGACCCGGCGCGCCACGACGCGACCGCGGCGAACCGAAAGGAAGACCAGTGAAGACAGGCATCCACCCCGACTACCACCCCGTGGTGTTCAAGGACTCGTCCACCGGCGACGCGTTCCTGACCCGCTCCACCATCACGTCCGAGAAGACCATCGAGTGGACCGACGGCGAGACCTACCCGCTCGTGATGGTCGACATCAGCTCGTGGTCGCACCCGTTCTGGACCGGCACCCAGCGCATCATGGACAGCGCCGGGCAGGTCGAGAAGTTCCACCGCCGCTACGGCAAGCGCGGGACGCGCTGATGGCCGTCCCGAAGCGCAAGAAGTCGCGTAGTAACACGCGTTCCCGGCGTTCGCAGTGGAAGGCCGCGGTGCCGGATCTGGTGCCGATCAAGGTCGACGGCGAGGTCCGGCTGGTCCCGCGCCGGCTGATGCGGCACTTCCACTCGTGACCGTCCCGGTCACCGTGCTGTCCGGTTTCCTCGGCGCCGGCAAGACGACGCTGCTCAACCGCATCCTCGCCGGCCGGCCGGGGACGCGGGTGGCGGTGATCGTCAACGACATGAGCGAGGTCAACATCGACGCGGCGCTCGTGCGCTCGCGGGAGCGCCTCGTCGAGCTGACCAACGGGTGCATCTGCTGCACCCTGCGGGAGGACCTCCTGGAGGAGGTGTTCCGGCTCTGCGCCGAGGGCCGTTTCGACCACGTGCTGATCGAGTCGAGCGGGATCTCGGAGCCGATGCCGGTGGCGGCGACGTTCACGTTCCTGGACTCGGTCGCCCGCCTCGACACCATGGTGACGGTGGTGGACGCGGCGAACTTCGCCCGTGAACTGGCCGCCGGTGACTCCCTCGTGGAGCGTCGGCTGGACCAGTACGAGAACGACGAACGGACGGTCAGCGACCTGCTCATGGACCAGGTCGAGTTCGCCGACGTCCTGCTGCTGAACAAGACGGACCTCGTTCCCGCGCCCGAGGCCGAGCGTCTGGTGGCGACGCTGCGGCGGCTCAACCCCGCCGCCGACGTCGTCACGGGCAGCTTCGGCGAAGTGCCCCTCGACCGGGTCTTCGGCACCGGCCGGTACGACGCGGCGAAGGCCCAGGAGGCGCCGGGCTGGGTCACCGAACTGAACGGCGACCACGTGCCGGAGACCGAGGAGTACGGCATCTCGAGCGTGGTCTTCCGCGCCTCACGCGCGTTCGATCCGGCAGCACTGTGGAACTTCGTCGCGCGGCGCCTGGACTCCGGTGAGTTCGGGACCGTGCTGCGCTCCAAGGGGTTCTTCGCGCTGGCGTCCCGGCCCGGGGTGATCGGGCTGTGGTCCCAGGCCGGGACGGTGGCGCGGTTCGAACCCCAGGGCGTGGCGGACGAGCCGCGTCAGGAGCTGGTGTTCATCGGCGTCGAACTGGCGGAGGAAGCACTCCTGAAGGCACTGGACGGCTGCCTGGGCGACGCGACCGGGCCGGACCCGTTCCCGGACTGGGAGCCGGTGGCCTGGTTCACCACGATGAAGTAGTCGCGGCCGCGGTTCGACTGGGCGCCGCCGGCGGTCCGGCTGTAGACCTGCATGGGGTAGAAACCCGACGCGTCGGGGGTGAAGGTGAAGCTGGCCCGGCCGTCGGCGTCGGCCGGGACCACGGTCGGATTGTCCCAGTCCTCGTTGAAGTAGTAGACGTACTCGACGACGCCCGGCGTACGGGGAGTCAAGGTGAAGACGCCGGGGATGCCGGGGCCGCCGCTGCCCACGAAGTCCGGGTAGTCGGTGCTCGCCACGAGAGGAGCCTCACTGGCCGTGTAGCTCGGGTCGGCGGTGCCGGACCTCAAGCCCGTGCTGGTCGTGCTCCACACGTTGAGCCGGTGGGACCCCGGGTTCGCGGTGACGACGTTCGCGGTCGCGGTTCCGTCGGCCGAGGCCGCGACGGTGGTCTCGGGACCGTTGTCGATCCGGTAGGTGTACGAGACGACATCGGCCATGCCGGGCGAGAAGCGGACCTCGGCCGGGACTCCGACACCGGTTTCACTGGGCGCGTCGACCCGCGGCTCCGTCGACTGCACGTAGAAGTGGTGGATGTGGTGCGGCGACCGGTTGCCCGCGCTGTCGACGCTCGCCACGTAGAGATCGTCGGGCCCGGATGCCTGCGGCGTGTAGGAAACCGTCGCCGAACCGCCAGGGTGGTCCGCCGCCACGAAGGTGCCGGCCGGATCGGTGTTTCCGTAGTAGAACCCGACGACCGCGTCCTCGCCGTTGGCGGTGAAGGTGAACGAGCCCGGCAGCCCGGCACCGGGGTGCCAGGCACCGTCGTCGGGGTACTCGGCCGACGTCACGGTCGGCTCGGCGATCGAGGTGGCGGCACTCGCCTGGGCCGGCACGGCGCCGAACGCCATCGCCCCGACGGCCAGCAGCACGGTGACTCTACGACGAACCCGCATCGGATACCCCCCAGGTGAATCCCGCTGTCCGCTCCAGCTAAGCACAATTCCGTGCTGGGCGGCCGATTTCGCTCGGGTCGGGCGAAACGTCCGAGTTGATCAACCCAGATTTATCAGTCTAGGTTGACGAATGTGACGGACGAGGAACTCCTCCAGGCGAGCGCCGACCTGCGCGTCGCCCTCGGGCGGCTGGTCCGGCGGCTGCGGCAGGGCTACGTCGTCGGCGAACTGACCCTGCCCGAACGGTCGGTGCTCTCCCGGCTCGACCGGGAGGGCCCGGCCACGCCCGGGTGCCTGGCCGACCTGGAACGCGTCAAACCGCAGGCCATGGGCGTCACGCTCGCCGGGCTCGTCGACCGCGGGCTCGTCGAGCGGCGCAAGGACGACTCCGACGGCCGCAGGGTGCTGATGTCGGTCACCGGCACCGGCGTCCAGCTGCTCACCGACCGCCGGTCGGAGACCACACGGAAGATGGCGACCGCGCTAGCCGACAAGTTCACGGTGGCCGAGCAACGGGACCTCGTCGCCGCCATCCCGCTGATCGAGCGGCTGGCGGACGAGCTGTGACCGCGACGCAGACCACGAACAGCCGCTACAAGTGGGTCGCGCTCTCCAACACCACGCTCGGCGTGCTGATGTCCGCGCTCGACGGCTCGATCGTCATCATCTCGCTGCCCGCGATCTTCCGCGGCATCGGCCTCGACCCGCTCGCCCCGGGCAACATCGGCTACCTGCTCTGGATGATCCTCGGCTACCTGCTCGTGCAGGCCGTGCTGGTCGTGACGCTCGGGCGGCTCGGCGACATGTTCGGCCGGGTCAAGATGTACAACCTCGGCTTCGTCGTGTTCAGCGTCGCGTCGGTGGCGCTGTCGTTCGACCCGTTCCACGCCGGCGGCGGCGCGCTGTGGCTGATCGGCTGGCGGATCGTGCAGGCCGTCGGCGGGTCGATGCTGACCGCGAACTCGGCCGCGATCCTCACCGACGCCTTCCCCACCGAGCAACGCGGGATGGCGCTCGGCGTCAACCAGATCACCGCGCTGGCCGGGCAGTTCCTCGGCCTGGTCGTCGGCGGGCTGCTCGCCGAGATCGACTGGCGCGCGGTGTTCTGGGTGAGCGTCCCGTTCGGGCTGCTCGGCACGATCTGGTCGATCCGCAGCCTCCGTGAGGTCGGCACGCCGAAACGCGCGAAGGTCGACTGGGGCGGCAACATCACCTTCGCCGCCGGGACCGCGTTGCTGCTGGCCGCGATCACCTACGGCATCCAGCCCTACGGCGGCGCCGCGACGGGCTGGGGCAGTCCGTGGGTGCTCGGCGGGATCGGCGCCGGCGTGCTGCTGCTCCTGCTGTTCGGACTCATCGAGACCCGGGTCGCGGCCCCGATGTTCCAGCTGAGCCTGTTCAAGATCCGCGCGTTCGCCGCGGGCAACATCGCCGCGTTGCTGACGTCGGTCGCCCGTGGTGGCATGCAGTTCATGCTCATCATCTGGCTGCAAGGGATCTGGCTGCCCCTGCACGGCTTCGACTACGAGCGGACGCCGTTGTGGGCGGGCATCTACATGCTGCCGCTGACCGTCGGGTTCCTGCTCGCGGGGCCGGTGTCGGGCTACCTGTCCGACCGGTTCGGCGCCCGGCTGTTCTCCACCGGCGGGCTGCTGCTGGTCGCGGCGGCGTTCCTCGGGCTCCTCGCGCTGCCGGTGGACTTCCCCTACCCGGCGTTCGCGGCGCTGCTCGTGGTCAGCGGGATCGGCCAGGGCATGTTCTCCGCGCCCAACACGTCGGCGATCATGAGCAGCGTGCCGACCGAGCAGCGCGGGGTGGCCTCCGGGATGCGGGCGACGTTCCAGAACTCCGGGACGTCGTTGTCGATCGGCGTGTTCTTCTCGCTGATGATCGCGGGGCTGGCTTCCTCGCTGCCGCAGACGTTGACCAGCGGGTTGCAGGCTCACGGCGTCCCGGCGTCCGTCGCCGACGGCGTCGCCCAGCTGCCGCCGGTGAGCACGCTGTTCGCGGCGTTCCTCGGCAGCAACCCGGTCGGGCACCTGCTCGGCCCGGACGTCCTGGCCGGGCTCTCCCCGGCCGACCGCTCGGCCCTGACCGGCGGGGAGTTCTTCCCGCAGCTGGTCTCCGGCCCGTTCCACCACGGCCTGGTGGTCGTGTTCACGGCGGCCGCGGTGATGGCCGTCGTCGCCGCGGTGGCTTCCGCTTCACGCGGCGCGCGTTACTTCCACACCCCCGAGGGATCGAAGGAGAACCGATGACCGACGAGATCGTCGCCGGGACCGTCACCATCACCGGCCACGGCGGTGACGAGCTCGAGGCCTACCTGGCCAAACCGACCGACGCGACCCCGCGCGGCGGCGTCGTGGTGATCCACCACATGCCCGGCTACGACGCGGCGACGAAGGAGATAGTGCGCCGTTTCGCCGTCGAGGGCTACAACGCGCTCTGCCCCAACCTGTACACGCGCGAAGCGCCCGGCGCGGACCCGGACGACGCGGCCGCCACGGTCCGCGCGGCCGGCGGTGTCCCGGACGACCGGCTCGTCGGCGACGTCTCCGGCGCGGCGGACTACCTTCGCGCGCTCGAGAACGCTAACGGCCGTATCGGTGTCATCGGGCACTGCTCGGGCGGCCGCCAGGCGTTCCTTTCCGGCTGTTCGCTCGACCTCGACGCGGCGGTCGACTGCTACGGCGCGTTCGTCGTCAACGACCCGCCGGAGGCGATGAAGCAGATGAAGCCGCTGCTCGGGCTGGCATCGCAGCTGTCGTGCCCGCTGCTGGGCCTCTTCGGCGCCGACGACCAGTTCCCCGGCCCGGACGAGGTCGCGGTCCTGGCGGCCGAGCTGGAAAAGCTGGGCAAGGAGCACGAGTTCCACACGTACGCGGACGCCGGCCACTCGTTCTTCTCCGTCGACCGCCCCAGTTACCGGCCGGAAGCCGCGAAGGACGGCTGGGAACGCATCTTCGACTTCTACTCCCGCACGCTCACGGCCTGAGAGAGGACCCGCTCATGTGCACCTACCTGACCGAGAAGTTCGCGCTCGAAGGCAGCGGCAAGGGCGCCCGCGGCTGGTTCCGCCTGAACGAGGGCACCGTGTACGTGGACCACCCGGTCCACGCACCGTACGGGCACACGGTGAACATCGACTTCCGCAACCCGGGGTTGGGCGCTTCGGCCCGCGTCGCGTTGGAACTCACCGAGGAAGACGCCCTGGCCTTGGCGGACGCGATCCACGCCGCGGTCAAGTCCGCCCCCACCGGCCTGGCTTCCCGCAACCAGTAGCGAAAGTCATGAGGGGCACCTTCATGGACTTTAGAGCCATGAAGGTGCCCCTCATGGCGTGTAGAGCGCGCCCAGGAACTCGAGCAGCAGGCGTTCGCGCAGCGGTGCGGGGGCTGTTGCGAGGAGCGCGTTGATCGGGGCCATCCGTTCCGGAAGCCCCGAAGCGCCGCCGAGGCCTGCCGCGACGAGAAGGCCCGCGAACTGTTCAGACGTCAGCGTCGCGGGGTCCAGCGCCGCGACGAACTCCGCCACCGCCGGGTCGATGACCACCGGGCCCGAGGCGCGCGCGGCGTCCAGAGAAGCCGCCAGGTCCGCGAGGAACTCCTTCTCGGTGCCGTGGTTGGCCGCCGTCACCGTCAGGTGCAGGTTCACCGGGGACGCCAGGTGCGCGAACTGCGGCTGGACGTACCAGCCGCGCGTCTTCATCTCGTCGGCCACCGTGAAGAGGTCGAAGCCGTCGTCGCCGGTGAACGCGATCAGCGTCGACACCGGGTCGCCGAGCACGCGCAGACCGGGCAGTTCCTCGATGCCGGCCCGGATCCGGGAAACCGCTTCCCGTGTGGACGTCGCCAGGCGGAGGTAGCCGTCTTCACCGAGGTGACGGACCACCGCCCACGCCCCGGCCAGTGGACCGCCCGAGCGGGTGCTCTGGATCGTCGTGTTCAGCATCGTGTAGCCCGGCCAGGCCGCGCTCGCGAAGTAGTGCGAGCGCCGCAGTTCCGCCGACGCGTGCAGCAGTACCGACGTCCCTTTCGGGCAGTACGCGTACTTGTGCAGGTCCACCGAAATGCTCGTGACGCCCGGGACGCGGAAGTCGAACGGCGCGACGTCGGCGCCGAGACGGGCGAAGTACGGCAGCACCCAGCCGCCGATGCACGCGTCGACGTGCATCCGGACTCCGCGAGCCGAAGCCGCCGCGGCGATCTCGGAAATCGGGTCGAGCACGCCGTGCGCGTACGACGGCGCGCTCGCCACCACCAGCACCGTCGAGTCGTCGATCGCCGCCGCCATCGCGGCCGGGTCGGCGCGGAACGTCACCGGGTCGACCGGGACGTCGATCCGGCGCAGCCCGAACAGGTGCGCCGCCTTGTGGAACGCGGCGTGCGCGGTGGTCGGCAGCACGATCGACGGCGAAGCGATCTCCGGGTGCGCGTCCCGGGCGGCGAGCACTGCCAGCAGACACGACTCCGTGCCGCCCGACGTCACCGAACCGACCACGCCCGGGACGTCGCCGAGCAACGCGGAAGCCGCGGCGACGAGGTCGTTCTCCATCCGCAGCAGGCTGGGGAACGCCGTCGGGTCGAGGCCGTTGGCCGACGACGCCAGCGCGTGCGCGGCGGCCCCGAGGGTGTCCACTTCGGACAGACCGCTGTCGTAGACGTACGCCAGGGTCCGGCCGCCGTGCGTCGGCAGGTCACCCGCGCGCAGCTCTCGCAGCGCCGCGAGGACGTCCTCAGGCGGGTTCATGGCGGGGTTCCAGGACCTTGCGCCGCAGCAGCGGCAGGGCCAGCGCGATGAGCACACCGGGCACGATCGACGCCCCGATCAGGATCGCCACGATCGCGCTGTGCGGCTGGGCCGTCGTCGCGTCCGTGCTGGACACGTACCCGCCGAACGCGAGGATGAGTGCCCACAGCCCGCCGCCGAAGGCCAGCCCGAGCGTCTCCCCCGCGGTCCACACGCCGGCCGCGATCCCCGCGCGGGTTTCCCCTGTGCGCTCCTCTTCGGCGGTGATCAGGTCGGGCAGGATCGCCAGCGGGAACACCGAGATCCCCGCGTACCCGACGCCGCACAGCGCCACGAACACGAACGACACGAACAGCGGGATCTCCTGGGCGAACACCAGGCCGAGCAGGCCGACCGCGAACGTCGCTGTCGCCAGGCGGAAGCCGTTGAGCTTGCCGACCCGGTCGCCCAGCCGCGGCCACAGCGGCATGGTGACCAGCGCCGGGCCGACGAAGATGACGAACAGGATCGTGCCGTAGCCGTCGTCGCCGAGGATGCGCTGGGCGAAGAACGGGATCGCGGCGAGCACCGTGCCGATGCCCAGCGCCTGGATGAAGTAGGTGCCCAGCAGCCAGCGGAACGGCCGCCAGCCGGCGAGGGTGCTGATGAGCTCCTTCAGGTTCACGGTGTTCGGCCGCAGCGAGCCGACCGGCGCGTCCTTGAGCCCGAAGTACACCAGCAGCGTCGCGGCCAGCACGATCAGCCCGATCACCACGGCCATCACGCGGTAGCCGGCGACCCCGTCGATCGCCGAGGTGATCGCCGGGGCGCCCCCGCCGCAGATCAGGATCGTCACGGCCAGGACGCCGATGCGGACGCTGGTGAGTTTCGTCCGCTCGGTCGCCGACTCGGTCAGCTCGGCGGGCAGCGCGTTGAACGGCACCTGGAACAGCGCGTACGCCGTCGCGCAGAGGGCGAACGTGATCGCCACGTACAGGGCGTCCGGCAACGGGGTGCCGAACCCGGGGTGGGCGAACATCGCCGCGAACAGGATCGCCACGCCGATGCCGCCGATGAGCAGGAAGCGGCGGCGGCTGCCGGTCTTGAGCAGGTCGGCGTCGGACATCCGGCCGGCGATGGGGTTGAACAGCACGTCCCAGGCCTTGGGCACGAACACGATCGCGGCGGCCCACCCGGCCGGCACGGCCATCGTGTCGGTCAGGTACTTGACCAGGACCAGGCCGGGGACCGTGCCGAAGGACCCGGTGACGAACGAGCCGAGCGAATACCTGAACCGCGTCCGGCCGGACAGCGTCGTCATGGTCCTCCTCGCAGAGCGGATTCCGACATCCAACACTGAGGGGATCAGTAGTGGATCTCGGCCCGCACCGGGTAGTGGTCGGAGGGAATCGTGCCACCGTCGTAATGCACCAGCTGTACCGGCCCGACCTCGGCGCGTCGCAGCGAGCCGACGTAGTCCAGCGAGTCGCGGTAGGTCGCCGGGATGGACTTCGCCGCGTCCGGGTTGGTCGCCGCGTCGAAGGTGTACTCCCCCGGCCCGGTCGTCTGCAGTGTCCCGCCGAGCGCGGCGGCGCCCTGCTCGGCCTGGGTGCGGCCGGCCGCGTCGCGACGGTCCTGCCCGGCCCAGTACTCGATGTTGAGGTCCCCGGCGACGGCCACCGCGTCACCGGCCGGGACTTGGGCGGCGGCGAGGTCGCGCAGTTCGCCGAGCTGCGCCATCCGGATGGTGTGCGCCTTCGGGAGCGTCTCCGGGCCTTCGTCGGCCTGCAGGTGCGTGCCAGTCCCCTGGTGGACAAGTAGTCGGCGGTGCCGGAATAGGAGTTGCGGTAGAGGGCTGGGTGCTTCTCTGTGATCGGGTACTTGCTCAGCACGGCCACCGCCGTCGACCACGATCGGCGAGTTCGAGCAGTTGCCGCTCACTGACGTCCAGCCCGGCGAGGTCGCGCAGTATTGGCCGACCAGCGGTGTCCGGAACAGGTCGGCGTCGGCGTCGGCGAGCCGGTCTCGCAGGTCCTCGGCCTGGGTGCTGCAGGCCTCCGCGAGCATGACGACATCGGTGCCCGGCGACCGATGACCTTTCGGCCGCCGGAGGTTCGGCCGCCGGAGGTCGGAGCTGAGCAGGCTCACGGCGGTGTCCGCGGCCTGAGCCGGGCCGCGAGGGTGGTCAGAGCGGTGACGACGACGGCGAGAATGGCGGTCCTGCGCACGACGGGGTCCTTTCCGGTCAGGAGACGACGAAGGCGCGGGAGGTCCCGCCGAGCTGGGCGATGGCGCCGGTGAGCCCGTGCTTCCACGCTCCGAAGTGGACGACGCGGTACTTCCCGACCGGCGTGTTCGCGGGGATGTCCCAGGTGACCTCGGCCCGGGACTCGGACACGAACGTCCGCGTCCACCGGAACTTCGTGGCCCAGTCGCCGTCGTCGGCGTAGCGGACCCAAGCGCCGTTGACGTACTGCTGGATCTCCAGGAACGTGCCGTCGCGGCGGAGATCGTTCTTCGGGTGACCGGTCACGAACGCGACCGCCACCTGCTCGCCGCGCCGGTAGCTGCTCTTCGCGTCCGTGACGACGTCGCCGAAGCTCTTCAGCAGCGGCGCGCTGTCGAAGACGACGCCCGGCTGGAAGTTGACGAGCTTGCCGCGCAGGTCGCGCGGGACCGGGCCGTGCGGCACCGGCGTCCCGGCCTTCATCGCGGCGGCGAGCTTCCCGAACTCCTGCTGGTACGCGGGCAGCGTGTAGCGGCCGAAGAGCGTCGACGCGCCTTCGTACTGCTGCGAGTCGTACTCCTCGGGCGTCGTGACGTACTGGCTGTAGGCGTTGGAGTAGCCCTGCATGAGGACGTTCTCCAGCGGCACGCCCAGCGCCACCGCCACGGTCTTCCGGATCCGCAGCCCGGCGACGATCGTGTACTCGGCCGGCCCGGCGACCAGGTGCAGTTGCCCGATCCGGACGATCTGCAGCGGCAGCACCTCCGGCGCCCACGGATACGGCTTCATCGCACCGAACGGCACGGCGACGACCTTCGGCGCCTGCGCGTCCGCGAGGGCCTGCGGGATCGGCGCGTCGATGCCGCCGAGCCAGTCGATGAACGGGTTCTTGACGCCTTCGGGCAGCGGCAGGCCGGGCCCGTCTTCGGTGCTGCCGGCCAGCATGGAGACGCCGATCGCCGCCGTGCAGGTGCGGTGCGGGCGGCCGTCGGGCGTGAACTTCGGGTCGACGTCGACGGCGGACATGTCCACGTAGGTCAGGCGGTGGTCGACGCCGCCGGTCACGGCTTCACCAGCCGCGTCGAACGCGCGTTTCGCCGCCTGGAACTGGAGTTCGCCGATGCGCCGGGTGTTCTCGAACTCGGTCTCGGACGTGCCCGGCTGCAGGTTCAGGTTCGGCGTCATGTCGCCGGAGTTGGTCTGGGCGAACGCGGCGACGAACCCGGGCGGGCCGTCGAGGTAGCGGACGCCGGCGTGGTCGTGCTCCCACGCGTAGGCGGCGTAGCCCTTGTTGTCGCTGCTGATCAGGTGGTTGCCGTTGCTCATCGACGTGCCGTGCGTGGCGAACCAGGTGATCGCGCCGACGTCCTTCCCGCCTTGGCGGAACCGCAGCACGGTGACGGCGGGGTCGATCGAGAGCGGAAAGTGGTCCTTGTCCGGGTTGAGCTCGAACGCGACGCGGGACCGGTTGGCACTCGCCTCGGTCAGCTCGGTGCGGCCGAGGGTGAGCTCGCCGGGCTTGAGGTCGTCGTGCGCCCGGCTGATCGCGTCGACGATCCCGGCGACGACGGCGTCGTAGGTCTGCTGCTGGAAGCCGAGGATCGAGAGGTCGTAGGCGGCGTAGTGGGAGTCGCCGCCGCACGCGGAGTGCGAGTGGGTGGCGTTGAGCAGGACGTTCTGCTCGGTGTAGCGGTCGCCGTACTTCCGGACCAGCTCGCGCAGGACGCCCTGGTGGACGGACTGGAACAGGGCGCCCAGCTCGGCGGTGACGAAGACGATCCGCTTGGTCCCGTCGTCGACGACGTACGCGCGGGCCCGGGTGCGCAGGTGGATGCCGGCGGTCTGCTGCTGCGGCATCGAGTAGCCCATCATGCCGTTCTCGGCCGCGGGCCCGGTGACGTCGCCGATCCCGACGCCGACCCGCAGCCCCGGTTCGGCGGCCTCGGCGGTTCTCCCGCCCAGCGCGGCGGCGAACGGGAGCGCGGTGGCTCCGGCCAGGACGGTACGACGACTCACCCGCATACGGTCTCCCGACTAACGTGAACGACTTTCGCGTTAATCGGGGACCGTACGTGAGCCCCGCCACCCCGGCAACCCGGCAACCCGACAAAAGTGCCGCCACGAGCCGCCCGGAAAGCCATGAAGGGCACCTTTATGGCCATAAAAGCCCTGAAGGTGCCCTTCATGGCGTTTCAGCCCAGGGCGTCGGCGATCTTCGTCAGCGTCGCCGCGTCACCCCGCAGGAGGAGCTGGGTGACCACCGTTTCCTCCCAGGCCTGCAACTCGTCGCGGATCTTCGCGGCCGGCCCGATCAGCGACGTGTCCTCCACGAGCGACGTCGGGATCGCCGCGGTCGCCTCGTCCTTGCGGCCCGCCAGGTACAGCTCCTGCACTTTGTCCGCGACGTCCTCGTAGCCGAGCCGGGCGAAGACGTCGTGGTGGAAGTTGACGCTCTTCGCGCCCATCCCGCCGATGTACAACGCCAGCGACGGCTTGATCCACGAAGCCGCCTCCTCGACGTCGTCGTGCACGATCACCGGGATCGAGCACGGCACTTCGAACGTCTCCAGGGTGTGCCGGGCACCTTCGCGGGCGAAGCCTTCTTCGAGCGCCGCCTTGTAGAAGGCGTTGCTCTTCGGCGAGAAGAACAGCGGCAGCCAGCCGTCGCCGATCTCGGCGGAGAGGGCGACGTTCTTCGGCCCCTCCGCGGCCAGGTGGATCGGGATCTCCTTGCGCAGCGGGTGGACCGTCGGCTTGAGCGCCTTGCCGAGCCCGGTCCCGCCCTGCAGCGGCAGCTGGAAGTGCTGGCCGTCCAGGGTCACCGGGGCCTCGCGGGCGATCACCTGCCGGACGATGTCCACGTACTCCCGGGTCCGCGCGAGGGGCTTCGGGTACGGCTGGCCGTACCAGCCCTCGACGACCTGCGGGCCGGACGCGCCGAGCCCGAGCACCATCCGGCCGCCGGAGAGGTGGTCGAGCGTCATCGCGCTCATCGCGGTCGCGGTCGGGGTGCGCGCCGCCATCTGCACGATGTTGGTACCCAGGCGGATCCGGCTGGTCGACGCGCCGTACCAGGCCAGCGGGGTGAACGCGTCCGAGCCGTACGCCTCCGCCGTCCACACCGAGTCGAAGCCGAGCTCCTCGGCCTTGAGCACCGCTTCGAGTGCGCCCGGGGTCGGGCCGCTGCCCCAGTACCCGACGTGGAATCCCAGCTTCACGAATGCCTCCTAGACGTTCGGCGCGTAGTGCTCGGGTTTGCCCCGCTCCGACAGCGGCGGCAGGTTCCTTCGTGGAGTCTCGACCAAGGCGGCCTCCGGAGCCACCTCGCCGCGCACCCGGCGCCAGCCGGCCCGGGCCCGCGGGTGGTAGCGGCGGTCGTGCGGGACGAGCTTGAACACGGCGTTGATCAGCTTCCCCACCCGCCGGTGCCGCCGCGCGTCGCGCTCGGACCAGCGCAACCCCAGCAGGTCGCGGATCTCGCGGTCGTACAGCCCGGTCGTCAGCCAGACGAAGTTCTTCGCGATCAGCACGCTCACCGGCCGCCACAGCACATCCGGCAGCCACGGCAGGAACGGCGGTTTCGCGATCCCGCCGAGGTCGAGGACGTCGCGGGTGGCCTTGTTGTCCTCCAGGACCTCGGCGCACATGTGCTTCCAGTAGCGCTGGAAGTCTTCCCAGCTCTCCGGCACCGGCCGCATGGTCATGTCGTACATCCGCCACCACGTGACGTGCTCGTCGAACAGCCGCCGCTTCTCCGCCTCGCCGATGCCGCCCATGAAGTGGTCGGCGATGAGGATCGTGCTGACGAAGAACGTCGAGTGCGCCCAGTAGTAAGTGTCGGGATCCAGCGCGTGGTAGCGCCGTCCTCGAGCGTCGACGCCCTTGATGCGGTCGTGGTAGCCGCGCACCTCGAGAGCGGTCCGGTGGGCGCGCGGGCCGTCGTAGACGACCCCGCCGATCGGGTAGAGCGAGCGGAACAGCCGCTGCCAGCGCTCCTCGAAGAACCGCGAGTGGTGCTCGACGCCGGCGCCGAGGCCCGGGTGCATGTTCTGCATCGAGCCCGCCCACAACGCGATGAGCAGGCCGCGCCAGTCGCCGAAGTACTTCCAGGTCAGCGAGTCGGGACCCAGGGGTTTCGGCGTCATCGGCGGCTCTCCTCGTCGCGTCGGAACTGACTACGGCTGTTGTCAGGCTAGGATCTGACAACACACGTAGTCAACCGAGGAGCGATCATGCCGGGCCGCACGTGGGCGGGCACGACCCTGGACGACCGCAAGGCGCTGCGGCGCGAGCAGCTCGTGTCCGCGGGGCTCGAACTGCTGGGCACCGAAGGCTCGGCCGCGACCAGCGTGCGCGCGGTCTGCCGGCACGCGAAGCTCACCGAGCGGTACTTCTACGAGAGCTTCGCCGACCGGGAAGAACTCGTCGCCGCGGTCTACGAACACGTCGGCGAGCAGGCCCGGCAGGCGCTGGTCGACGCCGTGCGGGACGCGCCGACCCCGGTGCTGCGGGCCGAGCACGCCGTGCGCGCGTTCGTCGAGCTGATCGTCGACGACCCCCGCCGGGGCCGGATCCTGCTGCTCGCGCCGCTCACCGACCCCGCGCTCACCCGCCGGGGCCTGCACCTGCTGCCGGTGTTCGCCGGGCTCGTCGGCGAGCAGCTGTCCCACGGCGACGAGACCGAGCGCCAGATGGTCGCGGTCGGGCTGGTGGGGGCGCTGAGCAACGTCTTCATCGCCTACCTCGACGGCTCGCTCAAGGTCTCCCGCGAGCGGCTCGTCGCCCACTGCGTGCGGCTCGTGCTCGGCGCCGACGACCACTGACCTCACCTCCGCTGCCCTGGTGACAGTGGCGGGGAAGATCGGGCACACTCAACCCATGCGTACCGCTGGGCGGAACGACGGCGCGAGCGGCGACGGTCTCGTCGCGGCCCGCCTCGCCGCGCTCCTGGAAGCTTTCCGGCCGGGCGACGACGCCCTCGGCGTCTCCGAGCTGGCCCGCCGGACCGGGCTGGCGAAGACGACCGTGCACCGGCTGGTGGGACACCTCGCCGGCACCGGCCTGCTCACCCGCGAGGACGGCGCGGTGCGGCTCGGGCTGCGGCTGTTCGAAATCGGCCAACTCGCTTCGCCCCGCCGTGGGCTGGTCGAAGCGGCCCGCCCGTACCTCGCCGACCTCCGCGAAGCGACGCGCAACACCGTCCACCTCGCCATCCTCGAAGGCACCGAAGTCGTCTACCTCGACGTGCTGCGCGGCCCGGACGCGCCGACGCTGCCGTCACGCATCGGCGGCCGGTTCCCCGCGCACGCCACTGGAGTCGGGAAGGCGATCCTCGCGTTTTCTCCGGAATCCGTGGTGAAACAGGTCATCGACGCCGGATTACCCAGGATGAGCCCGAAGACGATCACCGTGCCCGGTCTGTTGCGCCGGCAGCTCACCCGGGTCCGGGAGGAGGGAATCGCCTTGGAACGCGAGGAATCCGGCGTCGGTGTCGTGTGCGCGGCGAGCCCGCTGCTCGATTCCCGCGGCGTCGCGGTGGCCGCGGTCTCGATCTCCGGCTGGGCCAACCGGATGCGGACCGAACGGGTTGCCCCCGCCGTCCGCACGGTCGCACTGGCGTTGACCCGGACACTCTCCGGATCCACTCGAGACAGTCGGAAATAATCTTGCGAGACAAGGCTTTTCCGATCTCTAGGCCGTCCGGCTGACGTAACCGTCCCGAGCTGGACGGGTGATCGGGAGCGGCTACGATCCGTCGAATGGCCCAGCACAGCTGGGGGACGACGTTCTCGGGCCGCTCCCCCGCGACGCTTTCCGAGCCGGCGCCCGGTCACCGGCTGCTGTCGCTCGACATCGTGCTCGCGCTGCTGGCCCTCACCGGCGGCCTGCGGGTGCTCTACCTCGCCGCCCCGGACCCGGCGCTGCCCGCCGAAGCCGCGAACGTCGCCCACGCCTACGCGCTCGGCCACCTGACGCCGTTCACCGACGCGGGCGGGGCCGGGGTCAGCCCGTTCGGCTGGTGGCAGCTGTCGGCCTACACGATGGTTTCGGACGCGTTCGGCCGCTCGGCCACGGCGCTGGCAGCGGTCCGCGAGACGACGCTCGTCGCCGCGCTGATCGGGGTCGTGCTGCTGTGGGTGCTCGCGCGCCGGCTCGGCCTGACGCGGTGGGCGTCGGCGGCCGCGGTGCTGCTGCTCGCGGCGTCCCCGCTGGCGCTGGGCCTGCAGCGGCTGGTCGTCGTCGAGCACCTGGCGGTGGTGTGGGCCCTCGGCGCGCTGGTGCTCGTCACCCGGCCCGACGCCCGGATCCGGCACGACATCCTGGCCGCGGTCTGCCTGCTGGCCGCGGTGCTCACCTCACCGCTCGCGCTGTTCTTCCTGCCCGCGGCCGGCTGGCTGCTGGTGCGGCGCGCGCCCGTGCGGGCCGCGCTGGTGGCGGTGCTGCTCAACCTCGGGCTCGGCATCGCGTTCGGCCCGGCGGCGGGACTGCTCCGGCCGCACCTCGCGGCCGCGGGCCGTCCGACGGTCGCCGACTGGGTCGCGCTCGACCCGGCGTGGGCGGTGCTCTCGACCGTCGCGCTGGTGGCCGCGCTGGCGGTGACGTCCCTGCGGCCGTTCGCCGTGTCCGGGCTGCTGCTCGTCGCCGCCCTGGCGGTGCCGGGCGTGCCGGACACCGCCGTGCTCGCCCTGCTGCTGCCGGTGACCCCGCTGCTGCTGGCCGGGGTCGTGCAGGCGGTGACCCGGCAGCGCGCCCCCGCCCACCGGTGGGAGACGAAGCGGGGACCCGGCGTCGCGCTCGCGGCGGTCGTCCTGATCGCGATGGTCGCCGCGGGCTGGGTCTACGGCTACCCGGCTCTGCGGCCTTCGACCGACCGCGGCGGGCCGATGGCCGACGCGCAGGAGTGGTTGCGGGCCAACGCTTCCGGCTCCCGCGTCCTCGTCGACGACGCCGCCTGGGCCGAGCTCGCCAAGGCCGGCTGGCCGACCGGCATGCTCGTCGCGCCCGCCGCGTGCGCGGCCGCCTGCCCGCCCGCCGAGTGGGCCGTCTTCGCCGACGACGCGACCGACCTGCGCCACCGCTATCCGGCGCTCGAAGCCGCCTTCGACGACTCCGGCGCGACCGCCGTGTTCGGCACCGGCGACCGCCGCGTCACCGTCTCGCGCCTCGGCCTGCCGCCGGTCGACCCGGCCGCGCCGTCGGAGTCGTCGGCGCGCGCCCACGCCGGGGAGGCCCTCCAGGCGTCGGCTCGGATCTCCTTCGCCCCGGACGCCGCCGCCGAGCTCCGCGCGGGACGCGTCGACCCCCGGCTGATCGCGACGATCGCCGCGCTCGCGGCCCTCGGGCCGGTCCGGGTCGCGGCGTTCCCCGAAGTCCCCGGCGAAGACCCCGCCGGGCAGCCCCGCCGCCGGGTCCTGCTGACCGGCGGCGAAGACGGCGCGGCCGCGTTCTACACCGGCCAGCGCGACCTGTTCCGCCCGTCGTCGGTCGTCCGGACCGGCGCCGGCGTGCTCGTCACCTATCCGCTGTTCGCGCCCCCGGGACTGCTCGTCCCGTTCTCCTCCCCCTGACGGTGAAAGGCCCTCCGATGCGCACTCTGCCCCAGCGACTGCTCAGACCCGGCGGGCTGACCGCCGCAGCCCTCCTTCTCGTCGCGCTGACGCCGGTGACGGCCGAAGCGGCGACCGCCCCCGGCCCGGGCGTCGGCTGGATCCGGGTCGGCCACCTCTCCCCCAAGGTCCCGCCGGTGGACATCTACTTCGCGCCGTTCGGCCAGGCCGAAAAGGTCGTCATCCGCAAGGCCGGCTACGGCGCGGTCACCCCGTACTCGTCGCTCGACCCCGGCAAGTACACGCTGTCGATGCGGCCCGCCGACGCCGCGTCCAGCACCCCGCCGGCGCTGTCGGCGACGATCGACGTCGCCGAGCGCAGCGCCTACTCGCTGCTGGTCTTCGCGAACGGCCCGGACGGCACGCTCAAGGGCGACCTGGTCACCGACGACCTCACCGCGCCGGGCGCCGGCAAGGGCCGGGTCCGGGTGGTCGAAGGGTCGGCGGCGATCGCGCCGGTCAGCGTCGAAGGCCCGCAAGGCGTCTCGCTCGCCAAGGACGCCGCCTACGGCCAGACGTCGTCCTATGTGGACGTGCCGGAAGGACGCTGGCCCCTGCAGTTGTCCGGCGGCTCGGTGAAGTCCACCGCCGACGTCGACGTCAAGGCCGGGACGTCCACGACGCTGCTGGTCACCGAGAACGCCGGGGCGCTCAAGGCGAACCCGATCTCCGACGGCGGGTCGCTGCCCGAACCGCCGAAGCTCGGCGTCGAGACCGGTGGCGGCGGCACGGCGCCGTCGTCCGAACTGCCGCTCTGGCCGGCGTTCGCGGCGGCCGGGCTGCTGGCCGCGTTCGTGCTCGGGCGCCGGCTGGTCCGTGCGCGCTGACCTCGGCGCGCTGCTCGTCGCGGTCCTGGTGGCCGCGGGCTGCTCGGCGGCTCCGGCCCCGCCCGCGGCTCCACCCTCGCCCCCGGTTTCGTCGGCGCCGGTGGCGGGCGGGCCACAACCGCTGCCCCCGGCCGCCGACGTCCGCCCGGTGCGGCTGCGGATCCCCGCCATCGGCGTCGACGCGCCCGCGCTCGTCCCGCTCGGGCTGGGCGCCGACCACGAACTGGAGGCGCCCGAACGCTTCGAAGACGTCGGCTGGTACGCCGCCGGCCCGGTGCCGGGAGACCCCGGGCCGGCGGTGATCGCCGCGCACGTCGACTCCCGGTCCGGGCCGGCACCGTTCTTCCGGCTGCGCGACCTGCGCGACGGCGACCAAGTGTTCGTCGCGCGCTCCGACGGCCAGGAGACCCGGTTCGTCGTGGACACCGTCCAGCGCTACCCGAAGAACGCGTTCCCGACCGACGCGGTGTACGGGCCCGCGCCGGGCAGCGCGCTGCGGCTGATCACCTGCGGCGGCAGCTTCGACGCGGCGAAACGGTCCTATCGCGACAACATCGTCGTCTACGCCTCGACCCGCTGGGGTTAGAACTCCTTGATCAGGCCGCGCCGGGCCAGCTCGGGCCGGACGCCGTCGCCGAACCAGTACGCCTCCTCCAGGTGCGGGTAGCCCGACAGCACGAACTCGCTCACCCCGACGCTGTGGTACTCCTCGATCAGGTCGGCGACCTCGCTGTGGCTGCCCACCAGCGCGGTTCCGGCGCCGCCACGGACCAGACCGACGCCGGCCCACAGGTTCGGGTGGATCTCCAGCCCGCGGACGCCGCCGTCGGTCCGGCCGCCGTGCAGGGCGACCATCCGCTGCTGCCCGATCGACTCGCTCGCCGCGAGCTGCGCCTGGGCCTTGGCGACCTGCTCCGGGCTCAGCGCGTCCAGGAGCTTCTGCGCCTCCGCCCACGCTTCGGCCGAGGTGTCGCGCGAGATGGTGTGCAGCCGGACGCCGAAGCGGACCGGCCGGTCGCCGGCCAGCTCGCGGACCTTGCCGATCTTCTCCGCGACCTGCGCGGGCGGCTCGCCCCAGGTCAGGTAGACGTCGGCGTGCCGGGCGGCGACCGGCAGCGCGGCCGGCGACGACCCGCCGAAGTAGATCGGCGGCACCGGATCGGGCGCGGCCAGCGTCGTCGCGCCTTCGACGCGCAGGTGCTCGCCCTCGAAGGTGAACGGCTGACCGGACCAGACGCCGCGGACGATGGTGAGGAACTCGTCGGTGCGCGCGTACCGGGCGTCGTGGTCGTGCCAGTCGCCGAAGCGCCGCTGCTCCACCGCGTCGCCGCCGGTGACGATGTTGAGCAGCACGCGGCCGTTCGACAGGCGCTGGAAGGTGCCGGCCATCTGCGCGGCGAGCGTCGGGGAGATGACGCCGGGGCGGAACGCGACCAGGAACTTCAGCCGGGTCGTCTCGCGGATCAGCGCGGCCGTGGTCAGCCACGCGTCCTCGCACCAGGTGCCGGTCGGGGTCAGGACGCCTTCGAAGCCCTGGCGCTCGGCGGCGCGGGCGACCTGGGCGAGGTAGTCCAGGTCGGGTTCGCGCTGCGCCGACGGGCCCTGGGACCGGTTGGCGTGGAAGCGTTCCACGATCGTGCGGCCGTCGCCGCTGGTGGGCAGGAACCAGTGCAGCCTGATGCTCATCCGTTGCTCCTCGCCTGATCCAGGTCGGAGGCGAACCGCCGGTCGGCGAACGCGGCGAAGTCCACCTTGCCCGGCAGAGTCTTCTCGTCGGTGAAGGCGTCCGCGAGCTGTTGCTCGGACTGCACGACCGAGTCGTCCAGCGGGATCGGCTGGTCACGGCCCGCGTCGACGGCCTTCCGGGCCACCTCGGGCTTGAGCCCGGTCTCCTTGGCCCAGGCCGCCGCCCACTCCGGACGGTGCGTGTCGGCCCACTTCTGGGCCTTGACCACCCGGATCACGAAGTCGCGGATCGCCGAGTTCCGGCCGGGGTCGGCCAGCGCCGTCGTGCTCGCGGTTTCGAAGGCCAGCCCGTTGGACGCGCCGCGCCCGTCGGCGAGCACCCGCGCCTTGGCCTCGATCTGGGCCTGCGCGGTGTAGGGGTCCCAGATCGCCCACGCGTCGATCGTGTGCTGGGTGAACGCCGCGTAGGCCTCGGCCGGCTGCAGGAAGCTCACCTTGATGTCCTTGGTGGACAACCCGTTCTTGTGCAGTGTGTTCAGCAGCTGGCCGTGCGCGGAACTGCCCTTCGCGACGCCGACCGTCTTGCCCTTCAGCGAGGCGACGTCGGTCAGCGGCGAATCGGGCGGGACGAGGATGGCCTCCCGCTCGACGTTGCTGCGCGCGACGCTGACCACCGCGATCCTGGCCTTCGCCGCGGCGGCGAAGATCGGCGGCGTGTTGCCGACGCGGCCGATGTCGATCGCGCCCGCCGAGGCCGCTTCGAGCAGCGGCGGGCCCGAGGTGAACGTGGACCATTCGATCTTGTACGGCGTGCCGTCGAGCTGGCCGGCCGCGGTGAGCAGCGACTTGACGCCGCCCTTCTGGTCGCCGACCTTGAGCGTCACCTTCGCCAGGTCGGCCGCGCTCACCGGGCCCGGAACGGCGGCCGGTCCCGGGTTCGCGCTCGTCGCCGAGCCGCACCCGGCGAGCACCACGGCCGCCGCGACGAGAGCGATTCCGTTACGCCACTGCATCTTCGGTCACTCCCAGGTCCGCCAGCACGCGCCGGCGGAGGTCGTCGTGGTCGGCTTCGCGCGGCCGGTGCTCGGCCACGATCCGGCCGCCGTCGAGCACCAGGACCCGGCCGGCGAGCCGCAGGGCCTCGTCGACGTCGTGGGTCACGAGCAGCACGCCGGGCTGGTGGCGCCGCCAGAGGTCCTGGACCAGCCCGTGCATCGCGATCCGCGTGAGCGCGTCGAGCGCCCCGAAGGGCTCGTCCAGCAGCAGCAGATCGGGTTCGCGCACCAGGGCGCGGGCCAGCGAGACGCGCTGGGCTTCGCCGCCGGAGAGAGTGAGCGGCCAGTCGTCGGCGTGGTCGGTCAGGTGGACCTCGCCGAGGGCCTTCTCGGCGAGCGTGCGGTTGCGGGACTTCGCGACGCCGTCCTGGCGCAGGCCGAGGACGACGTTGCGCCAGACCTTGCGCCACGGCAGCAGCCTGGGCTGCTGGAAGGCGACCGAGACGGTGCCGGTCACGTCCGCGCGGCCTTCGACGTCGTCGTCGAGACCGGCCAGCACGCGCAGGAGCGTCGACTTGCCCGAGCCGCTGCGGCCGAGCAGGGCGACGAACTCGCCGCGGTCGACGGTCAGGTCGAGGCCGGAAAGGATGGTCCGGTCACCGAATCGCTTGGTGAGGTCCCGGACCTCGGCTACCGGGTTCGCCACCGCAGCACCTTCCGTTCGAGCAGCCGGACCAGCGCGTCGGTGACCAGGCCGAGCAGGGCGTACAGGACGAGGCCGACGACCACGACGTCGGTGCGCAGGAACTCCCGCGCGTTGTTGATGAGGTAGCCGACCCCGGCGTCGGCGTTCACGGTCTCGCCGACGATCAGCGCGAGCCAGGCGAGGCCGAGCGACTGCCGGAGCCCGACGAGCGCCTGCGGCAGCGCGCCGGGGAGGACGACGTGCCAAAGCCGTTCCGCGCGGCTGAATCCGAGCGCCCGCGAGGCTTCGACGAGGTTCGGGTCGGCGCTCCGGATTCCCGAGTGGACGTTCAGGTAGAGCGGGAAGGCCACGCCGAGCGCGACCAGCACGATCTTGGTTTCCTCGCCGATGCCGAACCACAGGATGAACAGCGGGATCAGGCCGAGGAACGGCAGTGTGCGCAGCATCTGCACGGGCGGGTCGACCAGCGCTTCGCCCCAGCGGGAAAGCCCGGAGACGATGCCCAGCAGCACGCCGACGACGGCACCGATCGCGAACCCGGCGCCGACGCGCCCGAGGGACACCGCGAACGCGGTCCCGAGTTCGCCGCTGCGCGCGACTTCGACGCCGGCCTGCACCACCGTCCACGGTGAACTGAGCTTGTCGGACGGCAGGACGCCGGTGGCGCTGGCGATCTGCCAGGCGGCGACGAGCACCACCGGGCTGATCCAGCGCCGCAGGTCGGGCCGGCGCACGGTCCGGCGCGGCGGCCCTTCGGCGCGTTTCCGGGCGCGCGGAAGCACGCCCGTGAAGGAAATCGACACGGATTTCTCCCGGGGACGGGGATGTTCGGGCTTGCGTGATCCCGAGCTTCGAGCCCGTTCGCGGGGAAGTCAATCCGTGGACGCGCACTCCCAGTCCGTGAACACGGCGGGTTTCACCCCGTGGAACCGGTTGTGCCGGAACGGGTCAGCCGCCGAACATGACCTTCCATTCGTCGAGCGACCGCGGCCGGTAGACGAAGTTGGTGCGCTTGACGTCGGACAGCGCGGCCGACGGTTCGGCCGAGTACTGGTGCCCGGGATAGACGACGGGGTCGCCGGGCAGGCCGGCGAGCGCCTGCAGGCTGCGGTAGATCTCCTCGGCGTCACCGCCGGGGAAGTCGGTGCGGCCACAGCCTTCGAGGAAGAGCGTGTCGCCGGAGACGAGCTTGTCCTCGACCAGGAAGCACTGGCTGCCGGGCGTGTGGCCGGGGGTGTGCAGCATCCGCACCGGGATCGACCCGACTTCGAGGACGTCGTCGTGGTCGTGCGCGCGCAGGTCGGTGTGCTCGACCCCGGTCACGCGGCGGACCCACTCGGTCTCGGCGCCGTTGACGTGGATCGGCACCGGCCGGAGCGCGAGCAGCTCGGCGATCCCGGGCAGCTCGAAGCCCATCATCGCGCCGCCGACGTGGTCGGGGTGGTGGTGCGTGGCGAGCACGCCGGTGAGCCGCATGCCATCGGCGTCGAGGACGTCGAGCAGGTCCTGCACGGCGTAGGCCGGGTCGACGATCACCGCTTCCTTGGTGTCCCGGTCGCCGATGAGGTAGGCGAAGTTCACCATCTGCGTCGCGACCGGGTCGCCGACGGCGAAGTCCCGCCCGGCGAGCAGCTGCCGGAAGTAGAGCCGATCTGCCATGGCCACACCCTACGGGTCAGCTTTTCGCCGGGGTCAGCACGATCCGGCCGAACACCTCCCCGGCGTGCATCTTCCGGTGCGCCAGTACCGCTTGCTCCAGCGGCAGCACCTCGTGCACGACCGAGGTCAGCTCGCCCCGGTCCGCCGCGGCGAACAGGTCCGCCGTCACCGCGCGCCGGTCGGCCTGGGGCACCGTGTTCGCGCTGAACGTCGCGAAGGACAGCGACTTCTGGAACGCCGTGAACAGCTCCTTGCCGAAGTCGCTCGGCGGGTCGCCGGCGACCGCGCCGACCGCCACCAGGCGGCCGTTCGGGCTCAGCTTGGCGAAGAACGACGGCAGCCCCGGGCCGGCGACGACGTCGAGGATGACGTCGTAGGTGTCCGCCGTGCCCTCGCCGGCGCGGTCCAGGACGCGGGTCGCGCCCAGCTCCCGCAGGCGGTCGCCGCGCTCGGGCGACGACGTCGTGACCGCGATCGCGCCGGCCCCGGCCTTCGACGCGAGCTGGACCGCCATGATCCCGATGCCGCCCGCCGCGCCGCGGACCAGCACCGACTCGCCCGGGGCGAAGTGGGCGTGGCGGAGGCCGAAGTGGGCCACGGCGCCGGAGCTGCCGAGCGTCACCGCGTCGACGGCCGACGTCGTCGCCGGGAGCGGGACGAGCGTCTCGGCCGGGGCGACCGCCTGCTCGGCGTAGCCGCCGCCGACGCCGGTGAAGGCCCACACGCGCTGTCCGGTCCAGTCCGGGTCGACGCCCGGCCCGGTCGCGGTCACCGTGCCCGCGATCTCGCCGCCGAGGACGTGCCCGTCCCGGAACCCGTACGCGGCGAGGGCGCCGCTGCGGATCACGGCGTCGACGCCGCCCACGCCGATCGCCTCGGTGGCGATCAGCACCTGCCCCTCGGCGGGTTCCGGGACCGGGAGGTCGACGACCGCCAGCCCCTCGGGACCGCCGAACGCTTGCACCGCAACTGCTTTCATGCCCCCGACGGTAGTGGACGCCGGCGTCCGCTTGGCTAAAGTGAGAGCGTGGCCGATCAGTTGTCTCACCTGTTGCGCTCCGACGCCCGCGACAACCGCGAGCGCATCCTCGACGCGGCCCGCGCGGTGTTCGCCGCCGACGGCCTGGACGTGCCGATGCGCGAGATCGCCCGGCGCGCCGGGGTCGGGCCGGCGACCCTGTACCGCCGGTTCCCGACCAAGGAGCTGCTGGTCACCGAGGCGTTCGCGGACCAGATGCGGGCGTGCTACGCGATCGTCGACGAAGGGCTCGCCGACCCCGATCCGTGGCACGGGTTCGCCCTGGTGGTCGAGAAGCTCTGCGAGCTGCACGCCCGCGACCGGGGCTTCACCGCGGCCTTCGTCTCGGCGTTCCCGCACGCGATCGACTTCGCCGCGGACCGCGAACGGGCGTTGCGCTCGATCGCCGAGCTGATCCGCCGCGCGCAGGAGGCCGGGCACCTGCGCCCCGACGTCGTCCTGGACGACCTGGTCCTGGTCCTCATGGCCAACAACGGCATCCAGGCGCCGTCACCGGCGGCGCGTGTCCTGGCTTCACGGCGCTTCGCCGCGCTCGCTCTCCGGGGCCTGCGAGCCTGACCCCTGGTGCAGGGCGGCGTACGCGCGTTCGCGCAGGACGTTCGCCTCACGGTCCGACAGGGTCGCGTCCAGCGGGCGCAGGGTTATCCGCACCAGGAGGTTCTTCTGGTCCTCGGTGGCGCCGAGCCGGGCCAGCGCCTGGGGCGGCAGTTGCGCGCACGGCGTCTCCTGGCGGATTTCGACGCGCTCGACGACGTCGGCGTCGTCGCCGAGGGCACTGCGGACGCGGTCGCCGAGGTCCTCGGCCCGGTCGTCGGCCGCCACCGCGATGGAGAGGTCGCGGCGCACCGGCGGCAGGACCGACACCGGACGGTACGGCGCGAGGTCGCCGAGCTGCGCGACGACGGCCGGGTCCGCCGACCGCAGGAGGCGGATGTCCGGGATGCCCTTGAGCAGCATCACCACCCGGTCGAGGCCCATCCCGAGGGCGAGCCCGGACCAGCCGTCGCCGAGGCCGGCGCGGGCGAGGACGGCCGGGTGCGCGAGACCGCATTCGGCGATCTCGACCCACTCGCCGCGGTGCTCGACGTCGAGCTGGGCACCGTCCACTGTGTACGGATGACGACGCGGCTCGAGCCGCCACCGCCGTCCCGGCAG
The DNA here is from genome assembly GCF_030182635.1 of Amycolatopsis ponsaeliensis. Lineage (NCBI taxonomy): Bacteria > Bacillati > Actinomycetota > Actinomycetes > Pseudonocardiales > Pseudonocardiaceae > Amycolatopsis > Amycolatopsis ponsaeliensis. The sequence goes on from NZ_JAPZLD010000029.1 coordinate 35,815, forward strand.
AAGGTTCTCGACGAGGGCGGCCACGAGTTGTTCGAGGTCGGTCTCATTGGTGCGGGTGATCCGCCAGAGGTCGAGCTGGTGCGGGGTACCGGTGTGCAGCCGATCGATGCTGTCGCGCCGGTAGACGATGCCCGGGCAGACGAGCAGGACGTCGTCGGCCGGGCGCGCTTTGAGCGCCCGCAGCGCGGCGGCGATCATGGCGCTGGAGTGGCTGCGCAGGACGTGGTCCGCGTCGACGTAGCGGGTGTAGCGCGCGTCGCGGGTGACGTCGGCGGGGTCGTAGCCGAGGTTGTCGTAGTTGTCGGCGACGGTGACGATCCGATCGCCAGGCCATCGCCGGACTTCGGTGCGCGATCCTTTGACGGCGACGACGGCCCGTTCGACGACGAGCTGGACGGCGTGCGGACCGGCAGCGGGATCGGTGAGATCGCGGACGGCGAGGTCGCGGGTGAGCTGGGTGGGAGTGAGTGTTTCGGGCATGACAGAACCTCCTGGGTGAACGGGATGGGGGTGATTGCTCCCCCTGACCCGGACACCAGGCGAGGTTCACTGCGGCGCTATTCGCTCACTTACGGCGGCGACCGCCGCTGCGATGAGCCCGAACCGCGCTCAGGCGAGCGCGGACATGGCACCGAAACCCCGCTGGCACCCGCAAAGGGCCAGGGGGCCGGTAAATCGGCGGTACTCCGCAACGACGGCCACAAACCCACACTAGCCGGGCCTGTCACGCGATTTTCCCCGAAGGCCCGCCGCACCGTCACCCCTCCCTCACTCACCCACCTCCCCATCGGCCAGCTCCCGCAGCACGTCCAAATGCCCCACATGCCGCGCCGTCTCCTGCACGACGTGCGCCACCACCCACCGGACCGTGAACTCCGATCGCCGCCGCGTCCGGTCGTCCGGCCCCAACCGGCGCAACGCCTTCTCCGACCGCGCCCACTCGGCCTTGTACGCCGCCACCACCGATGCCGGCGTGTCGTCCGGTGCCAGGTCCCAGCTCGGGTCCGGCGACCCCACCCACAGCGACGGCAGGTCCGCTCCCCCGGCCTCGATCGACAGCCACCACCGCTCGACCGCCGTCAGGTGCTTCACCACCCCCAGCGCGCTCAACCGGGGCGACGTCGGCAACGGGGTCGCCGCCGCCTGCGGAACCGGCAGCCCCGCCAGCTTGTTCACCGCCGTCGCGCGGAGGAACTGCAGGAAGTCCAGCTGAAGGCGCAGCTCGTCCCACGCCAGCCGCGCGGGCCAGGAGCGATGCGTCTTCGAACTCGTGTTCGACATGACCGGAAAGTACCGCAAGGGTCCGACAAAATAGAGTGATCGGCATGTGGTGGGGACTGCTCTGCGCCCTGGGCGCCGCAATCGCGTACGGCGTCGCTTCGGTGATGCAGTCGGTCGCCGCCCAGGCGACCGAAGACTCCGGGGCCGGCGGGGTCGACCCGAAGCTGCTCGTCCGCGTCCTCGGCCAGTGGAAGTTCGTGCTCGGCCTCTCGCTGGACGTCCTCGGCTTCGTCGCGCAGATCGCCGCGCTGCACGTCCTGCCGCTGTTCGTCGTGCAGGCCGCGCTCGCCGCGAGCCTCGCCGTGACCGCCGTCGCCGCGCGGTTCCTCGGGGTCCGGCTCGGCCGGAAGGAATGGGCGGCCGTCGCCGTCGTGGTCGCCGGGCTCGCGCTGCTCGGCGCCGCCGCCGAGAGCGAGGGCTCCGACCCGGTCGGGCTCGGCTTCCGGCTCGGGCTGATCGGCGCGGTCGTCGTCCTCGCCGCCGCCGGGATCGTCGCCGGGAAGGCGAGCCGGCGCGTGCGGACGCCCGCACTCGGGCTCGTCGCGGGGCTCAGCTTCGGCGTCGTCGCCATCGCCGGGCGGATCATCCCCAGCCTCGCCCCGCTGGACCTGCTCACCGATCCGGCCACCTACACCGTCGCCGTCGCGGGCGGGATGGCGATGCTGTTCTACGCGACGGCGTTGCAACGCGGGAGCGTCACCACCTCGACCGCGATGATGGTGCTCGGCGAGACCGTCTTCCCGTCGCTGGTCGGCGTGTTCGTCCTCGGCGACCGCACCCGGCCCGGGTTCGCGGTCGTCGCGATCGCCGGGTTCGCCCTCGCCGTCGCGGCCGCGCTCGCGCTGGCCCGCTTCGGGGAACCGGCGACCGAGGGAAATGAGACGAAGCCGACCGTATTCCCGTAACTTGTTTACTTAGACTAGCCTTACCTATCCCACGACAGGACAGGGAGGCGCGGGTGAGCACGACCGGACGGGAAGTCCTCCGCCGTTCGATCACCGGGCAACGACGATCGGTGGCGCTCGCTTCGCTGCTGACCGCGGGCCACCAGGGCGGCGAAGCACTGGTTCCGGTGGTGATCGGCGTGGTGATCGACCAGGCCGTCGCGGACGGCTCGGCGGGCACGCTGATCTTCTGGCTGGCGGTGCTGGCCGTGCTGTTCGCCGCGCTGTCGACCAGCTACCGCCTGGGCGCCCGCTTCGGTGAGCGCGCCGCCGAACGCGCCGCCCACGAACTGCGCCTCGACGTCGGACGCCGCGTGCTGCACCCCGGCGGCGGCGCCGAAGCCGGCAACCTCGCGGGTGAGCTCGTGAGCATCGGGACGTCGGACGCGAAACGGGTCGGGCAGCTCAACGGCGTCCTGCCGTTCGGCGTCGCCGGGCTGGCCGGGCTGCTGGTCAGCGCCGTCGTGCTGCTGACCATGAGCATTCCGCTCGGCCTGCTCGTGCTGCTCGGCACGCCGCCGATGCTGTACCTGGCGCACCTGATCGGCAAGCCCCTCGAACGCCGCAGCGAGGCCGAGCAGGAGCGTTCCGCCTTCGCCTCCGGCATCGCCACCGATCTCGTCGCCGGGCTCCGCGTGCTCAAGGGCGTCGGCGCCGAACGCGCCGCAGTCGACCGCTACCGCCGCACCAGCCAGGATTCGCTGCGAGCCACCTTGCGTGCGGCGCGCGCCCAGGCCTGGCACAACGGCGCGCTGCTCGCGCTGACCGGCATCTTCATCGCCGTCGTCGCGCTCGTCGGCGGGAACCTCGCGGCGGCGGGCGACATCAGCGTCGGCGACCTCGTCGCCGCGGTCGGCCTGGCGCAGTACCTGATCACGCCGTTCTCGATCTTCTCGTGGGTCAACGGCGAGCTCGCGCAGGGCCGCGCGTCGGCCGGGCGCATCGCCGACGTCCTGAACGCGCCGCCGGCCGTCGACGCCGGCGAGGCCACGATCCCGGCTCCGGCCGCGGGGCACGTCCGGCTTTCCGCGCTCAGCCGGGGCGCGCTGCGCGACGTCGACTTCGAAGCCCGCCCCGGCGAGCTGCTCGGCGTCGTCGCCACCGACCCGGCCGCCGCGACCGACCTGCTGGACTGCCTCGGCCGCGCCGCCGACCCGTCGACCGGCTCGGTGTCGGTCGACGCGGTCGATCTGTCCACTGTGGACCCGAGCCGGGTCCGCGAGGTGGTGCTGGTGGCCGCGCACGACGCGGATCTGTTCGCCGGGACCGTCGCCGAGAACTTCGCGACCGGGCCGCTCAGCGAAGAAGCGATGTCCGCGGCCGCCGTCGACGAGGTGGCCGGCGCGCTGCCCGACGGCGTCGCGACCGAAGTCACCGAACGCGGGCGGTCGCTGTCGGGCGGGCAGCGCCAGCGGGTCGCGCTCGCCCGCGCGCTCGCCGCCGACGCGCCGGTGCTCGTGCTCCACGACCCGACGACCGCCGTCGACACCGTCACCGAGGCCCGCATCGCCGCGGGCCTGGCCGCACTGCGGCGCGGCCGCACGACCATCCTCGTGACCACCAGCCCGGCACTGCTCGCCGCGACCGACCGCGTCGTCCTCCTCGACGACGGGCGGATCGCGGGCGAAGGCAGCCACGCCGACCTGGCCGGTCGCGCCGACTACCGGGCGGCGGTGCTGTCATGACCCGTGAACTCCTCCCCGTGGCCGACGGCCGCCGGATCCGCGCCGTCGTCGGCGAACTCCTCGGCCGGGCGAAGGGCCGCACCGCGGCCGCGTTCACGATGCTGGTCGCGGCCACCGCGATCGGGCTGCTCACCGCGCCCCTGCTCGGCCGGGTCGTCGACCTCGTCGCAACGCGACAGCCGGCGGCCGAGCTGCTCACGCCGGTCGTCGAGCTGGTCCTCGTCGCGGTGGGACAGGCCATCGCGACCGCGATCGGCGTGTCGCTGGTGGCGCAGCTGGGCGAGACGATCCTGGCCGAGCTGCGCGAACGCTTCGTCGAGCGGGCCCTCGGCCTGCCGCTCGAACAGCTCGAGCGCGCCGGGTCCGGCGACCTGACCGCACGCGTCACGAACGACGTCTCGGTCGTCGCGGAAGGCGTCCGGCAGGCGCTGCCCGAGCTGGGCCGCTCGGTGCTGACGGTCATCCTGACGCTGGGCGCGCTGGCCGTGCTGGACTGGCGGTTCCTGCTGGCCGCGCTGGTCGCCGTGCCGATCCAGCTGTGGACCGTGCGCTGGTACGTGCCGCGCGCGAAGCCGCTGTACGCGAGTCAGCGCGAGGCCGTCGGCGAGCAACAGCAGCAGCTGCTCGACACCATCGGCGGCGCGAAGACCGTCCGCGCGTTCCGGCTGGCGGACACCCACCTGGAGCGGGTGCGGCAACGCTCCGACACGGCCGTCGACCTGGCACTGCGCGGGATCCGGCTGGTGACGCGGTTCTACGCGCGGCTCAACCTGGCGGAGTTCGCCGGGCTGTCCGCCGTGCTGGCCGTGGGGTTCCTGCTGGTCGGGGCGAACGCGGTGACGGTCGGTGTGGCGACGGCCGCGGCGCTGTACTTCCACAGCCTGTTCGGGCCGATCACGACGGCGCTGGCCCTGGTCGACGACGCGCAGGCGGCCGCGGCCAGCCTCGCGCGCCTGATCGGCGTGGCCGACCTGCCCGCCGAGGCGTCGCCTTCCCAGCCCGCACGGCCCGTGGACGCGTCGGTGAAGACGGCGGCGGCCGGCTACTCCTATGTGGACGGTCACCCGGTGCTGCGCGACGTCGACCTCGGTGTCGCCCCCCGCGAGCGGGTGGCGCTGGTCGGTGCGAGCGGCGCCGGGAAGACGACGCTGGCCAAGCTGATCGCCGGGATCCACCGCCCGTCCACGGGTTCGGTGACGCTGGGCGGGGTGGCACTGGAGGAACTCGGCCCGGAGACCACGCGCCGGACCGTCGCGCTGATCAGCCAGGAGGTCCACGTCTTCGCCGGACCGCTGGCCGAAGACCTCCGCCTCGCGCGCCCGTCGGCGTCCGACGAGGATCTCCGGACGGCGTTGGCGAAGGTGGGCGCACTGTCCTGGGTGGACAGTCTGCCGGACGGATTGGCCACCGTGGTCGGCGAAGGCGGTCACCAGCTGACGGTGACCCAGGCCCAGCAGCTGGCGCTGGTCCGGCTGGTGCTGGCCGACCCGCCGATCGCGATCCTCGACGAAGCCACGGCGGAGGCCGGCAGCGCGGGTTCCCGGGTCCTGGAGTCGGCGGCCGCGGCGGCCCTGGAAGGCCGGACGGCACTGGTGGTGGCCCACCGCCTCACCCAGGCGGCGGCGTCCGACCGGATCGTGGTCCTCGACGCGGGCGCGGTGGTGGAGACCGGAACGCACGACGAGCTGGTCGCGGCGGGCGGCCAGTACGCGAAGCTCTGGGCGGCCTGGTCGGGTCAGCGCGCCTGAGCCCGTCCATGCGAAAGCGCCGGGAGCCACCTGGGCTCCCGGCGCTTTCGTCTTTCCGGAGGGTCAGTCGTCCATGGCGTCGGCCAGGGACTTCGGCCGCATGTCCGTCCAGTTCGCTTCCACGTGGTCCAGGCAGTCCTGGCGGCCGGCCGGGCCGAACGCGACCGTCCAGCCGGGCGGGACCTCCACGAACTCCGGCCACAGGCTGTGCTGGTTCTCCGCGTTGACCAGCACCAGGTACGTACCGGACGGGTCTTCGAACGGGTTCGTCATGCCCAGCCTCCTCAGGCGGTGATGTCCGTGCGGGCGCCCTTGACGACCTCGGTCAGCTTCTGGATGACCGGGGCCGCGAGCACCGGGTTGAACCGGGGTTCGGTCGACCAGTCGGCGAGCTGGTTCGCCTTGACCGCGGGCAGCTGCGCCCACGTCGGGATCGCCGCCAGCTGCTGGCGCGACAACGCGTACGTGCGGCTGTCGCTCAGGATCAGGTCGGCCGGGTACTTGCCCGCCTGCTCCCAGCTGAGCGTCTCGAAGTAGTCGTCCGGGCCGGCGCCGTTGATGATGTCCAGGCCCAGGTCGCGGTAGTACGCCAGGTCCGCGAAGAACTCCGGCTTGCAGACGTACAGGTTGTCCTTGTCGCTGGACACCACGAGGACCTTGAGGCCCGGCTTGGCCTTGATCGCGGCCTTCAGGTCGTCGGACGCCTTCTGGAAGTCGTCCTTGCCCTTCTTGATGGCGGCGGAGTTCGCGTCACCACCCAGCGCGACGGCGAGCTGCTCGTAACGCTCGATCACCTTCGGCAGCGTGACCTTGTACTCCGACAGCGCGACGATCGGCGCGATCGCCTGCACCTTCGGGCCGAGGTCGTCCTTGAGCACCCACAGGTCGGTCGGCTTGGTGCCGGTCAAGCCGGTGACGACCAGGTCCGGCTTCAGCGCGGCGAACTTCTCCATGCTGAAGTCGTCCCAGGCGTTGCCGATCGAGGTGACGGCGTTCAGGTCGATGTTGCCGGCCTGGATCTCCTTCGCGCCGTCGGCCGTCTTCTGCGGGCCGAACACGCCGAGGGGGTGGACGCCGTAGTCCCACAGGGCGGCGGCCGAGCTGGCGTAGGCCACGACGCGGGACGGGCGCTGGTCGCGCGACGCCTTCTGGTTCCGGTCGTCGGTGAACTCCCACGGCCCGGAAGCGGCGGCCGCCGGCTTGTCGTCACTGCTGCCGCACGCGGTGAGCGCCGCGGCCGCGGCGAGCCCGCCGGTGCCGATCAGGAATCCACGCCGGCTGAGCCCGGCACCGCCTTGAAACACGGACATGAGAACCTTTCGCGGATTTCGGGGGTTCCGGGTGGCGGAGCCCCCGGCCCGGGCCGGGGCCCGGATGTCACAGTCGACACACTTTAGGATAGGCACACCTTATTTAGGTGAGGCTGCCAAAAGCAACCACCGCGACCGACCTGTGTCCACGCCCACCTACGTCAATTCCGGCCCGACAACTGGGCTTGCGCGCCGGGCACCGGCTCGGCCGGGTCGTGGCCCAGGTGGACCTGGCGGTTGTCGGCGTCGACGTGCACCACGCGCGCCCGGTGCCCGGCGCGTTCGGCCTCGTCGACCTGGGCGTAGGTGATGATGATGACGAGGTCGCCGGGGTGCACGAGGTGCGCCGCGGCGCCGTTGATCCCGATCACGCCGGTCCCGGGCTCGCCGGTGATCGCGTAGGTCTCCAGGCGGGCGCCGTTGGAGATGTCGACGATCTGGACCCGTTCGCCTTCGACGATGTCCGCGGCGGCCATCAGGTCGGCGTCGATGGTCAGGGACCCGACGTAGTGCAGGTCGGCCTGGGTCACCGTGGCGCGGTGGATCTTGGCGTTCATCAGGGTGCGCTGCATCAGTTTCCTCGGGTTTCGGTCAGCAGGGCGGCGAGCCCGGCCGCGGTGGGGGTACGGAAGAACTCGGCGATCGGGAGCTCGGTCCCGAGCCGCTCGGTGATCCGGGTGCGCAGGACCACCAGCAGCATCGAATGCCCGCCGAGAGCGAACAGGTCGTCGTCGGCGCCGACCGCGGCGACGTCCAGGACCTCCGCGAAGACTTCGCAGAGGGCCTTCTCCAGGGGTGTTTCGGGGGCCCGGCCGCGAGTCTCGAACTCGGGCACCGGCAGGGCGGCCTTGTCGAGCTTCCCGTTGGGCGTCACGGGGAACGCTTCCAGGGGGACGATCGCCGCGGGCACCATGTACTCCGGCAGCGACCGGGCGACGAACTCCCGCAGCCGCACCGGATCCGCGTGCGCCGGGGTGGTGTAGGCGACCAGGCGCTTGTCCCGGTCTTCCCGGACGACGACGAGCGCCTGCTCGACGTCGTCGTGGCGCGCCAAGGCCGTCTCGATCTCGCCCGGCTCGATCCGGAAGCCGCGGATCTTGACCTGGTCGTCGGTGCGGCCGAGGTACTCGAGTTGCCCGTCGGGCCGCCACCGCACCAGGTCGCCGGTGCGGTACATGCGCTCCCCCGGCTCGAACGGCGAAGCGACGAACCGCTCGGCGGTGAGCGCGGGACGCTCGTGGTAGCCGCGGGCCAGCCCGGCGCCGGCCAGGTACAGCTCGCCGGGTACGCCGGCCGGAACCGGCGTCAGGCCACTGTCGAGGACGTACGCGCGGGCGTTGTGCACCGGGCGGCCGATCACCGGCCGGTCCGCGTCGGCGAACCGGCCGACGAGCGCGTCCACGGTCGCCTCGGTCGGGCCGTAGAGGTTGTACGCCGCCGTCCCCGGCATCGACCGCAGCGACTCCCACAGCGTCTGGGACACCGCTTCACCGCCGACGCCGACGACACCGAGGGCGCACTTCCCGTCTTCGACGACCCCGGCCGCGGCCAGCTGCGCGAAGTGCGACGGCGTGAGCTCCAGGAAGTCGAGGCCGCGCTCGCGCACCACCGCGGCCAGCCGGTCGGGGTCGCGGCGAGTGTCGTCGTCGACGACGTGCACCTCGTGCCCGTCCAGCAGCCACAGCTGTGGCTGCCAGGAGGCGTCGAAGAAGAACGCCCACGCGTGCCCGACCCGCAGCCGTCGCCCGCCCGCCGCCGCGACCGCCGGGCGGTACAGCGTCTCGCGGTGGCTGTGGAACAGGTTCACCAGCCCCGAGTGCGGGATGACGACGCCCTTGGGCTTGCCCGTGGAGCCGGACGTGTACAGCACGTACGCCGGGTTCGCGGGCGACGGCAGGGTCAGCGCCGTGTCACTGTCCACTGTGTCCTCAAGCAAGTCCTCGACGAACAGTGCGCCGGCAACCGGCGAGGCCAGGGCGCGGCTCGTCAACACCAATGCGGCACCGGCGTCGGCGAGGATCGCCGAGATCCGGTCGGCCGGCTGGTCCGGGTCCACCGGCAGGTACGCCGCGCCCGCCTTGAACACACCGAAGATCGCCTCGACGACGGCCGCGGACCGCGGCAGCACGAGCGCTACGACCTTCTCGGGACCCGCGCCCCGCGAGGCCAGCCAGCGGGCCAGGCGGTCGGTCCGCAGCGCGAACTCCGCGAAGGTGACGCTCGAATCCGCGTCGCTCAGCGCGGTCGCGCCCGGCGTCGCCGCCACCTGCGCCGCCAGCCGGTCGACGACCGTCGGCGCGGACGTCGTCAGCGGCTCGCCCGAGCCCCACTCGGCGACGATCCGGTGCCGTTCCGCCGCGTCGAGGACGTCGATCCGGCTCAGCGGCCGGTCCGGGTCGGCGACGACGGCCGTCATCAGCCGCACCAGGCGCTCGGTGAGCGTCCGGGCGGTCGGCTCGTCGAACAGGTCGAGGCTGAACTCGAGGTCGCCCTCGATGCCCTCGGGGGTCTCGACGAGGTCGAAGGACAGGTCGAACTTCGCCTGCCGCAGCCCGGTGTCCCGATAGGACGCGTCGAGGCCGAGCAGCCGCTCCGGCTCCGAACCCGAGTGGTAGACGGCGAGCATGACCTGGAACAGCGGGTGCCGGGCCAGGGACCGGGCGGGGTTGAGCAGCTCGACGAGGTGCTCGAACGGCAGGTCCTGGTGGGCGTACGCCGCCAGGTCGGCCTCACGGACGCGGGCCAGGAGCTCCCGGAACGTCGGGTCGCCGTCGGTGTCGGTGCGCAGGACCAGGGTGTTGACGAAGAACCCGGCGAGGTCCTCCAGCGCGTGGTCGGTGCGCCCGGCGACCGGGGTGCCGAGCGGGATGTCGGTGCCCGCGCCGAGCCGCGTCAGCAACGCCGCGAGCGCGGCCTGCAGCACCATGAACGTGCTGGTGTCGCTGCTGTGGGCCAGGTCGCGCAGACCGCGGTGGACGTCGGCGGGCACGGTGACCGGCACGGCGGCGCCGCGGTTGGTCGACCGCGCCGGGCGGGGCCGGTCGGCCGGGAGCGCCAGCTCGTCCGCGATCCCGGCGAGGGTGTCCCGCCAGAACGCCGCCTGCCGGCCGAGCAGACTGTCCGGGTCGTCCGCGCGACCGAACATTTCGCGCTGCCACAGCGTGTAGTCCGCGTACTGCACCGGCAACGGAGTCCACTGTGGACTTTCACCGCGCAGCCGCGCGGCGTACGCGGTGTCGAGGTCGCGCTTCAACGGCGGCAGCGACCAGCCGTCGCCGGCGATGTGGTGCACCAGCAGCACGAACACGTGCCGGTCGGGCCCGAACGACACGAGTGTCGCGCGGACCGGGATTTCGGCGTCGAGGGTGAAGCAGTACGACGCCGCGGCGGTGACGCTCTCGCCGAGGTCTGCCGCCGTCTCCGTGACCAGCACCGGCCGGGCGCGGTCGTCGTCCGGCGCCAGCACCACCTGGCTCGGCGTGCCGTGATCCTCGACCAGGATCGTCCGGAGGATTTCGTGCCGGGCGACGACATCGCCGAGCGCGGCTCGCAGCGCGTCGGCGTCGACCGGTCCGGTCAGCTCCCACGCCCAGGGGATGTTGTAGGTCGCGCTCAACCCGTCGAGGCGGTCGAGGAACCACAGCCGCTGCTGGGCGAACGACAGCGGCAGCACCTCGGGCCGCTCGACCGGCACGAGCGCCGGACGGCTTTGCCGCCCCGGGTCGAGGAGTTCGGCCAGGCGGGCCGGGGTGGGCGCGTCGAACACCGCCCGGATCGGGACCTCGACGCCGAGCAGCGCGCGGATCCGGCTGACCAGCCGCGTCGCCAGCAGGGAATGCCCGCCGAGGGTGAAGAACCCGTCGTCCGGGCCGACCTGCGGCACGCCCAGGACGTCGGCGAACAGGTCGCACAGCGCCTGCTCGGACGGGGTCCGCGCGACGCGACCCGAGGTCCGGACCTCGGGATCCGGCAGGGCGGCGCGGTCGAGCTTGCCGTTGGCGTTCAGCGGTAGCTCCGGCAGCACCACGATCGCCGACGGCACCAGGTACTCCGGCAACCGCGCGGTCAGTGATGCTCGTAGCGCGGCCGGATCGCCCGACGGTGCGACGTAGGCGATCAAGCGGTTGTCGCGGGCGATCACCGCTGCGCGTGCCACGGAGGCGTCGGCCGTCAGCGCGGTTTCGACCTCGCCCGGCTCGACGCGGAACCCGCGGATCTTGATCTGCTGGTCCGCGCGGCCCACGAACTCGAGCGCGCCATCGGTGCGGCGGCGGACCAGGTCGCCGGTGCGGTACATCCGCTCCCCCGGTTCGAACGGCGAGGCGACGAACCGTTCCGCGCTGAGCGCCGGCCGGCCGAGGTAACCCCGCGCGAGCCCGGCACCGGCCAGGTACAGCTCGCCACGGACGCCGGGCGGCACCGGCCGCAGGGCGCCGTCGAGGACGTACGCGCGGGTGTTCGCGACCGGCCGTCCGATGGCCACCGGCCCGCAGACCTGGGCCAGGCTGTCGCCCGCGGCTTCGGAACAGCCGTACAGGTTGACCAGCTTCGCCGACGGCCACCGCCGGGCCACCTTCTCGGCCAGTGCGCCGGAAAGCGGCTCGCCACTGGTGATCCACGTGGTCACCGAGGCGAACGCGTCAGCCGAGGCGTCCTCGGTGAAGCTGTCGAGGAGGCTCGGGACGACGGTCAGGACCTCGGCACCGGACGTCCGCACGAGTTCGGCGAGCGCGTGCGGGTCGGTGGCCGTCGCGTCGTCGGCGAGGACCACCGGGTCGCCCGCGACGAGCCCGCCGAGCAGTTCCGTCGAGCCGTCGATGAACGTCAGCGCGCTCTTGGCCACACGCACGCCTTGGGCGACGTCCCGGCCCCAGTGCAGCCGGTTGGCCAGCGCGCGCTGGGTGCCGGCGACGGCCTTCGGGCGTCCCGTGGAGCCGGACGTGAAGATCACGTACGCCGGGTTGTCCGGGCTGATCGACGGCCACCCCGGTTCGGGCCCGGTGTCGCCGGGTCGCACCAGCCGATCCCCGAAGCCTTCTTCGGCGACGACCAGGTGCGGAGCGGCGTCGGTCAGCATCAGCTCGACGCGCTCGGCCGGGTGGTTCAGGTCGAGCGGCAGGTAGGCGGCCCCGGTCTTGAGCACCGCCAGGAGAGCGACGACCAAGTCGGCCGACCGCGGCAGTGCCACGGCCACCACGCGTTCCGGCCCCGCACCGCGTGCGAGCAACGCCCGGGCGAGCGTCGTGGCTCGCGTGTCCAGTTCCGCGTAGGTGAGCCGCTCCGAGCCGAACACCAGCGCGGTGGCGTCCGGGGTCCGTGCTACCTGGGCCGAGAACAGCCCGGCAGCCGTCTCCGCGGGAAGCGGCGTCGCGGGGGCGGGAGCGAGCTGGTCGTGCTCGGCGTCGGTGAGCAGGTCGACCGCGCCGATCCGCGTGTCCGGATCGGTGACGACGGCTTCCAACAGCAACCGGAGCCGGTCGAGGATCGCTTCGACGCTCGCTCGGTCGAAGACGTCGCTGTTGTACTCCGCGGTGCCGCGGATCCCGGTCCGGCTGCCGGGCCGCTCGCCGACGAAGAACGTCAGGTCGGCGCGGGCCGTGCCGGTGCGGACCGGTTCCTCCGCGACGGTCAGGCCGGGCAGCGCGAGGTCGGCGACGGCGTTGTTCTGCCAGGCCAGCATCGTCTGGAACAGCGGGTGGTACGCGAGCGAGCGCGCCGGGTTCAGCGCTTCGACCAGCCGCTCGAACGGGACGTCCTGGTGGGCGTAGGCGTCGAGGCTGCGGTCCCGCACGCGGGCGACGAGGTCCCGGAACGACGGGTCGCCGCCGGTGTCGACGCGCAGCACGAGGGTGTTGACGAAGAAGCCGACGAGGTCGTCGAGGGCCTGGTCGGTGCGCCCGGCGATGGACGTGCCGAGCGGGATGTCGGTGCCCGCGCCGAGCCGGGTGAGCACGGCGGTGAGCCCGGCGTGCACGACCATGAACACGCTGGCCCCACAGGCACGGGCCAAGTCGACGAGTCCACTGTGGAGCTCGGCGTCCCAGCCGAAGGCGAACTGCTCGCCCCGGTAGGACGATTCGGCCGGGTGCGGCCGGTCGGTCGGCAGCTCGATCCGTTCCGGCAGATCGGCGAGGGCGTCACGCCAGTAGGCCAGCTGTGGTTCGATGACCGGCTCGTCGAGGACGTCGCGCTGCCACAGCGTGTAGTCCGCGTACTGGACCGGAAGCGGGGTCCACTGTGGAACGTCATCGGACTGCCGGGCGGTGTAGGCCGTCGCGAGGTCACGCCACAGCGGCGCGGTCGACCAGCCGTCCGACGCGATGTGGTGGAACACCAGCACCAAGACGTGCTCGCGGGCGCCCAGCCGCAGTAGTTCGGCGCGCAGCGGGATCTCCGACTCCAGCTCGAACACCGTGCGGGCCGCTTCCGACACAGCGTCGGCGAGCGTGGTCTCGGTGACCGTGCGCGTCGGCAGCGGGATCGTGACGTCGCCGAGGATCTGCTGGCGGGCTTCGCCGTCGATCTCCGGGAAGATCGTGCGCAGGGCTTCGTGGCGTTCGACCACATCGGACAAGGCGAGCTTCAACGCGGAGACGTCGAGGTCACCGGTCAGCCGGACCGCGGTCGGCATGTTGTACGTCGCGGACGGGCCCTCCAGGCGGTGGAGGAACCACAGTCGCTGCTGGGCGAACGACAGCGGCAGCACGTCCGGCCGCGGCTCGACCCGTTCCAGCGCGGGCCGGGCGGCCGATGAGTCCGAAGTGGACAGCAACGCGGCCAGTCCGGCGACCGTCGGCGTTTCGAACACGGACCGCACCTGCAGCTCGACGCCGAACACCGCGCGCAGCCGCGCGACCAGGCGCGTCGCCATGAGCGAGTGCCCGCCCAAGGCGAAGAAGTCGTCGTCGACGCCGATCGACGCGGCGTCGAGGACCTCGGCGAACAGGCCGCACAGGACCTCTTCGACAGGTGTCCGCGGCGCTCGGCCGGCGGTGACGGCCTGCTTGTCCGGGCTCGGCAGCGCCCGCCGGTCGAGCTTGCCCGAGGCGAGCAGCGGCAACCGGTCGAGGACGACGAACGCGGACGGCACCATGTACTGCGGCAGCCGGTCGCGGACGTGGGCCCGCAGGGCCGAGACGAGGGCGCTGGTGTCGCGCTGCCCGGCCGGGTGGTTGCCCAGCGTGTCCAGGGCGGCCCGGACCGGGCGGGCGCGGTGGATCCGCGTCGGCTCGCCGGTGGTGAACACGACTTCGAGAGTGCCCTCGCTCACCGGTGCCGCGAAGGTGCGGTAACCCTGGCGGGCGCCGAGCTCCTGCAGCGTCTCGAGGTCCACCCCGGACGGATCGGCGTCCAACGCGGACAGCGCAGCGTCGGCGTCTCCCTCGGCGAGTGCGGCGACGGCGGCGAGTTCGCCGGAAAGCCGCGCGTCCGGCACACCGGTGACGCGCAGCCGGGCCGGGTGCTCGGACAGCAGGCGTTCCAGCTCGCCGAGCGAGGTGAACGCGACGACGTCCTCCTCGACCGGTCCCGGCTTGGGTGCCTTCCGCAGGACGACGTCGTAGCGGTGCCGGGTCAGCTCGTTGTGCGCCTGACCGCGCTTGACCCACAGGTCGACGTCGTCGAAGCCATCCAGGCTACGGGCCAGTGCCGTGAAGAAGTCCGGATCGAGCACGAGTTCGCCCTCGCGCGCGATGGCCTGGTCGACCGCGGCGGCGTCGCGACGGCCGTGGCGCAGTTCGGTCGCCGTCCGGAACGCCCGCAGCGAGCGCAGGTTTCGGATGTCGCCGAGGAAGATCACCCCGCCCGGCCGGACATGGGCAGTCACTGTGCGGACGACCTCGGCGAGGTAGTCGACGCTCGGGAAGTACTGCGCGACCGAGTTGATGATCACCGTGTCGAACGGCTCGTCCGGCAGGTCCCCGAGGTCGTGCGCGGGGCGGGCCGCCACGTGGACCTTGTCCGCGAACGGCGTCGCCGCGAGCTCCCGCCGGAGGTTGGCGATCGCCTTCTCGGACAGGTCGACGCCCCAGTACTCCTCTGCGTCCGGCGCGATCCGGGACAGGATCAGCCCCGACCCGACGCCGATCTCGAGGACCCGCTTCGGCTTGAGCGCACGGATGCGGTCGATCGTGGCCGCGTGCCACTCGCGCATCTCGCCGAGGGGGATCTCGGTGCCGTCGTAGCTGGAATTCCAGCCGGTGAAGTTCTCCTCCAGGCCGCCGGCCGCCGCCTCGGTGAAGACGTTCTCGTGCAGCTCGCGCCATTCGCCGACGTGGTCCAGCTCGGCCTCTTCGTCGCGCCCGGCCGCCGGGACGGCGTAGGCGATGAGCCGGCCGTCCTGCGCGAGGACGACGGACTGCCCGACCGCCGGGTGCTCGGTGAGCACGGCTTCGATCTCGCCCGGTTCGATGCGGTAGCCGCGGATCTTGACCTGGTCGTCCGCGCGGCCCAGGAAGACGAGGCGCCCGTCCGGCAGCCACTTCACCAGGTCACCGGTGCGGTAGAGCCGGCCGCTCGAGCCGAACGGGTCGGCGACGAACCGTTCCGATGTCAGCGCGGCGCGCCCGAGGTACCCGCGGGCCAGGCCCGAGCCGGCGAGGTACAGCTCCCCCACCACGCCGGGTGGGACCGGCCGCAGCCCGGCGTCGAGCACGTAGGCCCGCGTGCCGGGGTCGGGGATGCCGATCGGGACGACGGTCGCGTCCGCCAGCTCGACCGGGTCGCTTTCGCCGAGCGTCGAGTTGGTGGTGGCCTCGGTCGGGCCGTAGGCGTTGAACATCCGGCGGCCCGGTGCCCACCGCCGGATCAGCTCCGGCGACACGCGTTCGGTGCCGGCGAGCAGGACGCTGTCGCGCGGGAGGTCGCAGTCCGCGGGCAGGGCGTCGAGCAGCGCGGGCGGGAGGATCATGAAGTCCACGCCGTGCTGGTGCGCGTACTCGGTCAGCGCGAGCCCGGCGACCCGGCGCTCGGCCGGGACCACGACGAGGCGGCCGCCGGAGAGCAGGCCCAGGCAGAGGTCCCAGAAGGCGACGTCGAAGCTCGGCGACGCGAACTGCAGGACCCGGCTGTGCGGCCCGATCCCGAACCGGTCGACCTGGGTGGCGACCAGCTTCGCGACGCCCGAGTGCTGGAGGACGACGCCCTTCGGCCGGCCGGAGGAGCCGGACGTGTAGATCACGTAGGCCGCGTTCTCCGGCTGCACCGCGACTGCGGGGTCCACTGTGGACATCCCGTCGAGGGCCGGGTCTTCGAGGAGCACGCGAGGAACGTCCGCCGGGAGCTTCGCGTCGATCTCGCGGGTCGTGACGACGCAGACCGGGCGGGCGTCCTCGACCATGTAGGTGATCCGGTCGCCGGGGTAGTCGACGTCGATCGGGAGGTACGCGGCGCCGGCCTTGAGCACGGCCAGCTCCGCGACGATCATGTCGACCGACCGCGGCACGGCCAGCGCGACGACCCGCTCGGGCCCGGCACCGCGTTCGAGGAGCAGGTGCGCGAGCCGGTTGGCGCGCGCGTTCACCTCGGCGTACGTCAGCTCGACGTCCTCGAAGACGAGCGCGATCGCGTCCGGCGCCTCGGCCACGCGACGGGCGAACAGGCCGGGGAACGTCTCGGTACCCGCGGGCTCGAGCGCCCCGGCCCACTCGGTCAGGACCCGGTCGCGCTCGTCGCCGTCCAGGAGGTCCAGGGCGCCG
Source organism: Amycolatopsis ponsaeliensis (assembly GCF_030182635.1). NCBI lineage: Bacteria > Bacillati > Actinomycetota > Actinomycetes > Pseudonocardiales > Pseudonocardiaceae > Amycolatopsis > Amycolatopsis ponsaeliensis. The sequence goes on from NZ_JAPZLD010000029.1 coordinate 52,478, forward strand.
ACCGGGCGGTCCGGCTCCGCCAGCGCGGCGCGCAGCAGCACTTCGAGGCGGCGCAGGATCGCATCGGCGCCCGGGTGGTCGAAGACGTCCGCGTTGAACTCCAGGACGCCCGCGATCCCGGCGTCGCGCTCGGTCAGCGAGATCGCCAGATCGAACTTGGACGTCCCGGTGGTCACCGGGATCTCGGTGACGGTCAGGCCGGGCAGGGTGACGTCGGCGCGGGTGTTGTTCTGCCCGGCGATCATCACCTGGAACAGCGGGTGGTAGGACAGCGACCGCGCCGGGTTGAGCACCTCGACGAGCCGTTCGAAGGGGACGTCCTGGTGGGCGTACGCGTCGAGGTTGCGCTCGCGGACCCGCGCGACGAGGTCGCGGAACGACGGCTCGCCGCCGGTGTCGACGCGCAACACGAGGGTGTTGACGAAGAACCCGACGAGGTCGTCGAGGGCCTGGTCGGTGCGGCCGGCGATCGGTGAGCCGATCGGGACGTCGGTGCCCGCGCCCAGCCGGGTGAGCAGGGCGGCGAGGGCTGCGTGGACGACCATGAACACGCTGGCGCCGGACTCCCGCGCCAGCTCGGCCAGGCGCGTGTGAAGGTCCGCGTCCCAGGTGAAGGTGTGCAGCTCGCCGCGGAAGGTCGCGGTCGCCGGGTGCGGGCGGTCCAGGGGCAGCTCGATGCGGTCGGGCAGGCCGTCCAGGGTGTCGCGCCAGTAGTCCAGCTGCGTGCTGAGCACACTGTCCGGGTCGTCTTCCGCGCCGAGGAGATCCTGCTGCCACAACGTGTAGTCCGCGTACTGCACCGGCAGTGGGGTCCACTGTGGAGCGTCGCCGTTGCGCCGGGCCGCGTAGGCCGTGGCGATGTCACGCCAGAGCGGGGCCATCGACCAGCCGTCGGAGGCGATGTGGTGGAACACCAGCGCCAGGACGTGCTCGCGTTCACTCAGCCGCAGCAGCTCCACGCGCATCGGCGCCTGCTGTTCCAGATCGAACGAGCCGCGGACCAGTCCGGTCAGTTCGGCGTCGAGGTTCGTGACGTCCCGCACCGGCAGGGCGATCTCTCCGGCCGGGAGGATGTCCTGGTACGGAACGCCGTCGTGCTGCGGGAAACGCGTCCGCAGCGCTTCGTGCCGGGCGACCACATCGGACAGTGCAGTGCGCAGCGCCTCGACGTCGACGTCACCTTCCAGGCGCATGATCAGCGGGACGTTGTAGGTGGCCGAAGGGCCTTCGAGGTGGTGCAGGAACCACAGCCGCTGCTGCGCGCCGGACAGGGGCACGAGCGCGGGCCGGTCCATCGGGACCAGCTCGGGCCGCGCGGTCCCGGTCCCGACACCGACCAGGGCGGCGAGGCCGGCGGCGGTGGGCGTCTCGAACACCGACCGGACTTCGAGCTCGGCGTTCAGCGTCGTGCGGATGCGGGCGATCAGCCGGGTGGCCAGCAGCGAGTGGCCGCCGAGGGCGAAGAAGCTGTCGTCCGGGCCGACCCGCGGCAGGCCGAGGACGTCGGCGAACAGCTCGCACAACTGCCGTTCGGCAGGCGTGCGCGGCTCGCGGTCGGACGTCGGCGCGACGGGGTCGGGTGACGGCAGGGCGCGGCGGTCGAGCTTGCCGTTGGCCGTCACCGGGAGCGCGTCGAGGACCACGATCGCCGACGGCACCATGTGCTCCGGCAGCCGGTCGGCGGCGAGGGTCCGCAGGTCCGCGGTGAGGGTGCTGATCCGGCGGAAACGGCCGGGGTTGCCGGTGTACGAGAGCAGCGGGTCCACCCCGGGCCGGAACGCGCCGGCGGTCTCGCCGGTCGTGAACACGACATCGACGGAACCGTCGCCCTCGGCGGACCAGGTGACGACCGTGCGGTAGCCGTGCGCGTCACCGAATGCGTACCAGTCTTCAGGGTTCACTCCGCCCGGCGCGGTGCGGCCGTTCGGAACGCGTTCGATCCGGCTCGGACCGGCGACCTCGTCCACAGTGGAGAGATCGGTGCCCCACACGAGCGCGGGGACCTCGGGTGCCACGGCCGAGCCGGGGCGCAGGACCACGTCGTAGCGGTATCGGGTCAGCTCGTTGACCGCCCGGCCGCGCTTGACCCGGATGTCCGCGGCGACCCCGTCGAGCCCGGCGAAGAATTCGGGTGCGACCAGGAGTTCCTTCTCCCGCAGGAGGTTCTGCTCGACGTCGCCCCCACGCGCTTCGGCCACCGCCGTGTGGAAGGCGCGGACCTGGCGCAGGTCGCGGACATCGCCGACGAACAGTGACCCACCCGGCGCGAGTAGCTCGAGGGCCTTGCGCAGCACCTCCAGCAAGTACGTCCCGCTCGGGAAATACTGGACGACGGAGTTGAGCACGATGGTGTCGAAGAAGCCGGACGGCAGTCCGGACAGGTCCGCGGCGTCGCCGGTACGCAGTTCGACGCGATCGGCGAGCGCCGGGTCGGCGGCGACCCGCTCGCCCAGCGAAGAGATGACCTCGGCGGAGAAGTCCGTGCCCCAGTACGTCTCGCAGTGCGGGGCCAGCTCGGTCAGCAGCAGGCCGGTGCCGACGCCGATCTCCAGCACCCGCTTCGGCTTCAGCGACCGGATCCGCGTGACGATGGCGTCCCGCCACTCCCGCATCTCGGCCCGGGGAATCGGGTCGCCGGTGTAGCTGGAGTTCCAGCCTTCGAACTCGTCGGCGGCGCCCGCGTACATCGAGTCGTACAGTTCGCGCCACTCGCCGACCTGCTCGGTCTCGTCCAGTGCTGTCGGTTCGGCGGGCACGACGTACCCCACCAGCCGGACGTCGCCCGGGCGGTCCTCGCGGGCCACGACCACGGCGTGCGCGACGTCGTCGTGCGTGGCGAGGGTCGCGGCGATCTCGCCCGGTTCGACGCGGAAGCCACGGATCTTGATCTGCTCGTCGCCGCGACCGAGGAACTCGAGGACGCCGTCGGGACGGAAGCGGGCGAGGTCGCCGGTGCGGTACATCCGCTCCCCCGGCTGATGCGGCGAAGCGACGAACCGTTCGGCGGTCAGCCCAGGGCGGCCGAGGTACCCGCGGGCCAGCTGGACGCCGGCGAGGTACAGCTCGCCGGGAGTACCCGGCGGTACCGGGCGCAAGGCGGCGTCGAGAACGTAGGTCCGGGTGTTCCACACCGGACGTCCGATCGGGATGGACGTGTCCTCGGTGGACGTCCGCCACGAAGTGACGTCGACCGAGGCTTCCGTGGGGCCGTAAAGGTTGTGCAACTCGGCGTCCAGGACCTGACCGAACTGGACGACCGCGTCGGCCGGCAGGGCTTCGCCGCTGCACAGGACCCGGCGCAGGCTCGTGCACTCCCCCGCGGCCGGCTCCTGCAGGAACACCTGGAGCATCGACGGGACGAAGTGGACGGTCGTGACCCCGCGGTCGCGGATCAGCCGGGCGAGGTAGGCCGGGTCCTTGTGGCCGTCCGGCCGGGCGACGACCTCGGTGGCCCCGGTGATCAGCGGCCAGAGGAACTCCCAGACGGAGACGTCGAAGCTGGACGGCGTCTTCTGCAGGACCCGGTCGTCGCCGGTCAGGCCGTACTCGTCCTGCATCCACAGCAGCCGGTTGACGATGCCCGCGTGCGGCACGACGACGCCCTTGGGCCGGCCCGTCGAACCGGAGGTGTAGATGACGTACGCGGGGTTCTCGGGCCGGAGTACGACGTCGAGCGGAGCGTCCGAAACTCCGTCGAGGAGTTCCAGGTCGTCGGCGGTGGACAGCACCAGTGCCGGTTCCGCATCTTCGAGCATGAACGCGATGCGCTCGGCCGGGTAGCCGGGGTCGAGCGGCAGGTAGGCCGCACCGGTCTTGAGCACGGCGAGGATGGTCGTGACCAGGTGCGTCGAGCGCGGCAGTGCCAACGCGACGACGCGCTCGGGCCCGGCACCGCGCTCGGCGAGAACGCGGGCGAGGCGGTTCGAGACGGCGTCCAGCTCGGCGTAGGTCAGCTCTTCGTCCTCGAAGACGAGCGCCGTGGCGTCCGGCGTCCGCGCGACCTGGGCGGCGAACAGTTCGGGCACGGTGACCGCGGGGACGTCCGCGGCAGCCCCCGACCAGACCGCGGGCAGGGCGTCACGCTCCGCCGGGGTCAGGACGTCGAGGCTGCCGAGCCGGCGGTCGGGCGTGGAGACGACCTGGCGCAGCAGGACTTCGAGGCGGTCGAGCAGGCCGGTGACGGTGGCGTGGTCGAACACCTCGGCGTTGAACTCGGCCTGGCCGTGGATGCCGTCGGCGCGCTCGGTGAGGGAGAACCAGAGATCGAACTTGGCCGTGCCGGTGCCGACGGGCCGCTCGGTGACGGTCAGCCCGGGCAGTTCGACGCCGGCGCCGGGGGTGTTCTGCCACGCGAGCATGGTCTGGAACAGCGGGTGGTGCGCCAGGGACCGCGCCGGGTTCAGCGCTTCGACCAGCCGCTCGAACGGCACGTCCTGGTGGGCGTACGCATCGAGGCTGCGGTCCCGCACCCGGGCCACGAGGTCACGGAACGACGGGTCGCCGCCGGTGTCGACGCGCAGCACCAGGGTGTTGACGAAGAAGCCGACGAGATCATCCAGGGCCTGGTCGGTCCGGCCGGCGATCGGCGTGCCGATGGGGATGTCGGTTCCGCCGCCGAGCCGCGAGAGCAGGGCGGTCAGACCCGCGTGCACGACCATGAACGGGCTGGCGCCGCACGCTCGCGCCAGGTCGGCCAGGCCCGCCTGCAAACCGGCGTCCCAGGCGAAGGTGAAGAACTCGCCGCGGTAGGCCGACACCGCCGGGTGCGGCCGGTCGAGCGGCAGCGGGATGCGCTCGGGCAGGCCGTCGAGTGCCGTGCGCCAGTAGTCGAGCTGCGTCGTCTCTTCGGCGGAGAGGAGTTCACGCTGCCAGAGCGTGTAGTCCGCGTACTGCACGGGCAACGGCGTCCACTGTGGAGCTTCGCCGCGGAGCCGGGCGCGGTAGGCCGTGGCGATGTCGCGCCAGAGCGGGGCCAGCGACCAGCCGTCGGCGGCGATGTGGTGCACGACGAGGACCAGCACGTGCCGCCGCGCGTCGACGGTCAGCAGCGCGGCCCGCACCGGAACGCCGGCGCCGAGGTCGAACACACCGCGGACCAGGCCGTCCACCGCGGAGTCCACTGCGGACTCCGGTAGCTCACGGACGGTCAGCTCCACCGTGGCTTCGGCCAGGACCTGCTGGTACGGCACGCCATCGGCGGTCGGGAACACCGTCCGCAGCGCCTCGTGCCGGTCGAGGACGTCGTGCAGGGAGGTCCGCAGCGCCTCGACGTCCAGCTCGCCCGCGAGCCGCATGACGAGCGGGACGTTGTAGGTCGCCGACCCGCCTTCCAGGCCGTGCAGGAACCAGAGCCGCTGCTGCGCGAACGACAGCGGCAGCCGTTCGGGCCGCTCGGTGACGCGGGCGAGCGGGCGCCGCTCGGTACCGGTCACCGCCCCGGCCAGCAGTTCCGCCAGCGCGGCGGGGGTCGACGCGTCGAACACCGCCCGCACCGGCACCTCGGCGCCGACGGCCGCGCGGATGCGCTGGATCAGGCGCGTCGCCAGCAGCGAATGCCCGCCGAGGGCGAAGAAGTCGTCGTCCGGGCCGGCCTGCGGCACGCCGAGGACGTCGGCGAACATCTCGCACAGCAGCTGTTCGACGGGGTTTCGTGGCGCGCGGCCCGGCCCGGCGGTGAACCGCTCCGGGCTCGGCAGGGCCTTGCGGTCGAGCTTGCCCGAGGCGAGCACCGGCAGCTTGTCCAGCACGACGAACGCCGAGGGCACCATGTACAGCGGCAGCCGGTCCCGCACGTGCGCGCGCAGCGACGCCACCAGCGCACCGGTCTCCCGCCGGGCCGCCGGGTTGTTCGCGTACGACGCGGGTGTGCCGGTCTGCCGCCCCGGGCGGTACGCGGGGCCGTCCTCCCCCCTCGAGAAGACGGCCTCCAGCGTCCCGCCCTCGGCGGCCCAGGTCACCGCGACCCGGTACCCGGTGCGGTCGCCGAGCCGGTGCAGGGCTTCGACGTCGACGCCGTCACGGCGGTCGAGGGCGGCCAGTGCGGCTTCGGTATCCCCTTCGTCGAGAGCACGCACCGCCGCCAGCTCACCGGACAGGCGAGCGTCCGGGATCCCGGTCACGCGCAGCCGACCGGGCGTCTCCGTGGCCAGGAACCGTTCCACCGCCCCGAGATCGCCGTAGGCGACGACCTGCTCGTCGGCCGCGTCCGGCTTCGGTGCCTTCCGCAGGACGACGTCGTAGCGGTGCCGGGTCAGCTCGTTGTGCGCGCTGCCGCGCTTGGCCCAGAGGTCGACGTCGTCGAAGCCGTCCAGGCCGCGGGCCAGTGCCGGGAAGAAGTCCGGGTCGAGCACCAGCTCGCCCTCGCGCGCGATCGCCTGGTCGACCGCCGCGACGTCGGCCCGGCCGTGCCGCAGCTCGACCGCGGTGCGGAAGGCCCGCAGCGAGCGCAGGTTGCGGAGGTCGCCGAGGAAGATCGTGCCGCCGGGCCGGACGAGACCGGCCGCGGTCCGGACGACCTCGGTGAGGTAGTCCGCGCTCGGGAAGTACTGCGCGACCGAGTTGATGATGACGGTGTCGAACGGCTCGGCCGGCAGTTCGCCCAGGTCGTGCGCGGGGCGGGCGGCGAGGTGCACGCGGTCGGCGAAGGGCATCGCGGCGACCTCGCGCCGGACGTTCTCGATCGCGCTCTCGGAGAGGTCGACGCCCCAGTACGTCTCGGCGTCCGGCGCGATCCGGGAGAGGATCAAGCCACTGCCGACGCCGATCTCCAGCACCCGCTTCGGCTTCAGCGCACGGATCCGCTCGATGGTCGCCGCGTGCCACTCCCGCATTTCATCCAGGGGGATGTCGGAGCCGTCGTAGCTGGAGTTCCAGCCGGCGAAGTTCTCCTCGATGCCGGTCGAACCGGCGAGCATCTCCTCGTGGACGGCGTGCCATTCCTCGACGTGGCCCTGCTCGGCCGCCTGGTCGCGGTCGGGCACCGGCACGGCGTAGGCGACGAGCCGGCCGTCCTGGGCGACGACGACCGACTGGCCGACGCGCGGGTGCTCGGCGAGCACGGACTCGATCTCGCCGAGCTCGATGCGGTAGCCGCGGATCTTGATCTGGTCGTCGGCGCGGCCGAGGAACACGAGGCGGCCGTCCGGGAGCCACTTCACGAGGTCGCCGGTGCGGTAGAGGCGGCCGCCCGAGCCGAACGGGTCGGCCACGAACCGCTCGGCCGTCAGCCCCGGCCGTCCGAGGTAGCCGCGTGCCAGGCCGGAGCCGGCGAGGTACAGCTCGCCGGCGACGCCGATGGGCACCGGCGCGAGGGACGCGTCGAGGACGTACGCGCGGGTCCCCGGGTCCGGGACGCCGATCGGCACGGCCGAGCCGGGCGCGATCTGCGGGTCGCACAGCCCGAGCGTCGAGTTGGTCGTGGCCTCGGTCGGGCCGTAGGCGTTGAACATCCGGCGGCCCGGCGCCCACCGGCGCACCAGCTCCGGCGACACCCGTTCCGTCCCGGCCAGCAGCACGCTGTCGCGCGGCAGGTCGCAGTCGTCGGGGAGCTCGGCGAGCAGCGCGGGCGGCAGGATCATGAAGTCGACGCCCTGGGCGTGGGCGTACTCGGCCAGCTCCGGGCCCGGCACGCGCCGCTCGGCGGGGACGATCACCAGGCGCCCGCCGGAAAGCAGGCCGAGGCACAGGTCCCAGAACGCGACGTCGAAGCTCGGCGACGCGAACTGCAGCACCCGGCTGTGCGGGCCCACCCCGAACCGCTGCGCCTGCGTCGCGACGAGCTTGGCGACACCGGCGTGCGACACCACGACGCCCTTGGGACGGCCGGTGGAGCCGGAGGTGTAGATGACGTAGGCCGCGTTCGCCGGGACGATCGCGGCGGCCGGGTCGGACGCCGGCTCCCACGAGATCGCGTCCAGCAGCAGGACGTCACCGTCGAAGCGGCCGGCGAGTTCGCTGGTGGTCACCACACAGACCGGACGAGCGTCGGACACCATGAACGCGATCCGCTCGGCCGGGTAGTCCGGGTCCAGCGGCAGGTACGCGGCGCCGGCCTTGAGCACGGCCAGTTCGGCGACGATCATCTCGATCGATCGCGGCACGGCGAGCGCGACGACCCGTTCCGGCCCGGCGCCGCGGCCGATCAGGACGTGGGCGAGCCGGTTCGCGCGCGCGTCCAGCTCGGCGTAAGTCAGCTCCTGGTCCTCGAAGACGAGCGCCACGGCGTCCGGTGCCTCCCGGACACGAGCGGCGAACAGTTCCGGCAGGGTCGAAAGGGGGGTGTCGAGGTCGGTGTCGTTCCAGTCTTCAAGGATCCGGTGCAGCTCCGGCTCCGGCATCAGGTCCAGGCGTTCGACGGGCCACTGTGGACGGTTCCGGGCATCGGCCAGGAGGTGCTCGAGGTGCCCGAGCATGCGATCCACGGTGGACTCGTCGAGGACGTCGGCACGGTAGTGCACGCCGTGTTCGGTCAGGTTCAGGTCGAGCGGCAGGTCCGTCTCGGCGCCGAAGCCGACATTCACCAGCAGCGATCCTCCGCGACCGGGCTCGGGCCGCACCTCGGCGACCAGGTCGTCGAACGGAACTTGGTGGGCCAACGCCTGTTCCCGCGCCTCGCGCACACGCGCGACGACGTCCGCGAAGCCGGGCGAGCCACCGAGGTCGACCCGCAGCGGCACCAGCGAGCCGAGGCCGAGCACGACGTCGGCGGTTCCCGCGTACCGGGACAGCAGCACCGTGAACGCCGCGAGGAGGGTCAGCTCGTCGGCCGCCGGCAGCGGCCGGGACAGCCGGGCCGGGACGGGCTCGGCGGCGTACGGCCGGTCGACCGGCAGGGCGAGCTCCTTCGGCGCCGAGGCGAGGCGGGCACGCCAGAAACCGAGCTCCGCCACCTGCTGCACAGCGTCACCGTTGCTCACCGGTAGACCAGCCTCCTGCTGCTCAAGACACCCCGAACCGGGCGTGGACTTAGGGCAACCTAACAAACCGAGGGTGAGAACGCACTGCTGTACCATCGGTTAGCCTTACCTAAAATGAGTACCAGTCGGAGGTGCGGTGCGAACAGACCCCGGAGGGATCGCTCTCACGCGACGCCCGCCACACACGGGCCGCGCACTCGGCCTCCTGGCCGCCCTCGGTGTCCTCGTCCTCCTGTGCCTGCTGAGCATCTGGCTGGGCTCGAAGGAGATCTCGTTCGGTGCCGTCTGGCAGGTGCTGTGGCACGACGACGGCTCCGCGGACGCGGTGATCATCCACAGTGTCCGGATGCCGCGGACGCTGCTCGCGGTCCTCGTGGGCGCCGGCCTCGGGCTCGCCGGCACGGTGATGCAGGCGCTGACCCGCAACCCGCTGGCCGACCCGGGCTTGCTCGGCGTCAGCGCCGGGGCCGCGTTCGCGATCGTCTTCTCGATCACCGTGCTGGGGATCAGCTCGCTCTACGGCTACATCTGGTTCGCCTTCGCCGGCGCGCTCCTCGCCACGGCGGTCGTCTACTACCTCGGCACGCGCGGGCGGGCCGGGTCGAGCCCGGTCAAGCTCGCGCTCGCCGGCGCCGCCGTCACGGCGCTGCTCTCGTCCTTCACCAGCGCGATGGTGCTGTCGGACCCGGTGGCGCTCAACCGCTACCGCTTCTGGTCGGCCGGCTCGCTTTCCGGTGTGGACGCGACCGCGTTGCTGCAGGTCCTGCCGTTCCTCGTGGCCGGCGTGGTGCTGGCGATCGCGAGCGGCCCGGCGCTCAACAGCCTGGCCCTCGGTGACGACGTCGCGATCGCGCTCGGCCGGAAGCTCGGCCCGCTGCGGCTGCGCGGCGCGTTGGCGATCACCCTGCTGACCGGCGCCGCGGTCGCCGTCGCCGGGCCGATCGTGTTCCTCGGCCTGATCGTCCCGCACGCGGTGCGCTTCGTGCTCGGCCCGGACCACCGCTGGCTGCTGCCCTACACCGCGGTCCTCGCGCCGTGCCTGCTGCTCGCCGCGGACATCCTCGGCCGGGTCATGGCGCGGCCGAGCGAAATCCGCGCCGGTGTGATCGTCGCGTTCCTGGGCGCACCGTTCTTCATCTACCTGGTCCGCCGCCGCAAGCTCGTGGAGTCCTGAGATGAGCCTGCTGCACCTGAAGCGTGACCGCGTCACCTTCCGCCTCGAGCGGCCGCCGGTGTCCGGGCGGGTCCGGCCGCGGCTGCTGCTCGTGTCCGTGGTCCTCGCGGTGCTCGCGTTCGTGCTGTTCTGCGTGGGCATGACGATCGGCGACGTGCCGATGACCGTGTCCGACGTGCTGTCCGGTCTGTTCGGCAGCAGTGACAGCGGGAACGGCTACATCGTGCAGGAGCTGCGCCTGCCGCGGGCGCTGACCGGCCTGCTGGCCGGGCTCGCGTTCGGCGCGTCCGGCGCGGTGTTCCAGACGATCACCCGCAACCCGCTGGCCAGCCCGGACATGATCGGCATCAACGCGGGCGCGGCGACGGCCGTGGTCGCCGGGATCTCGTTCGGCTTCGGCGGCGGCCTCGGCACCACCACCCTCGGCCTCCTCGGCGGCCTGCTCACCGCGCTGCTGGTCTACGCGCTGGCGTGGCGGCGCGGCACCACCGGGTACCGGATCCTGCTGGTGGGCATCGGCATCTTCGCGATGTGCACCAGCCTCACCGACTACCTGCTGAGCCGGGCGCAGATCACCGACGCGCAGGCGTCGATCGGCTGGCTGGTCGGCAACCTCGCCAACCGCGGCTGGGAGCACGTCGTGCCGCTGTCCGCCGCGCTCGTCGTGCTGTTCCCGGTGGTGCTGGCACTGTCGCGGTGGATGCAGACGCTGCTGCTCGGCGACGACGTGGCCGCCGGGCTGGGCACGCCGGTGCAGCCGGTCCGGCTCGGCCTGCTGCTCGCGGGCGCCGGCCTGGTCGCGTTCGCGACGGCGTCGGCGGGCCCGATCTCGTTCGTCGCGCTGACCGCACCGCAGATCGCGCAACGCCTCGCCCGGCTTTCGTCGCCGCCGATCACGGCGTCCGCGCTGACCGGCGCGGTCGTGGTGCTGGGCAGCGACATCATCGCGCGCTCGCTGACGGCGTCGGCGCTCCCGGTCGGCATCGTGACCGGCGTGCTCGGCGCCCCGCTGCTGCTCTGGCTGCTGGCCAGGGCCAACCGATCCGGCTCCGGAGGCTGAGAAGATGACACCGTCCTTGCGGGTGCAGGACCTCCGCGTCGCCTACGACGACCGGGTCGTCATCGACGGCCTCGACCTCGACATCCCGCCGGAGCAGATCACGGCGATCGTCGGGCCGAACGCGTGCGGGAAGTCGACGTTGCTGCGCACGCTCGCCCGGCTGCTCACGCCGAAGTCGGGCGGGGTGTACCTCGACGGCCGCTCGATCCACGACCTGCCCACCCGCCAGGTCGCCCAGCAGCTCGGGATCCTGCCGCAGTCCCCGGTCGCGCCGGAGGGAATGACGGTGGCGGACCTCGTCGGCCGCGGCCGCGCCCCGCACCAGAGCTGGTGGCGCCAGTGGTCCACATCGGACGAAGGCGCAGTGGCGTCGGCGTTGCAGGCCACGGAGATGACGGACCTCGCCGACCGCCCGGTGGACGAGCTGTCCGGCGGCCAGCGGCAACGGGCGTGGATCGCGATGGCGGTCGCGCAGGGAACCCCGGTGCTGCTGCTGGACGAGCCCACGACGTACCTCGACCTGGCCCACCAGATCGACGTGCTGGACCTGGTGGTCGACCTCAACCGCGGCGAGGGCCGGACGGTGGTCATGGTGCTGCACGACCTGCCGCAGGCGTGCCGCTACGCCGACCACGTGATCGCGATGAAGTCCGGGCGGATCGTGGCAGCGGGCAAGCCGGTGGAGGTGATCACGGAGGAGCTCGTGGACGAGGTGTTCGACGTGCGCTGCCAGGTGACGCCGGACCCGGTGAGCGGGACGCCGATGGTGATCCCGATCAGCCGCCACCACCCGGCGCCGCTGAACTAGCGCTATGCTGACTGCGGCCCGCCTCGTGTCGTTCCGAGGTCCGTCCGGCCACCACCCCACCTTTGGAGCTGACCTGTGTTCGTGCTGCCCGAAATCACCACCGGATCCGAGCGTCTCCTGCTGGAGGCGACGATGGACCGCCAGCGCCGCGCGGTCGCCGACACCGCGCGCGGCCTGTCCGAAACCGACGTCCGGCGGCGCTTGGTCACGTCCCTGACCACGCCGATCGGCCTCGTCAAGCACGCCGCAATGGCCGAACGCCGCTGGTTCCAGCTCTTCCTGCTCGGCCTCACCGAGTCCGAGTGCGACGGCCCGACGACCCCGGGCGACGCCAGTTTCGTCGTCACCGACGACGAAACCCTCGACGACGTGATCGCCGAGTTCGAGCGGGCCAGTGCGCGCTCACGCGAGATCGCGGCCCGCTTCGAACTCGACGACGTCCGGACGCACGACGTCCTCGGCGAGGTCAACCTCCGGTTCGTCTACCTGCTCCTGATCGAGGACTTCGCCCGCCACGCCGGCCACAGCGACATCCTCCGGGAGCAGCTCACCGCGCGCTGACGGCGTACTCCCCCTCGGGTGCCGCGACCACGCGCCGGTCCACAATGGACTGCAGGATCTCGCCCACCCGCACCGCGGTGTTCGACAGCAGCGACGACGTGATCCCGTGCGTGTGCTCGGTGCCGCCCTGCAGGTAGATCCCGCCGCGCAGGGGCGGCTCCGTCGTGAGCCGGTAGTCGCGCTCGACGCGCAGGCGCCCTTCGTCGTCGCGCAGGCAGCGTGCGCCGAGCTCGCCCAGCAGCGGGGTCGGGTCCGCCGGGCGGTAGCCCGTCGCGTAGACGACCGCGTCGGCCTCCAGCACCGTCTGCGCACCCGTCGTCAGGGACTCGACCGTCACCGTTCCCGTGCCGGTCACCTCGACCGGGCGCGAGACGTTGAACAGCCGCAGCCGCTCCACGCCTAGCACCTTCTCGCGGTACATGCGGCGGTACAGCTCGTCGATCAGGTCGATGTCGACGGCCGAGTAGTTCGTCGCGCCGTGGTAGCGCATCAGGCGGTCCTTGACCGGCTCGCCCGCGCGGTAGAACTGGTCGACCGCGTCCGGGTCGAAGATGCGGTTCGCGAACGAGCTGTCGTCGGCCGGGCTGTAGCCGTAGCGCGCGAACACCGCGCACACCTCGGCGCGCGGGAACTCGTCGTGCAGCAGCGCCGCGACCTCCGCCGCGCTCTGCCCGGCACCGACCACGACGAACCGGCGAGGATCGGTGCCGCGCAAGGCGTCCACCCGGAACAGCAGCTCGCTGTTGTGCCAGACCCGGTCGCCGGCGGTGACGCCCTCGGGGAGCTGGGGCCGCAAGCCCGTGCCCACCACCAGGTTCCGGGCGCGCAGCGACGAACCGTCCGAAGCCTCGACGTCGAAGTAGGCGACTTCCGGACCGTCGTACACCGGCTTCACCGCGACGACCTCGGTGCCGTAGGAGACGACGTCGTCGACCTTCGCGGCCGCCCACTCGAAGTAGTCGTGGAACTCGACGCGCAGCGGGAACAGGTTCTTGTGGTTGATGAAGTCGACCAGCCGCCCCACCGAGGAGAGGTAGTTGAGGAAGCTGAACTCGCTGGTCGGGTTGCGCATGGTGACCAGGTCCTTGAGGAACGACACCTGCATGGTCGCGGTGTCGATCAGCATCCCGCGGTGCCAGCCGAAGCGCGGCTGCCGCTCGAGGAAGTGCGCGGTCACCGGCTCCCCCGGGCCCGCGTTGTGCTCGGCGAGAGCGATGGCGAGGGCCAGGTTCGACGGGCCGAAGCCCACCCCGACGACGTCGTAGATCGGGATCTGTTCGCCGGCCTCTGCAGTCATGTTGCTCCCTTGCGCGCTCCGGTACCGTTCAGGGAACCCTAACCTAACTTAGGCGAGCCTCGCCTAGTACGTTCGTGGTGATGTTCGTCCCCCGATCACGAAAGGGCACTCTCGAATGCGCGTGGCGATGTTCGGCTACCAGACCTGGGGGCACCGGACCCTCCAAGCGCTCATCGACGCCGGTCACGAGGTCGCCCTCGTGGTCACGCACCCGAAGAGCGACCACGCCTACGAGCGGATCTGGGCCGACTCGGTCGCCGACCTCGCCGAGGCCAACGGCATCCGCGTCCTGCTGCGCAACCGCCCGGACGACGCCGAGCTGCTGGCCGAACTGAAGACGGCGGAGCTCGACCTGATCGTGGCGAACAACTGGCGCACGTGGCTGCCGCCGGAGATCTTCGAGCTGCCGCGCCACGGCACCCTGAATGTCCACGACTCGCTTCTGCCGTCCTACGCCGGCTTCTCCCCGCTGATCTGGGCGATGATCAACGGCGAGTCGGAGGTCGGCGTGACGGCCCACATGATGGACGGCGAGCTCGACGCGGGCGACATCGTCCTGCAGCGAGCAATCGCGGTCGGGCCCGCGGACACGACGACGGACCTGTTCCACCGCACGGTGGACCTGATCGCGCCGATCACGGCCGAAGCGATCTCGATGATCGAGACCGGCTACACCCCGGTGCCGCAGGACCGCACGAAGGCGAGCTTCTTCCACAAGCGCGCGGCGCGGGACAGTCTCATCGACTGGACGTCCGCGCCCGCCGACATCGAGCGTTTCGTGCGCGCGCTGTCCGACCCGTACCCGAACGCGTTCACCCACCACCGGGGCGAAGAGCTCCGGATCCTGCGCGCGTCGGTGTCGCAGGGGCACTACGGCGGCACGCCGGGCCGGATCTTCATCCGGGAGGGCGAGGGCGTCGTGATCGTGGCCGGGCCGGACGCGCGCCGCGGCCGGTCACCGGGCCTGCTGGTGGAGCGCGTCCGCACGGCCGACGGCACGGAACTCGCCGCGGCCGACTACTTCAAGACGATGGGGGGCTACCTGACGGACCGGCCTTGACCGGTCCGTTGTCCTTGCCCTGCCCGGTCTCCGCGGGCCGCGGATCGGCGGCCTCCGGCAGACCGGGCAGCGTCCGGACGATGGTGTCCTGAGCCCAGCGTTCGCTGAACCCGGCGAAGAACAGGACCTTCTCGCCCGTGAGCGAGGTCGCGATCGGCAGCAGCCCGCCGGTCACGAGCACGAACACGATCGCCCCGAAACCGCACCGATGATCGACAAAAGCCGACCGACGGCCGCTGCTCGGCCGGCAGCGGCAGCATCACGGCCGCGTAAACGCCGAGGGCCACGGCCGCCGCTCCCAGGAAGATCCCGGAGAGGTACCGGACCAACGCCGATTTCATGGCGACGATGGACGCGTAGTCTTCGATCTGCCGGGTTCCTTCTTCGCCGAGGCGGCCGGGTCTTGTACACGACGCCGCCCGAGCGGCGCTTGCGCTTCGGAGCTACCAGCAGCAGCGCGGCGGGGAACCTGAGCGCGTAGTACTCGCGGCCGTCCGTCCTCGGTGATTACTCCGGTCATCGGGACGCCCCTTGGCCGCCGGCCGCCCCGGCGCCAGGATGGCGCGCATGGGCGAGATCGGTTTCCTCGACGACCACCGGACCTGGGTACTCACCAACGACTCGACCACCTACGCCCTCCGGCTCGACGAGGACGACGTCCCGGCCCACGTCTACTGGGGCCCGAAGCTGCGCACCGAAGACATCCCGCAGCTCCTCGAAAAGCCCCTCCCCTGGTGGGACGGCTTCAACGACCCCAACGAAGGCCTCGACGAACTCGCCGCCGACGGCGGGACCAAGTACTGGACCCCCGCCCTGCAAATCCGCTTCGCCGACGGCACCCGCGCCCTCGAATGGCGCTACCGGAACCACGAAATCCACCAGGACCACCTGCGGATCCACTTCGAAGACCGCCACTACCCCCTCCGGATCACCCTCCACTACCGCCTGAAATCCGAAGTCCTCGAGCGCTGGACCGAATTGACCGCCGACACCGAGGTCGACGTCACCAGGGCCGACTCCGCGACCTGGGTGCTGCCCATCCGGGACGACTACCGGCTCAGCCACGTCACCGGCCGCTGGGCGGCGGAAACCCAGCTCCGCCGCACCCCCGCGCCGCACGGTGAGACGACGTTCGCGAGCCGGCGCGGGATCACCGGGCACCACGCCAACCCGTGGATCATGGTCGACGACGGCACCGCCACCGAACGCCACGGCGAGGTCTACGGCGTCGCCCTCGCCTGGAGCGGGTCCTGGCGCCTCACCGCGACCCGTTCGTCCACGCAAAGGCTCACGATCAGCGGCGGCTTCGGGCAAGACGGCGTCACCCAGCGTGTCGGCCCCGGCAACCCCCTGACCACACCCGTCATCGCGGGCCTCTACACGAACGGCGGCTTCGGTACCGCGAGCCGCGCGTGGCACACCTACGTCCGGGAGCACGTCCTGCCCCACCCGCGGGAACTGCGCCCCGTGCTCTACAACTCCTGGGAGGCAACGGGTTTCGACGTCGACGAGGTGAACCAGCGCACCCTCGCCGACCACGCCGCCACCCTCGGGGTCGAGCTGTTCGTCGTCGACGACGGCTGGTTCGGCGCGCGGACCGGCGACCACGCGGGACTCGGCGACTGGCACGTCAACCGCGACCGCTTCCCCGGCGGCCTCAAACCCTTGGTCGACGCCGTGCACGCGCTCGGCATGAAGTTCGGCATCTGGGTCGAACCCGAGATGGTCAACCCCGACAGCGACCTCTACCGCGCCCACCCGGACTGGGTCCTGCACCACCCGCACCGGCGCCGGTCCGAACTGCGCAACCAGCTCGTCCTCAACTTCGCCCGGCCGGACGTCGAGGCCTGGGCCCACGATTGGCTCGACCGGCTCGTCGGCGACCACGGCGTCGACTTCCTCAAGTGGGACATGAACCGCCCGTTCAGCGAAGCGGGCTGGCCGGGCGACGCGGACCCGGACCGCCTGTGGGTCGAGCACACCCGAGCCGTTTACGCGCTCATTGACCGCCTCCGCCAGGACCACCCGAGCCTGCGCATCGAGGCGTGCAGCGGCGGGGGCGGCCGGATCGACCTCGGCGTGCTCGCCCGCGCCGACCAGGTCTGGACGTCGGACAACACCGACGCCCTCGACCGGCTGCGGATCCAGCACGGCTACGGCCAGCTCTACCCGGCCCGCGCGATGTCGGCGTGGGTCACCGACAACCCGAACTTCGTCACGGGCCGCTCGGTGCCGCTGCGGTTCCGGTTCCACGTCGCCATGGCCGGCGTGCTCGGCGTCGGCGGCGACATCGCGCACTGGCCCGGCGACGACCTCGCGCTCGCCCGCGAGCTGATCGCGCTCTACAAGGACATCCGGCCCGTGGTCCAGCACGGCGCGCTGTACCGGCTGCGGCCACCCGCCGACGACGGCGTCACAGCGCTCCAATACGTCCACGAAGACCGAACCGTCGTCTTCGCCTACCGGCAGGCCGCGCACTTCAACGCGCCGGAGCGCCCGTTGCGGCTCGACGGCCTCGATCCCGCTGACCGGTACGTCGATTCGGACGCCGGCACCACGCACAGCGGGGCCGTGCTGCTCGCCCGCGGGCTGCCCCTCGGCCTGCCGACCGGCGACTTCGCCAGCGTCGTCCTCCGATTGCGGCGAAAGATCTGATCTCTCGGCGGATCGTCCTCGGATTCGACGGGATTCGACGCTTGACACCGCATCAGAGGTCCGATCAAATGCGTCGTACATCACATATGGTGGGTGGCATGCGGGAGGAACGATGAGGCGGTCCCTGGCGCTCGGAGCGGCGATGCTCCTGGCCGTGAGCGGATGCTCGGTCGGCTCGAACACCGGCGGCAGTGGCGGCGAGCAGGAGATCACCTTCCTGACCTTCGAAACGCCGAACCTCACGCCGGCCTACTGGGACGCCGCCATCAAGCGCGTCACCGACAAGAACCCCGGGATCAAGGTCAAGAAGCTCGTCGCCCCGACGGCCGACGGACGGACGTCGTACGCGAAGCAGCTCCTGCAGTCGGGCCAGTTCCCGGACGTGATGATCGCCGTCGACTCCGCGGGCTTCGCCGAAGCGGGCAACCTCTACGCGTGGACGCCGGACGAGCTCAAGGACTTCCAGTTCCCCGACGCCAACCCCGTGAAGGGGAAGTACTACCAGCTTCCGGCGAACACCCAGACCATCCCGCCGATCTACTACAACAAGAAGATGTTCGCCGACGCGGGCATCACCGCGACGCCGAAGACCTGGGCCGAGCTGGAGGCCGACGCCGGCAAGCTGAAGGACAAGGGCAGCACGCCGTTCACCATCGGCGGCGGCAAGGACGGCTTCCCGTCTTCGATGATCCTCTCCGGCCTGGTCAGCACCGAGGTCTACAACCAGATCCCCGACTGGCTGGCCCAGCGCCGCCAGGACAAGGTCAAGTTCACCGACCCGGCGTTCCAGGCGGCGTTCTCGAAGCTCGCCGACCTCGCCGCGAAGGGGTACGTGGACAAGACCAGCGTGTCCCGCGACTACGCCGCGACCGAGCAGGCTTTCCTCGACGGCAAGAGCGCGATGTACCCGATGGGCAACTGGTTCGCCGCCAACGCCGACACCAAGAAGCACGACTTCGAAGTCGGTGTCTTCAACTTCCCCACCGAAGACGGCAAACTCGTCGTCCCGGCCTACACCGGCGGCGGCATGATCGTGAACGCCAAGGCCGCGAACCTCGACGCCGCCAAGAAGTTCGCGCTCGGTTTCCAGCTCGACAAGGACCAGCTCGACGCGTCGGTCAAGGCCGACGGCCTGTTCCCCGCGATCAAGGGCTACACCCCGCCCGCGGACGTCGGCCCGGCCTTCAAGGCCGGCTACGACCTCTACACCCAGGCCGTCCAGCAGAACGCCGTCGTGCACGCCTTCCGGTGGGAGACCGCCGACGACGGCCTGCTGCCCGGGATGAAGGACAAGGTCGACCAGGCCGCCCAGGACGTCATCACCGGCCGCAAGTCCGTGGCCGACGCCTGCGCGTTCCTGGACACCGAGTGGGCGAAGGCGGGCTGACGCAGTTGGCCGCCGTCGTCAGTCCCCCCGCTCCCCCGAAGCCGCACCGGGCGCCGTCCCGAAGCCGGCGGCGCAAGCCGATCCTGCCGCGGCTGGGGCACTTCGCGTCGTTCGGTGCCCCGGGTGTGCTCGTCTACCTGTGCTTCGTGCTGGCCCCGATCCTGATCAGCTTCGGGTACAGCCTCACGAACTACAACCCGTTCAACCCACCGGTGAAGTTCGTCGGCCTCGACAACTACAAGCTGCTCTTCACCGACGAACAGTTCCTGACCGCGCTGAAGGTCACCACGGTCCTGACGCTGATCGTGGTGATCGTGCCGAACGTCCTGGGTCTCGGTGTCGCCCTGCTGCTGGACCGGAAAGGCTGGCTCTACAACGCTTTGCGCAGCGTGTTCTTCACGCCGGTGATCCTCAGCTCGGTCGTCGTCTCGATCGTCTGGTCCCGGCTGCTCGACGACCAGGGCCCGCTCAACACCCTGCTGCGGTCGCTGGGGGTCGAGCACCCGCCGGGCTGGCTGTCCGACCCGGACGTCGCGCTGTACTCGGTCGCTTCGATCGTGTGCTGGCAGATGCTCGGCTTCTGCGTCGTCGTCTACCTCGCCGGACTGCAGGGCGTGCCCGCCGAACTGCTGGAGGCGGCCGAGATCGACGGCGCCGGGCCGCTGCGGCGGTTCCGCGCCGTCACCTGGCCGCTGCTCGCGCCGTCGCTGACGATCAACACGGTCGTCCTGCTCATCTCCGCCTTCAAGACCTACGACTACGTCAAGGTGATCACCAACGGCGGCCCGGGATCCGGTGCCACCGCGACGATCGCGTTCGACGTGCTGCAGACCGGCTTCGACTCGAACCACGTCGGGTACGCGTCCGCGATGGCCGTGCTGATGCTGGTGATCGTCGCGGTCGTGACCACGGTCGTGCTCGGCTTCCTCCGCCGCCGGGAGGTGGACCTGTGACCCGGGCCTGGCTGCGGCCGACGGTCGCGCTCGTCGTCGGCGCCGTGTTCTTCGTGCCGCTGTACCTGGTGCTGACCAACGTCTTCAAGCAGGGCGATCTCATCGCGAAGGACCCCGCGTCCCTCCCGCTGCCGCCGACGCTGGCCAACATCCACGCCGTGCTGACCCGCCCGGACGGCCTGTTCTGGGTCAGCCTGACCAACAGCGTCGTCGTCACCGTGCTGTCGATCCTGGTGCTGACCGTCCTGTCGGCGATGCTCGGCCACTACCTGGCGCGCTCGGGCAAGCGGTGGACGAAGGTCCTGACGCTCGTCCTGCTGGCCGGGCTGATGATCCCGCCGCAGGTCATCCTCATCCCGATCACCGACGTCCTGCGCGTCACCCATCTGATGGCGACGCTGCAGGGGCTGGTCCTGTTCAACGTCGGGTACTACGTGCCGTTCGGCGTGTTCGTGTTCAGCGGGTTCATCCGCGGGGTCCCGGTGGAGCTGGAGGAGGCGGCGCTGCTCGACGGCGCGAGCCGGATGCAGGTGTTCTGGCGGGTGGTGTTCCCGCTGCTGCGCCCGGCGACGGCGTCGGTGCTGATCTTCCTCGGCGTGTGGATCTGGAACGACTTCATCGACCCGCTGATCATCCTCGGCCCGAGCCAGGGCACCACGATCACGACCGGCATCTACCGCTCGATCGGCCAGTACCAGGCCGACCTCGGGAGCGTGTTCGCGCTGATGTTCCTGGCCACGCTGCCGGTGCTGATCTTCTACTTGGCCTTGCAGAAGCAGTTCGTCAAGGGCCTGACCGGCGGCGCGACCAAGGGCTAGCGAAGCGGGACGACGTCGGCGGTCAGGCCCCCGGCGATCCGTTGGTAGGTGGGGTGTTCCCGCGGCTCGGCCACGCCGTACACGGCGGAAAGCAGCTCGGCGAGGTCGGTCAGCAGGTCGGACACGGTCAGCCGCGGCGGGTCGTAGCTCCGGCCGGGCGGCTTGAAGAACAGGCGACACGGCACGTCCTCGCTCGCGCCGAGCGCGGGCTGCCGGTAGTCGACCGCCAGTTCGCGGCACCCGACGCGGTGGAACGGCGCGGGGTCGGTGCCGGGGCCGATTTCGGCGTACCAGCCGCGGACCTCCGGCCGGTCGGCGAGCAGCCTTTGCTCGAGGCGGGCGACGAGCGCCGGGAACCGGCCCGAACCACGCAGCGGGCCCGTGAGCGTGACGTAGCCCAGCAGCGCGGCGGCGGTGAATGCGTGGAACGACGCCATCCCCGACGGCGCCGGGTCGGCAGGCTCCGCACGCAACGCCCACAGGTGGTAGCCCGGCTCGGCGACCGCGCGCCGGAACTCGTCCTCGCCGACGGCCGTGGGCCCGGGCGGGAACGCGATCCGGTAGACGTCCAGGGTCCGGGCGAAGTCCGGGTCGTCCGCGCCGGTGACCGCGTGCACGTCGAGCGGGCGGGCGGCGTCGTGGCCGACGTAGCGGTCCAAGGGCAGCCGGCCGACGTCGTCCCGCGCGCTGAGGTGCGCGGCCATGCACCGGTACTCGGCCGAGTCCGCGGGACGTTCGATCCGCATGGCCCACCGCAGGTATTCCCGCACGACCAGGATGATCGCGGAGGCCGGGACGCGTTCCCGCCAGGCCGCCGACAGCGGCTTGCCGATCAGGATCAGCCCGGTCACCGGCGCCTGTCCCGGCGAGAGCGCGGGCTGCCGGTAGGGAAAGTCGAGGCCGACGTAGCCGTACCGGTGCCAGATCAGGGCTCGCGCGACCGGATCGAGGGTGTCGGCCATGGCCGACACCGCGCGCGGATCGTTCATCTCGGCTACCACCCCGGCGAGTTCGCGCCCGCCGGCGGAGGCGTCGGCGGCCAGCACCGCCTCGATGTGGTCCATCAGCGCGCGGCCGACACCCCGGCCGCGCACGTCGGGCGAAACGAGCAGGTACTCGATCACCCCCGCGGCGGGTTCGGCCAGGTAGTCGGCGATCACGGCGCCGGCCAGCAGGTCGCCGACGAACGCGAGGACGATGTGGTAGTCGTTCGCGCCGTACCAGCCGTGTTCCTTCAGCCTCAGGTAGCCGGCCATGTTCGCGAGCGACTCGCGTTCGTCCGGATCGGGGAACAGGCCGACGTAGAGGCTCCGGTGGAACTCGGCCAGCACGGCGAGGTCGTCCCGGTGGGCGGTGAGCTCCCGGAAGGTGATCACTGCCGGTCATCCTCGCCGATCGAGCCGAGCAGCCGCTGGAAGTCCCGCGACCCGAGCGCGGAATCCCCGGGCACGAGGAAGCCGGACTTCTGCAGCAGTTCGAGCTTGCCGCGGCGCTCGCTGACGTAAGCGGCCTTGTGCGCCAGGCTGTCGAGGTTGTACTCGATCGCGTCGACGTTGGTCAGGTCCGTGTGTTCCCAGAGCAGATAGCAGTCGCTCAGCCGCGGCGGCCGGCCCTCCGGGACGTCCTTGGTGGCCCACCAGCACTGCCAGATGTAGGCGGAGTAGAAGTCCGGGACCTCGAGCATCGGGTCGATCCGGTGGTGGTCGGCCTCCAGCAGCAGGCAGTAGTCGAACTCGCCCTGCCACCGGGCGGCCGCGGCACCCAGCGCCGGGTTGCGCGTCATCAAGTGGGACCGGTGGCAGAGCAGCGCGGTGACCTCGGCCTTGAGTGCGCCGACCCCGCGTTCCCGGAGCATCGGCATGATCCCGCTGCGGATCGCCCGGCCCTTCTCGCCGACCACGGCGACGAGGATCGAGTTCGCTTCGTCGCCCCGGCCGAGCTGGCCCAGGAAGAACCGCGACCGGTCCGGCCCGTCCTCGCTGGTGAAGTCCCACGACGGTGCCCATTCCTCGAACCCCGCGTAGGTCCACTGCTGGATACCGTTGCCGCGCACCGGATCCGAGCCGCCCCTGGCGCGCTCCCACCACCCGGCGTTGAGCAGCACGGCGGGTGAGAACACGCCGGTGACGCGCACCGGTTCCGGGTGGCGCGGCGGGCGGTTCGCCGGACCGAGCCGGGCGCGGAGCTGGTCGACGTCCAGCACCTTCGGCATCCGGTCCCGGCGAGGCACCGACGAAGGCATGCCCCCGACGAAGTCGGTCGTGTGGAGCACCTTCTGCAGCAGCAAGGTCAGCGGGTCCACGATCTCGGCCCGGATGATGTCGGCGATCAGCCCTGGCCGGTAAGGGATCCCCAAGCTGATCTTCAGGGGGCCGACGCCGCCCGAAATGTGCCACAAGGATTCGGTGCCCGAAACTTCGCTCCGGTTGGCCGTCATGTCTCCGCCGTCCACTCGATCGCTGAACGGTGATAGGTCGGAGCCGTACCGGACGTCGTTACACCGGCAGTGAATACCGGATCAGGTGAGGATCTTGACCATCGTGTCGGAATCCGCGGAGCCCGCGCCCACGACCTCGTAGCCTTCCGCGAGGTACAGCCGCTGCGCGAAGTTCTTCCGTTCGACGCTCAGGGCGATCCGCCCGATGCCCGCTTCGAGGGCGCGCGCTTCGATCGCCCGCAGGAGTGCCCGCCCGACGCCGCGTCCGCGCCAGGGGGCGGCGACGCCGATCGTCAGCTCGGGGACGTCGGCGGCGACGAACCCGTACCCCGGTTCCCCGGGCGGGAAGAAGCGCAGCCAGGCCGCGCCGACGCGTTCGCCGTCCGCTTCGGCGACCACGCCCAGGTCGTCTTCCCGTGGCCAGCCGGCGATGTAGTGGGCGGTGTTCGGTGCCGCCAGCACCCGGCGGCGGCTCTTCTTCTTCCACTCCGGCGACCAGTTGACGGCCGCCACGAGCATGTCGGCGAGGAAGTCGCCGTCGTCGCGACCCGCCTCGCGGACGATCACAGCTCGCGGACCTTGCCGCCGTCGACCTCGAGACGCCGGGTGACGTGCACGGCATCGAGCATCCGGCGGTCGTGCGTCACCAGCAGGAGCGTGCCCGGGTACTTGTCCAGCGCCGCTTCGAGCTGCTCGATCGCCGCCAGGTCCAGGTGGTTGGTCGGCTCGTCCAGCACGAGCAGGTTCACGCCGCGGGCCTGCAGCAGGGCCAGCGCCGCGCGCGTGCGTTCGCCCGGCGAGAGCGTCGCCGCGGACCGCAGCACGTGCGCGGCCTTGAGCCCGAACTTGGCCAGCAGCGTCCGGACGTCGGCGTCGGCCAGCTCCGGCACCTCGCGCGCGAACGCCTCGGCGAGCGGGCCGTCGCCGAGGAACAGCTGCCGCGCCTGGTCGACCTCGCCGACGACGACGCCGGGCCCGAGCGTCGCGCTGCCTTCGTCCGGGTCGAGCCGGCCGAGCATCGCGGCCAGCAGCGTCGACTTGCCCGCGCCGTTCGCGCCGGTGATGGCGACCTTGTCCGCCCAGTCGATCTGCAGGTCGACCGGCCCGAGCGTGAACCCGCCGCGCCGGACGACCGCGCCACGCAGGGTCGCGACGACCGCGCCCGCCCGCGGGGCCGCGGCGATCTCCATCCGCAGCTCCCACTCCTTGCGCGGCTCCTCGACGACGTCCAGACGCTCGATCATCCGGTCGGTCTGCCGGGCCTTCGACGCCTGCTTCTCGGTCGCCTCCGCGCGGAACTTGCGGGCATTCTTGTCGTTGTCGGGCTGCTTCCGCCGGGCGTTCTTGACGCCCTTCTCCATCCACGCCCGCTGCATCCGCCCGCGCGCTTCGAGCGCGGACTTCGTGTCGGCGAACTCCTCGTAGTCCTCACGCGCGTGCCGGCGCGCGACCTCGCGTTCTTCGAGGTAGGCCTCGTAGCCACCGCCGTAGACGTTGACCTGTTGCTGCACCAGGTCCAGCTCGACGACGCGGTCGACGGTCCGGGCGAGGAACTCGCGATCGTGGCTGACCAGCACGGTCGCCGACCGCAGCCCGGACACGAACCGCTCCAGCCGAGCGAGGCCGTCCAGGTCGAGGTCGTTGGTCGGCTCGTCGAGCAGGAAGACGTCGTAGCGGCTCAGCAGCAGCGACGCGAGCCCGGCGCGCGCGGCCTGCCCGCCCGAGAGCGACGTCATCGGCTGGTCCAGGTCGACGGCGAGCCCGAGGTCGGCCGCCACTTCGGCGGCCCGTTCGTCGAGGTCGGCGCCGCCCAGGTCGAGCCACCGGTCGAGGGCCACGGCGTAGCGGTCGTCCGCACCGGTTTCGCCCGCGGTGAGGGCTTCGGTCGCCGCGTCGAGGTCCGCCTGCGCCGCGGCCACGCCGGTGCGCCGCGCCAGGAAGGCGCGCACCGACTCGCCTTCGCGCCGCTCGGGCTCCTGGGGCAGGTGCCCGACGGTCGCGGTTGGCGGGTTCAGCCGGATCTCGCCGTCATCGGGCTTGGCGAGCCCGGCCAGCGTCCGCAGGAGCGTCGACTTCCCGGCGCCGTTGACGCCGACCAAGCCGACGACGTCGCCGGGCGCGACCACGAGGTCGAGGCCGGAGAAGAGGATGCGGTCACCGTGGCCCGCGGCCAGGTCCTTCGCGACGAGAGTTGCGCTCATGAGGTAGCCAAGTCTACGGGCCCGTGCTGAACTGTCAGATCATGGTCAAACCCACCGACTGTGTGTGTCCGGTGGCGCTTTGATCACTCAGTGTGGGTAATCTGTTCGGTTGTCGATACTCCCGAGCAGTGAGGTGAAACAGCATGGGCGAATCCGCTCCCCCGGTCACCCTCGGCCGAAGGCCGAAACCGAGGGAAGGCCGCCCGTCCGCGCCCCGGCCCACGGTGAGCCGGCGGCGCGAGGTCAGCCACGCCAGCGCGCGGTCGCTGCTGATGACCGTGCTCGGCGAGTACACGCTGCCGCGGGACAAGCCGGTCTGGACGTCGATGCTGGTCGAGGTGCTCGGCATCCTCGACATCGAGGAGAAGTCGGCGCGGCAGGCGCTGGCCCGCTCCGCCGCCGAGGGCTGGATGGTCTCCGAGCGCGTCGGGCGCCGCGTGCGCTGGTCGCTGACGCCGCCGGGCCGCCGGCTCCTGACCGAAGGCGCCGAGCGGATCTACGCGTTCGGCCGCGAAGAGCGCCCCTGGAACGGCCAGTGGCTGATGCTGATCGTCTCCGTGCCGGAGGCCAAGCGCGACCTGCGCCACCGCCTGCGCACGCGCCTGACCTGGGCGGGCTTCGGCTCGCCCGTCGCCGGCGTGTGGGTCAGCCCGGACCTGTCCCGCCAGCGGGAGGCCCAGCAGATCGTCAGCGAGCTCGGCCTCGACGCCCAGGCGATGTCCTTCACCGCCGGTTACGGCGAGGTGGGCGAACAGGAGACGATGGTCGCCCGATCGTGGGACCTGACCGAGCTGAAGGACCGCTACGAGGACTTCATCGACCGGTTCACCGGCCTGCACCCCACCGGCGGCCGCGCTGTGCTGCGCGCGCAGACCGAGCTGGTGCACGAGTGGCGGCGGTTCCCGTTCCTCGACCCGCAGCTGCCCGCCGAGCTCCTGCCGGCGAAGTGGAGCGGGACGAAAGCGGCGGAACTGTTCCATCACAAACACGTCGACTGGCGCCCGGAGGCCCAGCAGTATTGGGACGACATCGTCGCCGCCGAAGAAGCAGGGTGAACATGACCGACCTGGCCCGCCTCGACCGTGACGGCGGGCTCGCCGTCCTGACCATCGACGCTCCGCCGTTGAACCTCTACACGGCTTCCCTGCAGTCGTCGCTGTCGTCGGCGCTCGATTCGCTGGAGCAGGCGCCCGCGCGGGCGCTGCTGATCCGCGCCGAGGGCAAGCTCGTCAGCGGCGGGGTGGACGTCTCGCTGTTCGACGCGCAGGGCTCGCCCGCCGAGGCGAAGGTGCTCTTCGACGAAATGCTCGCGGTGCCGGACCGGATCGCGGCCCTGCCGTTCCCGACGGTGTTCGCGGCACACAGCCTGTGCCTGACCTGGGCGTTCGAGGTCGCCGTGGCGTGCGACATCATCCTCGCCGCGACGCGCGCGAAGTTCGGGCTGGTCGAGAAGGTCGTCGGGCTGACGCCGACCATGGGCGGCACCCAGCGGCTCGCCGCGCGGGCCGGCGTCGGGCGCGCCAAGGAGTTCGTGATGACCGGCGACACCTACGACGCCGCGACGCTCGAGCGCTGGAACGTCGTCAACCGCGTCCTGCCGGACGAGGGTTTCGACGCTGAGGCCCGGGCCTTCGCCGCGCGGTTGGCCGAGGGCCCGACACAAGCCCATGCGGCGACCAAGCGCGTCCTCGACCACTTTTCCGCCGGCGGTGTCCCGGAGGCGAACGCGCACATCACGTCGATCGCCGCGGAGCTGTTCGAGACCGAGGACCTCCGGGGTGCCGTGAAGTCGTTCCTCGCCGACGGACCCGGGAAGGCGACCTTCACCGGGCGGTGAAACCCCCGTTCGGACAACGGCTTCGACCGTTCGGGGGCGCGCCCGTTTCGTCTTGATCGATGTGGTCTGGACCGGTTGTCCCGGCGCGGGTTACATTCGGACGTGGTCTAGACCACCTCGTCCCCGCGTGCCGCTTGGAGAACCGCCATGAGACGCACTCCCGCACGACTACGCTCCGCGCTCGCCGCCGTACTGATAGCAGCCGGCGGCGTCGCGGCGCTGGCCCCGCCCGCCGCCGCGGCCGGTTCGCTGACCGCCACCCTCGCGCTGAGCGGGACGACCGGCACCTACACGGTCGCCAACACCGGCACCGCGTCGGTGAGCAACTGGGCGATCACCTTCGCGCTGCCCGCCGGCGTCACCGCTTCGACCGGCGAAAACGGCACGGTGACCCAGAACGGCACCCAGGTCACGCTCACCCCGGCGTACTACATCGCGACGCTGGCCCCGGGCCGCAACACCTACCCGTACAGCCCGACCTTCCGGCTCAGCACCGCCGCGACGCCGGCGCAGTGCCGCGTCGACAACGCGAACTGCGACGGTTCACCCGACACTCCCCCGGGCGCGCCGGCCAACCTGCGGCTGGTCGCGAAGACGACCAAGACGGTCGCGCTGGCCTGGAACGCCTCGGCCGCCGGTTCGCTGCCGGTGACCGGTTACGACGTCTACCAAGGGGCTTCGCTGGCCGCGTCGGTGACCGGGACGAGCGCGACGATCAGCGGGCTCACGCCGAGCACCGCCTACTCGTTCACGGTGAAGGCCAAGGACTCCAAGGGAACCACTTCGCCGGCCAGTGCGGCATTGGCCGTGACCACCAACAACCCGGCCGACGACACGTCTCCGCCTTCGGCACCGGGTGGACTGCGATCGACGGCCGCCGACTCGGGAAGCGTGTCGCTCGCTTGGAACGCTTCGACGGACAACACCGGGGTCGTCAGTTACGACGTCTACCGCGGTGCCTCGCTGGCGACGACGGTGACCACGACGTCCGCCGTCGTGACCGGGCTGGCACCGTCCACTTCGTACACCTTCACGGTGCGCGCCCGGGACGGCTACGACAACGTGTCGGCGCCGAGCACCGCGGTGACCGCGCGGACCGGCGACATCGTTTCCGGGTACGCGAAGGTCGGCTACTTCGTGCAGTGGGGCATCTACGGGCGCCAGTACTTCGTGAAGAACCTCGAGACGTCGGGTGCGGCAGCCAAGCTGACGCACCTGCTGTACGCGTTCGAGAACATCGACCCGGTGAACCTGACGTGCCTGTCCGGCGTCACGAAGGGCACCACGGCGAACCCGCAGGACCCCAACCAGGGTGACGGCGCGGGCGACGCCGAAGCCGACTACTCGCGGCCCTTCTCGGCGGCGCAGTCGGTGGATGGCGTGGCCGACACGGGCTGGGAGTCGTTGCGCGGCAACTTCAACCAGCTCAAGAAGCTCAAGGCGAAGCACCCGAACCTGAAGGTGCTGGTCTCACTGGGCGGCTGGACGTATTCGAAGTACTTCTCCGACGTCGCGGCCACCGACGCGTCGCGGAAGAAGTTCGTCGCGTCGTGCATCGACACGTGGATCAAGGGCAACATCGCGTCCTACGGCGGCGCGGGCGGGCCGGGCACGGCGGCCGGCATCTTCGACGGCATCGACCTCGACTGGGAATGGCCCGCGAGCGCCGACGGCCACCCGGGCAACCACTGGAGCCCGAACGACAAGAACAACCTGACGGCGCTGCTGGCCGAGTTCCGCACGCAGCTCGACGCGTACGGCGCGACGACCGGCAAGCGCTACCAGCTGCACGCGTTCACCCCGGCCGACCCGGCGAAGGTGGCGTCCGGCTGGGATCTGTCCAAGGTGTTCAGCTATCTGGACGTCGCGAACGTGCAGGGGTACGACTTCCACGGTTCCGGCAGTGACAATTCGTGGGAGCCGAACCGCACCGGACACCAGGGCAACCTCTATGCGGACGCGGACGACCCGTACAACTTCCATTTCAGCGCGGAAGCGGCGATCAACGCGTACACGAACGCGGGCGTCGATCCCCGGCGGCTGACCTTGGGGCTGGCGTTCTACGGCCGAGGCTGGCAGGGCGTCGCGGACGGCGGGAAGCACGGCGAGTGGCAGTCGGCGACCGGCGCGGCGCCGGGCCAGTTCGCCGAGGAAGCCGGAACACGGGGTTACGCGAACCTCGTGGCGAGCGTGCCGGCGTGCACGGTCTACCACGACACGGCCGCGGTCGCGACGTCGTGCTACACGGGCAACGGCGGCCAGTGGTGGACGTTCGACGACGCTTGGTCGATCGGGTTGAAGACGACGTGGCTGAAGCAGCGCGGCCTGCTGGGCGTGATGGCGTGGGAGATGTCGGGTGACACCGGGACGTTGATGAACGCGGTCAGCGCGGGTCTCGGCTAACGGTACGGCGATTCAGCCCGCTGAACGGAAAACACCTTCCGTTCAGCGGGCTGAACAATTTTCCGGCTCTTTTCTTCAGGAGGCGAAGAAAGGACTCTCCCGGTCTTGACTGCCGATGGTCTGGACCATGAAACTGGCGGGACAGCGCGCTCTGGAGTGACAACGCCGTCTCGAGGAGAGCCATGTCCCGCTTGAGAAAAGTCCTGACCCTCGCGATCTCGGTCCCGCTCGCCCTGGGCCTGGTCGCCACCCCGGCACCCGCGGCGCCGGCGACGTTCACGCACCCGGGCGTACTGGTCAGCCGCCCGCAGCTGGACTTCGTGAAGGCGCAGGTGAACGCCGGCGCCCAGCCGTGGAAAGCCGCGTACGACCAAGCGCACGCCAGCTCTTACGCTTCCCTTTCCCGTACGCCGAAACCACGTTCGGTGGTCGAATGCGGCCCGTATTCGAACCCCAACAACGGCTGCACGGACGAGCGCGAGGACGCGATCGCGGCGTACACGGACGCCCTGATCTGGTACATCTCCGGCGACGCGAGGTACGCACAGAAGGCGATCGCCCTGATGGACGCGTGGTCGGCGACGATCACGAACCACACCAACAGCAACGCGCCGTTGCAGACGGGCTGGGCGGGCTCATCCTGGCCCCGAGCGGCGGAGATCATCAAGTACACGTACACGAGCTGGCCGAACTCGGGCCGCTTCGGCACGATGCTGAGGAACGTGTACCTGAACAAAATCATCAACGGCAGCAACAGCAACGGCAACTGGGAACTGTCCATGATGGAGGCAGCGGTAGGGATCTCGGTGTTCCTCGAGGACAAGACGAACTTCGACAAGGCGGTAACGCGCTACCGAAACCGCGTCGCTGCTTACGTCTACCTGTCCTCGGACGGCGCTCTCCCGAAGACGGTTCCCGGCAGCGGGCTGTCCACACGGGACCAGATCGTGGGCTACTGGCAGGGCCAGGGAACATTCGTGGACGGCCTCACCCAGGAAACCTGCCGCGACTTCACCCACACGGGGTACGGAATCGCCGCGATCGCGGACGTGGCGGAGACGCTGCGCATCCAGGGCCAGGACGTGTACGGAACGGACGTGGGCGAGCGCCTGCGCCAGGCGCTGGGGTTCCAGTCGAAGTACCAGCTGGGCACGGCAGCGCCATCGTGGCTGTGCGGCGGCAAGCTGAACCTCGGTTTGGGCCCGGTGACGGAGGTGGGGTTCAACGCGCTGCACACGCGCCTGGGCATCGCCATGGCGAACACGCAGACACTGACGGAGCGCCAGCGCCCGGCGGGCTCGAACAACCTGTTCGTGGCATGGCAGACCCTGACCCACGCGGGCAACACAGCGTGACCGGCGTCCATCCGCCTGACTTGCGTTTTCGCAGGTCAGGCGGATGAGGCCCCCACGTGAAGGGCCGTTCGGCGGGCACGCTAGAGTACTTATCACGCACTCAGCGAGTGCGGGTCCGGGCTGTGGCGCAGTTTGGTAGCGCACTTGACTGGGGGTCAAGGGGTCGCAGGTTCGAATCCTGTCAGCCCGACCGGATCGGCCACGTTCACGCAGGTGGACGTGGCTTTTTTCATTCCCGAGGTAGTTCCGGGCGCGACTCAGCCCCGGGGCTGCCCACATTCTGCCCACATGCCCCGGGGCTGATCATCACTCCGCCATGCTCGCCAGCGCCTGTGTACGTCGGGCGTCGAGCACGTCCGCGACCTCATCGAGGCGGTCCGGGAACAGGTGCCCGTAGACGTTGAGGGTCATGGCCGCGTCGGCGTGCCCGAGCATCTGCTGAACGACCTTCACGTCCGCGCCGGCCGCGATGGCGAGGGACGCTGCCGTGTGCCGGAGCTTGTGCGGGGTGAGGCCGGCGACACCGAGGTCAGCAGCTTTAAGCGCGGCGTTGAACTCCCGGACGCGCCAGTTGTTCGCCCGCAACGACTGGCCCCGTCCTGTCGTGAACAGGGCGCGCGCGGGGTCGCGTCCGTGAGCGGCCTGTCGCCATCTCGCCGACCTCCCGGAGGGCTATCACACCGCGTCAAGGGGGCGACTCGCAGAAGCACGCTCAGCCGGGCGGAAGGTGCCCCCTTGACCCGGCGCGATCGGGCGTTGCCAGGTCGACGAGATGGCGAAGAGGCCACCCACTTGAAGTAGATCACCAAAAAGGCGAGACCTATTCCGGCAACGATATTCCATCATTCATTTCTAGATAAAACTCGTTATCTGACAACGAGATCGAAGCTGGGTCACGAGTCCCCGCAGGCGAGTCATCAGCCAAGAGGTTTGCATAAGACTTCATTAAGATCTGACGCGGCTCCAAACTGTCGAACCCCTCTAAGGGGAGCCGTCCTGAACGAATAGAAGTGTACAGAAATTCTTCCGCATCGCTAAACGACTTAGCGCCGATATACGCAATACTTATTGAAAATAGTAATCCCGCCAACCAAAAAGGGCCGGCAACAATCGCCAGAATGATCCATAAAGCCAGAGAAGGAATGGCGAGAGCTAGTCTAAATTCACCCTCAGTCCAACGTCGGTCGAACTCGCTATAGATCTGATCTTCCTTGCCGGCGAGTCGATACCTTGCAAAATCAGCATCAGTTCGGCCATGAGGAAGGTGGCCATCGACGTCGGAGAGCTTGAGGACAAGATTGGCCCTGAACAGCGCATTCTCGCTCGCGTGGCGCTCCAGCTCGTCGTCCGGCATGTCCACCATAAACGCGTACCTCAACTTATGGCCGTACTTCTCCGACATGAATCGCGCTCGCCGCAGATGTCCCAAAACGCGTGCCTGAAATCCGCTGTCAGCCTCATACCTGCGCACCAGCCTGCTTTTCAGCGCGTCTTCAATCATATTATCGGCTCGCTGATCACTCCGATGACTGGGAAGTAACCTCTGAGCCCACTTCCATCTACCTAAAACCCGGAAAGATAGCCCGTTAATAAGAGATGTCAAAGATACCGAAAGCACGCCCACAACGTAAGCGAGAAACGAAACGGCAATCAATGTTCCAGGCTTACCGACCCAGTTTGCTAGAGTTACAATCTGACCGAAAACGGTACCTGATAGACTGCGATTTTCAAACATTCTGCCTAGAAGCAGCCATAAGGAGAGTAACCACACATACCCGGCCGACAGCGGCGCGCGAACCTCGCGAAGGCCTGGGAGAACGTTCTGTAGCACGCAGGAAGACTACCGACCAGGCGGCCGACTCGCTCGGTCAAGGCTGGAAGCGCAGGCCTCCCGAAGCGTTTCGCAACCAGCCGGGGACCGGCAGCCCACATTCTGCCCACATGGCACACGCGAATGACGAAGGATGACCATGACCAAGGACTCAAGTCTTGCCTGCACAACGGTCACAGTGAGACGACTGCGCAGCTTCTCGATCTAGCGAGTAAGTGCAAGGGGTCACAGGTTCGAATCCTGTCAGCCCGACGGACACACTTGCAGGGCCCGTGAGCAGCATAACCACCGCTCACGGGCCCTTTGCGTTGCTCCCGTCCGCGATCACCCCAGTCAGGAGCTTCAGGTCGGTACCCGACCAGCTGCCTGACTGTCCCTCCCAAGTCCTTCCTCCGCACCCGCCGACTAAACCACTCACCGAGTCATGCGTGTGGAGGTTGAAGGTCGAAACGTCAGAGGGGGCACAAGATGAAACCCTGGAGAACCATCGCAAGCGTGGCACTCGCAGCAGCTACCGTCGTCGTCCTGCCGGCCGAAGCGAGCGCCTCCGCCGGTGCGTACTGCGTTCAAGATCTCGCAGGTGGCCCGCAAGCCTGCTTCACCACCGAGCGCGCCCTTGAGTCCTACCAGACGGAACTCTCCCTGAGCCCGCTGCTCACCGTCTTCGACAGCACCGACTGGCACGGCGGAAGCGGATACCTCAACTTCGTCAGCGCATACGGACGCACCTACTGCGACGCCGCCAAGGACGTGAACGAGGCGTCCGAAGGAAACCTCGACGTGCGTCACTTCTCCAACGGCGTGAAGGTCGCCGGCCGCATCAGCTCGTATGTCATCAAGGCTGATTCCCGGTGCTCCGTCACCTTCTGGAGCGAGACGGGCTTCAACGGCAATGGCGTCACCTCGAACCAGAACTGCAACGACATGGCCCGGTGCTTCGGCAGCTACTTCAACGATCGCGCATATTCGCTCGCCGTCACCTGAGTGGGCGCCGTAATTCGATGGCTCCCCCTGGACGCCCATTGTTAGCCTCCGCCGCGTGATCCATGAAGACCCGCGGGCGTACCTGCTCGGGCTTGAAGGCCTTGCCTTGCTGCGCGCGTTCACCGGAGAGTTCGACCGCGATTTCGTGGAGGCGCGCATCGCGGAGATCCGGAGCGTGCTCGCCGACGAGGCGCTGGCGCACGCCGCCGTGGACGTCGAGCGGGTCGATACGGTTACGGGCTATCGGCTGTGGTCGGCGACGTACGACCGGCCCAACTCGGCGTTCGACCTCGACGAGCCCGTGGTCAAGGAGATCGTGGACGCGCTGCCCGTGGGAGTTGCGCTCGATGCCGCCTGCGGGACTGGGCGCTATGCCGAGTTCCTCGCCGGGCGTGGCCATCGGGTCGTCGGTGTGGACGGCTCGCCCGACATGCTCGCCCGGGCGCGTGTCCGGGTGCCGCAAGCCGAGTTCGTGCTCGGTGATCTGCGCCGGCTCCCGGTAGCCGAGGTCGATCTGGTCGTTTGTGCCTTGGCGCTGACGCATATCGAGACGCTCGAGCCGGTCATGGCGGAGTTCGCCAGGGTGCTGCGTCCGGGCGGACACCTCGTGCTCGCCGACATGCACCCCGAGCGCGTGGCGCAGGGCGCGGTTCCACCCGTGCGCCAGGATGATGGCCGGCCTGGACGGCTGAGTTCCTACCGCCACCCGATCGGGGACTACCTCCGTGCCGCGCTGCCTGTGGGACTGCAGGTGCGCCGCTGCGAGGAACCTCGATTGCCGACCGGCGAACGATCGGGGCGCACGAGCACGCTCGGAGAGATTGGTCCGTGGGAATTGTGGCCGTGGTGTCTCGCCGACATGGTGCCCGAAGCAGCACGAGCCGTCAGCGCGGGTGCGCCGGCGATGGTCGTCTGGCATTTCCAGCTGGGTGAGTAACCGGACTCCGAGGACGGCGGCGACCGGACCCGCTAGGGTGGTCCGAGCCGATTCGAGGGGGAAGCGATGACCGATCAGGAAGGCGTGGACTGGATCCCGCCCGGGGCCGACCTTTCCCGGCCCAGCGCCGCCCGGATCTACGACTACCTCCTCGGCGGGGCGCACAACCTCGCCGCCGATCGGGCCGTCGCCCAAAAACTCGAGGCCATCCAACCTCAGGTCGCCACCGTTGCCCGGCGGAACCGGGCCTTTCTGCGCCGTGTCGTGCGGTTCATGCTCGAGCAGGGCATCCGGCAGTTCCTCGATCTCGGCTCCGGGATCCCGACCGTCGGCAACGTCCACGAAGTCGCCCAGGCCGTCGATGCCGCGGCCAAGGTCGTCTACGTCGACTACGAACCCGTCGCCGTCGCGCACAGTCTCATGCTGCTCAAGGACAATCCCCACGCCGGGGCCTTCGAGGCCGACGCCACCGACACCGCGGCCGTGCTCGGCTCCGGGCCTGTCAACGACCTGCTGGACCTCACGCAACCCGTCGGGCTGCTCGCCATCACCCTCGGGCACTACCTGCCGGACGTCAGCCGGATCTTCGCCACCTACCGCGACGCGCTCGCGCCCGGCAGCCACCTCGCGCTCACCCATCTCACCAACGACTTCGCCATCCTGCGCGACCCCAAGATCGCCGAGACCATGCGGTCGACGCAGGACAGCATCTACCCGCGCTCACGCGACGAGGTGCTCGCCCTCTTCGACGGCTTCGAGCTCGTCGAACCGGGGCTGACCACCTCCGCGAACTGGCGGCCGGACCGGCTCGCCGCGGTCGTCGACCCCGAAGAAGACGGCCTCTACGCCGGCGTAGGCGTCAAACTCGTCAAGCCGTAGCCGAACCGAACCGCTCCCACGCAGACTGGCGGGTCATCCCCAGCGCCTCGCCGATCTGTGCCCACGTGCCGCCCAGGGTCCGCGCCTTGCCGACCCACGCGGCCAGGTTCTGCTGCACCTGCGTGGTCGCCGCCGAGACCGGGCCGAGGTTCTGCAAAACCTGTTCGAGCGGCAGGTCGTGCTCCCACGGCGCGATGAGCGGCGCGTCCGACGGCTTGCCGTCGATCACCGAGACGCACAGCTGGACGCACCCGTCGCAGATGAACACCCCCGGACCGCCGACGAGCGTGTCCACCTCCGTGTTCGGCTTCGCGCAGAACGAACACCGTGCGATCACCGCGGTCATGAAACCCTCCTTTGTCAGGACGGACCTTACGCCCGTAAGGCGGACCCTGACAAGCTCAAGAACGCGGACGTCCACTCGGCGAGCTCCATCAGCCGCGAAGTGAGCTCTTCGATCTCGGCCCACCGGCGGTGTTCGCGCTCGAGGTCGGGCACCAGGAAGTCCTCGACCAATTGCAGCAACGTGGCGATCTCGTAGGCGACGTCGGCGAGCTGCAGGAACGGCCGGTACTCGGCCTCCGCCCCGGTGCCGTTGCGCGTGGCCCAGTCGCGGGCGCCGTGCCCCGCGGCGCGGCACACGGAGACGACGGTGCGCCGGAGGTCACCGCGCCGGGAGTCCGGCCGCCCTTCGGTCAGCGGGGCGACGTTCCAGGCCACCGACAGCAGGCAGCAGCCCGCGTCGTCCATCGAGTTGTTCATCACCGGACGTACTTTGCGGACCCGCGGGCACACTCCGGTCGCTCCGACTCGCGAGGTCACGCCATCGTGTGAAGAACCCGCCCGGATCGGGTCATCGACGCGCGGAGCCGGCCAGCAGCGGCAGCGAGACGAAGTCCGCCAATGCCTGCTGGCCCGCCGCGTTCGCGTGGATTCCGTCGCCGTTGTCGTACGCCGGGAGGATGATGTTCGGCTTCAACGGGTCCTTCAGCACCTCGTCGAAGTTCACCACGCCGGAACACGTGCCGCCGCACGAAGACCAGCGGGAGACGAACAGGCCGATCTCGTGCCGCGCCAGGTTCGCGGCGTCGCTGTACCCCGGGCGGGGCGTGCTCGGCGTGACGTACACGGCGATCCCGGCCGCGCGCAGCCGCTCGAAGACGGCTCGGTAACTGGAAAGGATCGCCGCCGCGTCGCAGCCGTACGCCAGGTCGTTCGTGCCGTAGTAGTAGATCACCGATGTGACGCCGTGCAGCGCCAGGACGTCGCGGTCGAGGCGGCTGCCCGCGTCCAGGCCCGCCACCGACGGCGGCATCCCTGGGCACGAAGGTGCGCTCGTCGTCCCCGAAACGCCCGCGTTGGCCACCGCCAGCTGCGCCGAAGCGGGTGCCTCCGCGACGATCCGCCGCGCCAGGTCGTCGGTCCAGCGGCGGTCCGCGCCGAGCTGGGTGCACCCCGGACCGCAGTTCGTGCTGCCGATCCCGTCGACCACCGAGCTGCCGAACGGGACGACCGTGCCCTTCAGCGAAGTGTTGTGCACGTCGACGGCGCTGACCACGTACGTCGAGCCGACGGTCGACGTGAAAGCGGCGGCCGAAGTATCGGCGGTGTGGTCCCCCGAGCCCGGCGCGCTCAGGTAGTTGTCCCGCAGCCCCGCGCCGTGACGGCCGGGCGTGGCCGTTCCCGCCACGAACATGCTCACCGCGAGATTCGTGTCCGGGCGCGTCACGAGGCGGGTTTCGTCGCTCCAGACGTCTCCGCCGACCGGAATCGTCACCGAAGACTTCCCGGCGAACGTCAGATCGCGCGTCCCGGAAACCTCGGCGCCGCTCGTGCTGAGGCCGGCGGTGGCGTGCCCGATGGTCAGCGGTCCGGTGCCGAAGGTGTTCTGGAGCCGGACGCGCACGGCGTCGCCGCCCTGGCTGAGGTGGGTGATCATCCGCAGCGACTGGCCGGACACCGGCGCGTCCGCGTGCCCGTCCTGCGACTGCGCCCACGACGTGAACCAGGCGGGCCCCGCGCCGTCCGCGCCGGGCGCCGAGGCGACCACCAGTGCGGAAACCGTGGCCAGCAGGGCGATTCGGTGGGCTGCTCGCACGGTGCCTCCCGGTCCACAAAGGACTTCGTGGCGACGTCGGCGTCACCACTCCCCGACCGATCGTAGGGAGCCGGTCACGGAAGCGGCAAGCAGCTTGTCCGATCTTGTCAGCGGCCGGATTTGCGGGTTCGATGAGCAGTCATGACGCTGCGAGGCCTGCCGAGACGACACGAAAGCACCCCACGGCTGTTCGGCGAACCCTACGAGACCCCCGACGGCACGACGGTGATCACCGTGACCAGCCCACCCGGTGTCTTCGCGATCCGCGAGGGCCAGGCCAAGTTCGAGCCGGCGGTCGACGCGACGCGCATCGCCGTGCTGGCCGTCGGCACCGGCCTGGTGGCGGCGACCCTCGGCACGCTCGCCGTGCTGCGCCGGCCGCCGTGGCCGGACCTCAAGGGCCGCTGGGAGCGTTAAGCCGCTCCCCCGGCCAACGCGACGACCCGGCCGAACGGGCCGTTGTAGTAGTTCTGGTCGCCCGGCAGGCCGCCGCCGCGCGCGAACTGCCAGATGCTCTGCTTGTCCCAGCCCGCCGGCAGCTCGCCGACCTCCGGGCCGTAGCGCGCGAGCCACAGCGGGTTCGTGTTCCCGAACCGGGACGCGTTGCCGGTGCACTGCTTCCACCACGCCGTGCTGGTGTAGATCAGCGCGCTCCGCT
Organism: Amycolatopsis ponsaeliensis; assembly: GCF_030182635.1. Taxonomy (NCBI): domain Bacteria; kingdom Bacillati; phylum Actinomycetota; class Actinomycetes; order Pseudonocardiales; family Pseudonocardiaceae; genus Amycolatopsis; species Amycolatopsis ponsaeliensis. The sequence continues at coordinate 90,786 of NZ_JAPZLD010000029.1, forward strand.
TGACCTTCGCCAGGTACGTCCGGGTGAAGTCGGTGATCCACGCCGTCATGTCGGCCTGGTTCTTGCCGTAGCAGACATCGCCGTACGGGTTGTATTCGATGTCCAGCGCGCCCGGCAGCGTCTTGCCGTCCGAACGCCAGCCGCCGCCGTGGGCGATGAAGTACTCCGCCTGCTCCGCGCCGCCCGAGATGTCGGGCCGCGCGAAGTGGTACGCGCCGCGGATCAGGCCCGCCGCGTGCGCGCCGTCGTACTGCTGGCCGTACTGCGGGTTGACGAACCCGGTGCCTTCGGTCGCCTTGACGTAGGTGAACTTCGCACCGCCGGCTGCCGCCGCGGCCCAGTCGACGGCACCTTGGTGCCCGCTGACGTCGTGGCCGAGCGTCTGGTCGGTCGTGTCGGCGCGGGCGGAACCCGGCACGACGCCTTCGTGCAGGGCGATCTGCGTGCCCGCGAAGTTCGTGTCGGCGAGCGAGTAGTCGGGCGCGGCTTCGGCAGGCATCGCGACGACCAGCGAAGCGAACGCGGCCAGCGCGCCCGCCCCGGCGAGGCGCGCCCGCCACCGCCGTTCGTCGTGTCCGGCAACGGTTCGGCTCATCGGGGCTCCGATCTCGGTACGGGCACGGGCGAACCCCATGCTGCCTGCCCTTGTCGCTCCCCGCGAGCGCTGTGTCACTCGATGTGGTGATCTATAGCTCGGTGGTGATGATCGCCTCGACCAGCACCTCCCCCGCCCGGGTGAGTTCGACGACGCCGTCGTCCGGCCGTAGCTCGACGAGGCCCCGCGCGGCCAGCGACCGGAACTTCCCCAGCCACGGTTCCGTGAACAGCGACCGCCCCGGGAACCGCTCGGCGTGCAAGGAATCCCGCAGCGGCTGCAACGTCGTGAGCGCCATCTTCACCGCCCGGGCCTCCTGGGCTTCGGGCGTGAACCGCGTCGCCGAGCCCAGCGGAATCCGGCCGGACGAAACAGTCTCGATGTAGCGGCGGGAGTTGACGTCGGTGATCGCCTCGGAGGCCCGGCAGCTCGACGAACCACCCAGCCCGATCGCGACTTCGGCCTCCTGCTTGTCCTGGTCGACCATGATGGCCTTCCACTTCTCGGGCCCGAGGCCGGCGCGCGCGAAGTACATCGTCGGGTGCTCGGTGTAGCCCGCGGCACGCAGTCCGTCGGTGAGCAGCTCCCGCATCTGGTACTGCTCGCCGAGCGTCGGCCAGCGGTGGCCGTCGCGCACCAGCTTGTCCCGGTACGCCGGCAGCTGCCACGCCGCCGGCTTCTCGCCGGTGACGCCGGTGCGGGTGTCGCTGTAGGACGCCAGGTGCAGCTTCGTGCACACGACGGCCGTGACTTCGTTCTCCAGCACGACGTCGAGGTCGCGGCGGACGCTGTCGAGGGTCTGGTCGAGCAGGCCGTACATAAGGTCGATGCTGACCCACTCGAAGCCCAGCGACGCCGCGTTGCGGACGAAGTCGACGCACATCTCGGCGCTGTGCTCGCGGCCGCACAGCTCCAGCACGTGGTCGTCGAACGACTGGACGCCGCTGGACAGCTTGGTGCACCCCAGGTCCCGCAGCAGCTCGAGCTTGGCCGGGGTGAACGTGCTCGGGTCGCCCTCGAACCGGATCGTCGTGTCGGCGGTGAAGCCGAACTCCGAGCGGTAGAACTCCAGCAGGCGGCGGATCTCCGGCTCCGGCAGCAGCGACGGCGTGCCGCCGAAGACGTTGAACTCCCCGACTTCGGCGCCCGCGAGATGAGGCACGGCGTCGAGCCACAGCTTGGCCTCGGCGATGTTGAGGTCGACCCAGTGCTTCGCCTTTTCGTACTGCACCTCGGGTTTGCCCTTCACCAGCACCACGGGGTACTGGCAGAACCGGCAGCGGTACGCGCACGTCGGGATGTAGGACCACAGGTGGATCGGCTTCGACGAAGCCAGCTGCGCGTCCAGGTCGCGCAGGAACTCCGACGGCGAGCCGGGGACGTTGCCCGGGAAGACGTGCGCCCCGAACGGGTCCTCCTGCACGAAGTCGAGCAGGTGCCGGTTCTCCGGCGCCTCCAGGACGTCGAGCACGGCGGGCCGCGGCCACGCCGGGTCGAGCGTGTGCAGCGAGCCGATCGCCTCTTCATAGGCGAGGGTCATCAGAACACCCCTCCGTTGCCGAAGTAGTTGTGGGCCTCTCCGGATTCCCGGTCCTCGCAGTAGTAGTGGACGAACTCCGCGAAGCGCTCCGCCGGGATCTCCGCCAGGCACGGCGGAAGCGGCGGCGGGAAGCCGATGTCGTCGCCGACGTGCCGCCGCAGGCAGGCGAACAGCTCGTCGGCGAACTCGAGGTAGAGCCGGTACGACGGCGTCTTGTACGCGTGGATCGGCGTGAAGTCGACGACGCGCATCTCGTCGCGGATCTCGGCGATCCGCCGCGCGAGCCGCGACGCCAGATCTGCGCCGAAGAACGCGATGACGGCGTCGTCCTCCAGCAGCGTGGGTGTCAGGAGCACCGGCAGGATCGTGTTCTTCGGCGTGAAGTCCTTGATCGAGAACTCCCACGCCTGAAGCGCCTCGGCCTCGGTCAGATCCGCGGCGACGGCCGGCACCGACGGCCGGATGTCGCGCATGACGATGATGCCGTCGGAGCCGTAGGCCCGGCCGGCGATGACCTCGTCGATGGCGTGGTCGACGCGACGCGGGTTGATCTCGACGCGCGAGCGCGGCGCGTAGGTGATCGCGTCGCCGCCACTGGCCACCTTGATCCCGAAGTCCCAGTCGTCGGACAGGTGGCTGACGAACTTCCCGTCCTGCAGCTGGTAGAAGATCTCGATGCCGCCCGCGCGCTCGTAGGCGTCCCGCTCGACGGCGAAACCCTTGCCGTCCGGGAAGCCGCCGAACAGCGAGAACGTGACGGCGCGGCACCGCAGCGTCCGCTGGATCGCGTCCCACAGCCGTGGCCGTCCGGTGAAGTGCTCGAAGTCGTAGTAGTAGTCGCAGACGCCGATCGCCGCCTTGCTCGACTCCATCGCGGCGAACAGCTCGCTCAGCCAGTGCGGGTCGACGCGGCAGTCCGCGTCGGCCGACACGAGGTAGAACCGCTCGCCCGGATCGGTGTCGGGGCGGTTCCGGCTGCGCGCCGCGGCGAAGTCCATGCCCGCCCGCCGCGCGCACGACACGCCCTGCTCGGGCTCGTGGATGACGTGCAGCGCCAGGTCCGGGTGCGACGCCGCGAAAGCACGCGCGACGGCCACGGTGTCATCGGTCGAGTTGTTGTCGACCAGCACGACCTCGTACCGGCTCTTGTCGAGCGGCGCGTCGCCGTCACGCTGGTCGTGCAGCGTCCGCAGGACTTCCGGCAGGTTCGCGGCCTCGTTGTAGACCGGCAGGACGACGGAAAGCCGCGTGCCGGCCCCCATCGGCGGCGGGTAGAGCCGGTCGACGAGGTCGTCGACGACCCGCGTCCCGAAGTGCGCCTGCCCGAGTTCGGAGTTCGCCCGCACCACTTCCGCCCGTTTCCCTTCGTCGGTGATCAGCTCGGAAACCTCGCGCGCGAACGCCGCGTCCGGCAGGTCGCGGGCCCGGATGTCCAGCACCGGCGCCCGGAATCCCTTGCGGCCGTACACGACGTCGTACAGTTCGTACCCGCTGGTGACGTACGGCGTCCCGGAGGCGATCGCCTCGCTGACCGGGTTGCCGTAGCTCTCGTAGTCATACGAGGTCAGGAACGACACGACCGTCGCGTGCGCCAGCAGATCCCGCACCGAATAGCGGCCGGGCACGGCCGTGTCGTACGGCGTCAGCCAGCCGCCGAACACGACGCGGTCGCGGACGCCGAGCCGGGTCGCGAGGCCGGTGAGGCGCGCGTGCTCCGCCGGGGTCTCGTCGACGTCGCCGGCGACGAACAGCCACACGTCCGGCAGCAGCGTGAGCAGGCGCAGGTCCCGGTCGATGCGCTTCTGCGGGATGATCCGCGTGATCCGGGCGAGCAGCGGGACGTCGTCGGGAATGCCGTGGTCACGCCGGAAACCCGCGTTGCGCTCGTCGACCCGTGCGGGCGCGATGGCGAACGCGTTGGGCAGGACGTCGATGGCGCGCAGGTCCGGCACCCACTCCAGCGTCCGGGCCTTCGCCTGTTCGTGGAGCGCGAAGTAGTGGATGTGCGGCGAGTTCCGCGGCGCGGGGACGCCGGGGTACGGGAACCGGCCGTACTTGGCGATGCCCGGTTCGCTCTGCCACATGAGGTCGTGGTCGCGCCAGAACACGAACCGGCCGAGGCGGTGGCGGGCGCCGTAGCGGTCGATCGCGCGGTAGAGCGCTTCGGTGTAGGTGAGGTTCTCGGGCAGGGTGCCGTTCTCCACCATCACCATCGTGACGCCGAGGCGTTCCCAGGTGGCCACGATCTTCCCGGCCAGCTCACCGGCGATCCGGTCGATCTCGGGGCGCAGCGTCTCGTCGCCGTGCTGGACGACTTCGCGCAGGACCCGCTCGACGAACTCGCCGTCGTAGCCGCGGATCCCGTCGACGCCGTCGACGCGGTCGAGCGTGACCCACCCCGGTAGCAGCCCGGCTTCGTCGCGGTAGGGCCGGAAGAAGGCGCCCTTGTCGGCCTTGATGTCGTAGCCGAGGTCGAGGTGGACGCGGTGCCCGGCGAACCGGTGCGCCGTCTTCAGGAACTCGACCACGACCCCGGACAGCGGAGTGGCGTCGAAGGACACGCCCCAGAGGACTGACATCGATGTCGGACTCCCGTCTCGGCTTCGCCGTCGGTCCCAGCGTAAGCGGAGGAGCTCCGGGCGGCCGCGTGAGCGAGTGGTTGACCGCGGCCGTCGAACCCCGCAGAGTGGCACCGTGACCCGGGCCCTCGGGGTGCTGACCTGCGGCGCCTTCCTCTCGATCGTGCTCGGGGTCCTCGGTTCCGGGGAGCCCGTGCTCGCGTTGGTGTTCGGCGCGGTCTTCACCGCGCTCGCTACGGCGGGCTTCGGCTGGGTGCGCGGCCGCGACGGGTGGGTGTGGCCGGCCGCGTACGTCGGGGTCCAGCTGCCCCTGGCCTTCGTGACGTTCACGATCAACGCCGGTGCCGGCGCGACGCTGTTCCTCGTCGTGCTGGTCAGCCAGTGCGTGCTGCTGCGCCTGCCGCTGCCGGTGATCGCGCTCGTCATCGCGGTGGTGCCGCTCGTGCACCTCGGGATGTCACTGGGTGCAGGTCTGCGGGAAGGCCTCGGCACGCTGGTTTCGGTGCTGTTCGCGGCCGTCATCACCGAACTGCTGCTGCGCGAACAGCGCTCGCGCGGCGAACTCGCCGAGGCGCACGAGAAGCTGCGCGACTACGCCACCCAAGCCGAACGGCTCGCGACGGCGCAGGAACGCAACCGCGTCGCGCGCGACATCCACGACGGGCTCGGGCACTCGCTGACCGTGGTCCAGATGCAGGTCAAGGCCGCACGGGCGGTGCTGCCGATCGACCCGGGCAAGGCCGACGAAGTCCTCGCGAAAGCGCAGGAGCAGGCCGAGAACGCGCTTTCCGAGGTGCGTCGCTCGGTGAAGGCGCTGCGCGAACCGCGGCCGACGCCGTTGCCGGACGCGTTGCGGGCGCTGGTTTCCGAAGCGGGAGTCCCGGCCGAGCTGGCGGTCTCCGGTGCCGAGCGGCCGCTGCCGGAAGAGCACCGCGAAGCGCTTTTCCGGACGGCGCAAGAGGGGCTGACGAACGTACGCAAGCACGCCAGCGCGGACCGCGTCGAGCTGGTTCTGGACTACGCCGACGCCTCGGTCCGGGTCGTGGTCCGCGACGACGGCGCCGGCAGCGACGGCGGCGCGTCCCCCGGCTTCGGGCTGCTGGGGCTGCGGGAACGCGCCGAACAGCTGGGTGGCAAGCTCGACTTCACCTCGGCGCCGGGCGAGGGCAGCGCGCTGAGCATGGAGGTCCCGGGATGACACCGGTCCGCGTCCTGCTCGTCGACGACCAGGCGCTGTTCCGCGAAGCCCTCGGCACCCTGCTGGCCACCCACGACGGCATCGACGTCGCCGGCGAGGCGGGCGACGGCGAGGAAGCCTTGAGGCAGGCCGCTTCCGTGCGGCCGGACGTCGTGCTGATGGATCTGCGCATGCCGGTCCTCGACGGTGTCGCCGCGACCCGGCGGCTGCGGCTGGAACACCCGTCCGTGCAGGTCATCGCGCTGACGACGTTCGACGACGACGAAGACGTGTTCGCCGCCCTGCGCGCGGGCGCGGTCGGGTACCTGCTCAAGGACGTCTCCTCGGCCCGCCTGATCGAAGCGGTGCTGGCCGCCGCGCGCGGCGAGTCGGTGCTGCAGCCGTCGGTCGCCGCGAAGGTCGTCGCGCGGTTCGCGCAGCTGCCCGAACCGGCTCCCCAGGCCCTGGTGGTGCCGTTGTCCGAGCGGGAGCGGGAAGTGCTGCGGCAGCTCGCGGACGGCCGCAGCAACCGCGAGATCGCCGCGAAGCTGTTCCTCGCCGAGGGCACGGTGAAGAACCACGTGACGAACCTGCTGGGGAAGCTCGGCGCCCGGGACCGCACCCAAGCCGCGTTGCGCGCCAGGGATCTCGGCTTGCTCTGAGCGGTCACATGACCCGGGTCATGACTTCCGGCACGTCCCGATCCGGCCGGCACCCGGGATTCTCGTCCAGGAGCGAAACCGCACTGGAGGGAACCCGAGATGACCACCACCGCCGCCCCACCCCGGACCACCACCCGCAAGCTCGCCCGGTTCGCCGGGCACTACGTCGAGATGGTCGCCGCCATGCTCATCGGCATGGTGGCGCTGCACCCGCTCTGGCCGTCGTCGTGGCTGGAGCGCGCGGACGTCGACGCGCTCGTCATGGCCACGAACATGACCGTCGCGATGACCGCGGCCATGCTGCTGCGCCGGCATTCGTGGCCGCGGATCGCCGAGATGGCCGCCGCCATGTACCTGCCGTTCGTCGTGCTGCTGGTGCCGTTCTGGCTCGGCGCGATCGGCGGCGGCACGCTGATGGTCGCCGGGCACGTGATCATGTTCCCGCTGATGCTCGCCGCCATGGTGTGGCGCCGCGCCGAGTACTGGCACTGACATGCGGACCGTGCTGAAGTGGTTCGCCCTGGTCATCGCCGTGCTCGCCGTCCCCGCCATCGGCGCGACCGTCTCCGCGCTCTCGGCGTTCGACGCTCTCTACTCCCCCGGCCCGGACCGGCCCCTGCCCGCCGCGGCACCGCCGGTCCACGATCCGGCCAAGCCGACCGCGGTGATCGTCGTCGGCGACCGCGGGGCCGTCGTCTCCGACACCCTCGCGCCGTACGAGATCCTGGCCGCGACCGGCCGGTTCAACGTCTACACCGTCGCGTCCAAGCGCGAGCCGAAACCGCTCACCGGCGGCCTCGACCTCGTGCCCGACCTGAGCTTCGACGACCTCGCCGCCCGGCTCGGCCCGAAGGCACCGGACCTCGTCGTCGTGCCCGCGCTCCCCGACGTCGGCGAGCCCAGCACCGAGCCGGTCAAGAACTGGCTTCGCACGCAGGCCGCCCACGGCGCGAAGCTGCTGAGCGTCTGCAACGGCGGTGGTGTGCTCGCCTCCACCGGCCTGCTCGACGGACGGCCGGCCACCGCGCACTGGCTGAAGCTCGAAGCCTGGGAAGCCGACTACCCGGCCGTGCGCTGGGTGCGTGATCAGCGGTTCGTCGACGACGGCGACGTCGTCACGACCGCCGGGATCCTGTCCGGTATCGACGGGACGCTGCACTGGGTGGAACGGCTGGCCGGCCGCGAGGCGGCGGCCGACGCCGCGAAGGCGATCGGCTGGACGCGCTACGGCACCCGGGTTCCGGTGCACGCGCCGGCGTCGATGCCGGACGCGGCCGCGATCGTCAACGCCGCCTTCCGCTGGAACCCGGACGAGATCGGGGTCCTGCTCACGAACGGTGTCGGCGAGATCGAGCTCGCGTCGGTGTTCGACACCGAAGGCCAGTCGCTGTCCTCGCGCACGCTCGCCGTGAGCGCCGACGGCGCCCCGATCCGGTCGCGGCACGGGCTCACCTTCGTGCCGCGCGGTTCCCTCGCCTCGGTGGATCTCGACCGGCTGGTCGTGCCGGGCGCGACGCGCGGGGTGACACCCCCGCCCGGCGGCCCGGCCGCGGAGTACGTCCACGACCGGCCCGGTTTCGCCTACGACACCGCGGTGGGCGCGCTCTCGCGCCATACGGACGTCGCGACCGCGCGCTGGACCGCGAAGGTCCTGGAGCTGCCCACCGACGGCGTCGTCTTCGAAGGCCGGGCGTGGCCGTGGCTGCCCACGGCGCTGCCGATCGCCCTGGTCCTGCTGGGCGCGGCGGCCGTCACCGTGGTGGTGCGGGTGCGGAAGCGGCGGTCCTAAAACGATTTAGGATTCCCTCGATCGTCGAAGCGATTCACCAAGCGTGCGTCCCGGTGGAGTATTGCCAACGTGTGATTTCGTGATTACAGTCACGTATCACGCTCTATTGAAACGTTTTAAATATCGTCCCGTCCCCGCCGTTAGGGAGCCTGCATGCTGCCCTCGAAGCTCTGGCGCGCGACCACCACCACGCTCGCCGCGATCCTGGTCCTGTCCGCCACCGCGGTCCCGCCGGCCGGTGCCGCTCCACCGGTGGAACTGACCGGTGCGCACTGGATCTGGTACCCGGAAGGCGACGCCCGGGTGAGTGCGCCCGCCGCGACCCGGTACTTCCGCACCACCTTCACCGTCCCCGCGGCCGCGGTCAGCGACGCCCGGTTCGTCGTCACCGGCGACGACACCGCCGACGTCTGGCTCAACGGCAAGCCCCTCGCCTCTTCGGCCCGCACCACGGACTCGTGGCGATCGGCGCTGTCGGTGGACCTGCGGCCCGCGCTGACTCCCGGCGTCAACACCCTCGCCGTCGCCGTCCGCAACGGCGGCGGCGCGGCCGGCCTGCTCGGGCGGGTGCGCGTGACGACCGCGTCGGGCACCACCGACGTCACCACCGGAGCCGGCTGGAAGAGCGCGACGACCGCGCCGGACGGCTGGGAACAGCCCGGCTTCGCCGACGGGACCTGGGCCGCCGCCCAGGACCTCGGCACCTACGGCACCGGCCCGTGGGGCACGCGGGTCGCCGCGCCCGCCGCCTCGGCCAAGACGCCGCTCACCGTCGCGAGCGCCACGATCGGGCAGCGCGTGAACCCGCTCGGCGTCGACCCGGCCCAAGCCCGGTTCGGCTGGAAGCTGGCGTCTTCGGCCGCGCAGCAACGGCAGTCGGCCTACCAGCTCGTGGTGTCCACCGGCGGCAAGGACGTCTGGGACAGCGGCCGCGTCACGTCCGCGCAGCAGGCCGACGTCGCCTACGGCGGACCCGCGCTCACTTCGCTGACCGCCTACACCTGGAAGGTCCGCGTCTGGGACGGCGAAGGCCGGATGAGCGGCTGGAGCCCGGTGCAGCGCTTCGAAACCGCGCTGCGCGACCCGGCGGCCGAGTGGACCGGCGCCTTCCTCGGCCGCGCCGCGGCCGGCCCGGACCTCGCCGGCTCGAGCTGGGTCTGGTACCCCGAAGGCGATCCGGCCGGCGGAGTTCCCCCGGCCACCCGGTACTTCCGGAAGACCTTCGACCTCGCCGCGGTGCCGTCGAAGGCCACGCTGGTCGTGACCGGGGACGACACCGCCACGGTCTGGGTCAACGGCACCCAGGTGAGCGACTCGCCCCGCGTCGCCGACTCGTGGAAGACGGCCGCCGTCGTCGACGTCGGCAGCCTGCTGACCGCCGGGACGAACACGATCGCCGTCAGCGCGGAGAACACCACGCAGAGCCCGGCCGGGATGATCGCCAAGCTGACCGTCCAAGGTGGACCGACGGTGAGCACCGACGGCACGTGGAAGGCGAGCCAGACCGGCCCGGCCGGCTGGCAGCAGCGCGGGTTCGACGACAGCTCCTGGCCGGCGGCGCGGGCGCTGGCCGCGTACGGCACCGGGCCGTGGGGCGCGAACGTCGCCGTGAGCGCACCCGCTCCCCTGCTGCGCAAGAGCTTCACGGTCTCGAAGCCGGTCGCGAGCGCGCGGCTGCTCACCACCGCGCTCGGCCTGCAAGAGACCCACCTCAACGGCGCCAAGGTCGGTGGCGAGGTCCTCGCTCCCGGGTGGACGGACTACACGAAACGCCTGCAGTACCGCGTTTCCGACGTGACCGGGCAGATCCGCTCGGGTGAGAACGTGCTCGGCGCGATGGTCGGCAACGGCTGGTACTCCGGCAGCATCGGCATCGCCGGCAGCCAGAAGTACGGCACCGAGCCGTGGTACTCGGCGCAGCTGAAGCTCACGTTCACCGACGGCACGACGGCCACCGTCGCGACCGACGGCACCTGGAAGACCGGCGACGGCGCGATCCGCGCCGACGACCTCTACCAGGGCGAGACCTACGACGCGCGGCTCGCGACCGGCTGGGACCGGCCCGGCTTCGACGACCGCGCCTGGGCGGCTCCGCGCGTCAAGACCGGCGCGAAGCCGAACCTGGTGTCCCAAGTGGACAACGGCGTGACGGTGCAGCAGGAGTTCAAGCCCGTCGCCTGGACGCAGCCCAAGCCGGGCGTGTGGGTCGCCGACCTCGGTCAGAACTTCAGCGGCTGGAACAGGTTGTCCGTGACCGGCCCGGCCGGCACCACGGTGACCATGCGGCACGCCGAGGTGCTCAACCCGGACGGCACGATCTACACGACGAACCTGCGCGCGGCGCAGGCGACCGACCGGTTCACCCTGGCCGGCACCGGGAGCGCGGAGACCTACGAGCCGCGGTTCACCGTGCACGGCTACCGGTACGTCGAGCTGACCGGCCTACCCTCGGCCCCGACGGCGGTGACGCTGACCGGCCGGGCGATGTGGACCGCCGGCGCGCAGCCCGGCACGTTCACGACGTCGAACGCGCAGGTGAACCAGCTGCAGCACAACATCCTGTGGGGTGAGCGCTCGAACATGCTGTCCGTGCCGAGCGACTGCCCGCAGCGCGACGAGCGGCTCGGCTGGACCGGCGACATCGGGATCTTCGCCGGCACCTCGACGTTCAACCTCGACGTCGCGAACTTCCTCGGCAAGTTCAGCGACGACCTGGTCGACGCGCAGCACGACGACGGGTCGTTCACCGACGTCGCGCCCGGCGTGCTGAGCGGGTCGGGCACGGCGGGCTGGGGCGACGCGGGCGTCATCGTGCCCTACACCCTGTGGCAGCGGTACGGCGACACCGCCGTGATCAACGAGCACTTCGCGGCCATGGTCAAGTGGGTGGAGTACCTGCGCTCGACGTCCGGTGCCGACCTGATCCGCGACCACCAGACGTTCGGCGACTGGCTGAACGTCAACGACAACACCGCGCAGGACCTGATTTCGACGGCGTTCTTCGCGTGGTCGTCCCGGCTGGTGTCGCGGATGGCCGCGGCCACCGGGCACACCGCGGAGGCGACGAAGTACGGGACTCTGGCCGACCAGGTCGGGGCGGCGTTCACGTCCCGCTTCGTGGCGGCCGACGGCACGGTGGGGGCGAACACGCAGACCGGGTACGTCCTCGCGCTGGCGTTCGGGCTGCTGCCGGCCGACCGCGTCCAGCCGGCGGCGGACAAGCTCGCTGCTCGCGTCGCCGCCGCGAACGGTCACCTCAGCGTCGGGTTCCTCGGCGTCGAGAACCTGCTGCCGGTGCTGGCCGCGCACGGGCACGCGGACGTCGCGTACCAGGTGCTGCTGCAGCCGGACTTCCCCGGCTGGGGCTACATGATCGGCCACGGCGCGACGACGATCTGGGAGCGCTGGGACGGGATCAAGCCGGACGGCTCGTTCAACGACCCCGGGATGAACTCGTTCAACCACTACGGCCTCGGCTCGGTGGGCGACTTCCTGTACCGCTCGGTCGGCGGGCTGTCGCCGGCTTCCCCGGGCTACGCGTCGCTGCTGGTGGCGCCGCGTCCGGGCGGCGGGTTGACGTCGGCGAAGTCGGCGTACGAGACGCCGTACGGCAACGCGGTCAGCGACTGGTCGATCTCGGCCGGGAAGCTGACGCTGCGGGTGACGGTGCCCGCGGGTTCGTCGGCGACGGTGCAGGTGCCGACGTCGCAGCCGGGTTCGGTGGTCGCGCCGCCGGAAGCGGTGCCCTCGTCGTCCGGGTCGTACTTCGTGCCCGCGGGTACGTACACCTTCACGGCGACCGCATAAACCGAGAGCCGGTACCGCCGCTTCCCCGCGGCGGTGCCGGCTCGCTCCGGGCCTTCAGCAGGCCCGGGGTCAGTGGCGCAGCGCGAGGTTCAGCACGTCACCGGCGTGATCCAGGCAGTCGACGCAGATGACGGCGTCCCGCGCGGCGCAGTCGACGCGCAGCAACGGGCGCCGCAGGCCCAGGAACGTCCGCCGCTCCCGGCGGCCGCAGAACTCGCACACCGCGGCCAGCGGCGACGTCACCGCCGCCAGCACGTCCCCGCTGCCGGTCTCGCGGTCGGCGCCGTCGCGCACCACCCGGAGCCCGGCCCGCACGCAGTCCACGCAGATCGGCCCGGCCTTGCCGGGGACCCGCGGGCCGTGCACGGTGCCGCAGAACCGGCAGGGCCGCCCGGCCCCGTTCGCCGCCGTCACGCCGCCTCCTCACCGGTTTCGCCGCGCGCACACGGGTGCGACGTCACCTCCCGGCCACGCTACCCGCATCCGGCCGGGCTCCGCGTGTGGTGACGATCCTCACCGCGCTCGTCCGGCTCCGATGTGTAGGCACTCCGCGACCGGGTAATCGGGGGTCAAGGCCCTTTTGGCGACTGGCCGATCCGGAAATGTCGCCGCAACGGAAGGTGCACTCCGATGAACGACAAGCTGGAAAACAAGGGCGAAGAGCTCAAGGGCCGCGCGAAGGAAGCCGTCGGCGACGCCACCGGCAACGAGCAGTGGCAGGCCGAAGGCAAGGCCGACCAGGCCAAGGGCTCGCTCAAGCAGGCCGGCGAGAAGATCAAGGACGCCGTGAAGGGCGTCAAGGACAAGCACTGATCTTTGCCACAGCTGCCGCACCCCGGATCGCGGGGTGCGGCAGTTTTGTCGTCGCCTTACGCGAGCCGCTCCACGGCGTCGCGCGCTTCCTTGAGGTCCGCGCCGGTGTTCTCGCGGTAGACCTTGATAGCCTGGATCTTCTTGCCCTCGCGCACCAACGCGGTGACCTCGGCGAGCCCCGGCTCCTCGACGGTCACGCCGAGCTGCGCGACGATCGCGTCCAGCTTCCGTTCCATCCGCTCGAGCCGGCGGCTGAGCCTGCGTTCGGTGGCCGACGAGCCCAGGCCGACGACCACGACGAGCAGGACGACCCCGAGCAGCAGCATCCCGTAGTCCATGGCGGGTCATGCTACGTCGCGAAAACTGTCGGTGCCCGCGTTTAGGGTGGGTGGCATGACGACATTGACGGATCGCCCGAACACCGCGTTGCTGATCGTCGACGTGCAGAACGGCGTGATGAACGGGGCCCATGACCGCGCGGCCGTCCTCGCGAACCTCGTCGCCTTGGTCGAGAAGGCGCGTTCAGAGGGGGTCGAGGTGGTGTGGGTGCAGCACACGAGCGAGGAGCTGCCCCGCGGGAGCGAGGTGTGGCAGTACGTGCCGGAGCTGGTGCGCCGCGAGCCGGAACCGTTGGTGCACAAGACTTACGGGGATTCGTTCGAGGACACCGACCTGGAGGCGGTGCTGTCGGGGCGCGGCATCGGCAAGCTGGTGGTGGCGGGAGCCCAGACGGACGCATGCATCCGAGCCACCCTGCACGGCGCGATCACCCGCGGCTACGACGCGACGCTGGTGTCCGACGCGCACACGACGGAGGATTTGTCGGCGTACGGGGCTCCGTCGCCTGGGGAAGTCATCGCGCACACGAACTTGTATTGGCAGTTCCACACGGCGCCGGGCCGGACGGCGGGGACGGTGAAGACCGCGGAGGTGGAGTTCGGGGTGACGGCACCGGCTTGAGTCGCGGCGGCGGGCTGGGCCTGCGCGAATCCCGTTGCCAAGCGAATTCACACTCCGCGCAAGTGGTCGCGCAGCGCCCGGGCCACCCGAGCCATCAGCACGTCCGCCTCGGGTTGCAGGACCGCCGCTACCCGGGACTCCGTCAGCGCCACCACCCCGAACACCCGACCGTCCGCGTGCTCGACCACGCCGGCCTCGTGGCGCAGGTTGAGCAGCGTCCCCGTCTTCGATGACCAACGGGCCGCGTCCGAGGCGAAGTCCGGTGTCAGACGGTGGCGGATCACGTTGTGCGCCATCAACTCCCGGACGCCCGCCGCCACCGTCGGGTCGATGCGCGACGGCGTCCACAGCGCCTGCAGCAGCTCGAGCACCGCCCGGGCCGACGCCGCGTTGGCTCGTGTCACGTCCAGCTGGGCCAACCGGTGCCCCTGTCCCTCGGTGCCCGCGCCGATGGCCAGTGAATGCGCCAGGTCGACCTCGCCCGCGCCGAACCGCTCGGCCGGTGTGTCGACGAGGTCCGCCATCAGGTGGCGTACCGCGATCCCGCGCAACCCCCAGCCGTCCAGTGTGCGCATGATCGAGTCCGGCGGGGTGAGGCCGAACAGGACGTCGGCCGCCACTCCGTCGCTCAACGCCGTGCTCAGATACAACAGGTCGTCGATCGCGATGCGGGCCGGGTGGCGGAACCGCGTCAGCCCGATCGGCCCGGGTGTCGTGACCTCGCCGGGCGCGACCTCCAGCTGCGTCGCGCCGTCCAGCTCGCCGCGGCGGATGCGCTCCAGGGTCGCCGCCGCCAGGGGGACCTTGACCAGCGACGCGATCGGGTACACCCGGTCCGGGTCGATCCCCAGCTCGTGCCCGGACCGCAGGTCGCGGACCAGGAACGACCCGCGCAGACCGCCTTCGTCCAGCGAGGCCCGCAACTCCCGGACCAGTCCCTCCGCGCTCACGCCTCGGCCCCCAGACACCGCGCGACCGCCGAAGACAGCCCACGCAACCGATCGGCGTCCTCACCCAGCCCCGCGGCGACCGCGAAGCCGCGTGCCAGCGAGATCTCCCCGACCGGCCGCCAATGCAGCCCCAGCTGCCCGGCCTGCGTCGCTGAGCACAGCAGCAGGTCCGCCGAGCCGAACACCGCCGCGGCGGCCGCGGTCAGCGAGCCGGCCACGGCGACCTGGGCGGGCGGCAGGCCCACGGCGTCCCGCACCCGCAGCAGCCGGTCCCGCACGTGCGGGACGTCGTCCTCGGGCTGGATCCGGACGTGCCGCCGCGCTCCACCGGCTCGCCCGGCCCGCAACGTCTCCAGGTGCACGACCCGCGCCGCCGGCGAGACCACCCCGGCCAGGCCCAACGGCACGGCCCACACGCCCTCGTCGGCCGGGACGGCGACGAGGGCCGCCCGCACCTCTTGCGTGCGGACCAGCTCGGCCCGCTCCCCCGGCGGCGCGACGCGGAACTCCAGGTGGACGTCTCGCGCGCGGGCCTCGGCGGTCAGTTCCGCCAGCTCGCGCACGCCGCAGGTGTCCGGGACGGCCACGCGCATCGGCCGCAGCCGCGCCTGCCCCGCGTCGTGTTCCAGCGCGTCGGCCAGCTGCACGAGCCGCCGGGCCGAGGCCAGCACGTCCCGCCCGAACGGCGTGAGCCGCGCCCGGCGGGTCGTCCGGTCGAAGAGCCGTTCGCCGAAGTGCCGCTCCAGCGCGGCGATGCGCCGGCTCGCGACCGGCTGCGGGATCCGCGCGACCGCCGCGCCCGCCGTGAAGCTCCCCGCCTCGCTCACGCTCACGAACGCCCTGCAACCGCCGACCAAGTCCACGACCTCACTTTATGCGATTCCGGCATCGAACCGCGCACTTCCGTCTTGGACAGCATGGGCGAACCCGATGAGACTGCGGAGGTCGATCAAGATCGGAAAGGGATGCCTCGTGCCGTTCCCCCACGTCCGGCGGGCCGCGCTCACCGCGCTGGCCCTCCTGTCGCTCACCGCCTGCGCCGCCGAAGCCCCGGCCGCAACCCCGCCGTCGCCGGTGCCGTCGAAGACCGCCGCCGCTCCGCAACCGGACTTCGCGCCCCTCGAGCGCGAGTTCGACGCCCGCCTCGGCGTGTACGCCGTCGACACCGGCTCCGGGCGCGAACTCACCCACCGCGCCGACGAGCGCTTCGGCTACGCCTCGACGCACAAGGCGTTCTCGGCCGCCGCCGTCCTCCAGCGCACGAGTGTCGACGGACTGGCGAAGGTGCTGAAGTACACCCGCGCCGACCTCCAGCCGAACTCCCCGGTGACCGAAAAGCACGTCACCACCGGCATTCCCCTGCGCGACGCGATCGACGCGGCGCTGCGCTACAGCGACAACACCGCCGCGAACCTGCTGTTCAAGGAGCTCGGCGGACCACAGGGACTCGCCGCCGCGCTGCGCGGGATCGGCGACACGACCACCCACGTCGACCGGACCGAACCCGGCCTCAACGACCTCGCGCCCGGCGACATCCGCGACACGAGCACCCCGCGCGCGATGGCGGCCGGCCTGCGCGCGTTCACCCTCGGCACCGCGCTGCCGCCGGAGAAGCGGCAGATCCTGACGGACACGATGCGCGCCAACACCACCGGCGCCACCGTTATCCGGGCGGGCACGCCCGCGGGCTGGGCCGTCGCCGACAAGACCGGCACCGGCGACTACGCGACGCGCAACGACATCGCCGTCGTCTGGCCGCCGGGACGCGCGCCGATCGTGCTGGTGGTCATGTCCGACAAGAAGGCCAAGGACGCGACCGCGGACGACCGGCTGATCGCGCAGGCGGCGAAGCTCGTCTTCAGCGGCCTTCAGTGAGGACGCGGGCTACGAGATCGACGCCGTGCGTGCCGACGACCTCGGCCCGGACCAGTGAACCCGGTTCCGGCGCCGCTCCGGTGAACGTCACGTGCCCGTCGACATCCGGTGCCTGGTGCGCCGCCCAGCCGATTCCGGCGGTCCCGACCAGGACCTCCACGACGGCGCCGAGCCGTTCCTCCGCGCGGCGCGAGACCAGGTCGTCGGCCAGGACCGAGAGCTCCTCGACGCGCTCGGCACGCACCGGGGCCCGGACCTTGTCCGGCAGGCCGACGGCTTCGGTGCCGTCTTCGTCCGAGTACTCGAACACGTCGGCGGCGTCCAGCCGGGCGTGCTCAAGGAAGAGCTTCAGCTCGGCGAAGTCGGCGTCGGTCTCGCCCGGGAAGCCCGCGATGAAGTTGGACCGCACCCCGGCGTCGGGCGCCACCGCCCGGATCCGCTCGAGCAGCTGCAAGAACCGCTCCCGGTCGCCGAACCGGCGCATCCGGCGCAGCACCGGGCCGCTCGCGTGCTGGAACGAGAGGTCGAAGTACGGCGCGACGCCCGGCGTCCCGGCGATCGCCTCGACGAGGCCGGGCCGCAGCTCGGCCGGCTGCAGGTAGCTCACCCGGACGCGGTCGGCGACGGCGGCGAGCTCCGGCAGCAGCTTCTCCAGCGCCTGCAGGTCGCCGAGGTCCTTGCCGTACGAGGTCGAGTTCTCGCTGACCAGCACCAGCTCACGCACGCCGTGGCCGGCGAGCCACTCGGCCTCGGCGAGGATCTCGGCGGGCGGCCGCGAGACGAAGGCACCGCGGAAGCTCGGGATCGCGCAGAACGTGCACCGCCGGTCACAGCCCGATGCCAGCTTGAGCGGCGCGATCGGCCCGCCGCCGAGCCGGTGCCGCAGCACTCGCGGGCCGCTCGCCGGGCCGTGGCCGGGCACGTGGGCGACCTGCACGGCGGGCCGCTGCACCGGCGTGATCGGCAAGAGTGTGCGCCGGTCGCGCGGGGTGTGCGCCGGTGCGGTCCGGCCCTGGAGGACGTCCTCGATGCGCTGACCGATCTCGGGGTAGTCGTCGAACGACAGGACGGCGTCGGCCTCCGGCAGCGCGTCGGCGAGCTCGCGGCCATAGCGCTCGGCCATGCAGCCGACCGCGACGACCTTCGCGCCCTTGCCGGACGCGGCCAGGACCGTGTCGATCGACTCCTTCTTGGCCGCTTCGATGAAGCCGCAGGTGTTGACCACGACGACGTCGGCTTCGTCCCCGGCTTCGGCGAGGCGCCAGCCCGAGTCACCGAGGCGGGCGGCCAGCTCGTCGGAGTCGACCTCGTTGCGCGCGCAACCCAGGGTGACCAGGGAGACCGTGCGCACGGCGATCAGTACGCGACGACGGTGACGGTCGGCGGCTTCGAGTCCCCGATCGCGGAGACGACGTCGCCCCGGCCGCCGCCCTCGTCGCCGATCGCCCGGGTCTGGACCAGCACCGGCGCGTCGATCGCCGGCGCGACGGCGGTCAAGGGCAAGTACGCGGTGACGACCAGGCCGCTCGCCAGCAGCACCCGGGCGATCTTGCGGCGCCGATCACCGGATTCCCGGACGCTGACGCACGTGCCCCACTGCTGCCCGGCCGGCGCTTCCGGTGTGTTCCCCTGACGGCGACGACGTTCTTCGGCCATCCGCTCGAGCATGCTCACGGGTCCCCCTCGGTGCGTCCGGTAGCCGGTCGAGCCGAGAATCGCACGCCGCGCGAAACCGCCTCAAGGTCTTCACCGGAAGTGGCCGGAACCGGTCAGTGACCACCGAACAGGTGCCGGACCTCGGTTTCGACGTCGTCGAGCCACCCGGCCCGTTGCCGCTCGTCCGCGTCGGCGACCACGCGCAGCACCAGCCGGCGCACCTCGGGTTCGCCGAGGTAGGGCGCGAGGCAGCGCTTCCAGATCGCGTCGAGCGGGTCACCGAAGAGCGTCCGCTCGCGCTCCTCGGTGGTGTCGGACGTGTTGACGACCAGCAGCCGCCGCAGCGAGAGCAGCGGCTCTGGCGCGCCGCCGGCATCGTCGAGGCGGTACGCGACCCCCGGGACGAGGATCCGGTCGAGCCAGCCGCCGAGGATGGCGGGCGGCTTGCCCCACCAGTTCGGGTGAATCGCTACGAGCCCGCCCGCTTCGCGCAGTTCGTCCCGGTGCCGCCAAACCAGCGGATCCGGTTCGGCGGCGAGGAACTCCTCCGCCCGGGTCCCGCTCGTGTACGCCTCTTCCGCGGTGAGCACCGGGTCGAAGCCTTCGGCGTACAGGTCGTGGAAGAGCACCGGCCGCCCGGCGCGGGTCAGGGACTCGCGGACCCGCGCGGCGAGGGCGTGGTTGAAGCTCCCCGGCCGGGGGTGGGCCAGCAGGACCACCACCGGCCGGGACGTCTCGTCGATCACCGCGTCAGCTTGCCACGGCGTCCGGCGTCAGCCCGCGTTCGCCAGCAGGCCCGGCCCGGACGGCGCGCTCTCCATCAGGCAGGCGTGGCACGGCATCCCGCGCAGCCCGTCGAGCACTTCGGCCTCGCCGGGGAAGATCCCCTCGCCGCACAGCGCCGTCAGCTGAGCCGGTACGGCGCCCGCGGGCGGGACGGGGATCAGGTGACAGACGCGTCTGCTTTCGCCGACGACGCCTCGGCGTAGCCGCACCAACGCGAGCATCCCACCGTTTTCACCCATACAGGGACCGTAGGCCGATCAGCTCATCGCAGCTTCGTGCCCGGGCACCAACGATCTTCGTCGCCGGTGGTCCGGGGTACCAAAGTCACGCCGGCGACAGCACCGCCGCGCCCAGGCGATGGCTCAGGTTGAGCGCGAGCTCGACGTCCAGCCGGCTGTCCGCGAGCTCGCGCGGCAGCAGCTCCTGCGCCTTGCGGACGCGGTACTGCACCGAGTTCTTGTGCATCGTCAGCTCACCCGCGGCCGCCGTGTAGCTGCCGCCGGACGCGAGGAACACGCGCAGGGTGTCGCGCAGCCGCGCGCAGTTCTCGTCGTCGGCGCTCAGCGTGCCGAGCGTGCTCGCGACCCACAGCCGGGCCGCGTTGAGGTCGGTCGTCATCAGCGCGACCGTGCCGACCTCCCGGAAGGTCAGCACGCGGTCGCAGTGCTCGCCGGCGGCCAGCGCCAGCGCGTGCACGCGGCGGGCCTGCTGGTGGGTGTCGCGGAACCCGTCGACGCCGGTGCCGGGGTCGCCGACCGTCACGCGCACACCGGGGTCGGCCTCCGCGAGCGCGGCGTCGAGGTGCTCGCGGCGGACCGACGCAACCGGGAGCCACGCCCACGCGCCGGCTTCGTCGCGGGGCACGAACAGCGGACGGCCCTGGCCGCCGGCGCGCTCGAGCACCGCGCCCGCGACCGACTCCAGCAGCGACAGCACGTCGTGGGCCTCGGACGCGTGCCAGACGATCATCCCCACGTGCGTGCCGCGCAGGCGGTAGCCGATGACCGCCTCGGCCGCGTCGACGTCGGCCGGGCCGCCGTTCTCGCCCAGCAGGTCCAGCACCTTCGCCGCCCGCGCGGCACTCCGGTTGAGCAGCCACTTGTCGCGTTCGTCCTGGTAGACGCTCACGAGCTGGCGCACCACCCGCGTGATGAACTCGTAGGCGACCTTGAGCAGCCGGCGCATCATGGCCCCGAGCAGGGCCGCGTCGTCGACCAGCCGGATGCACTCCTGGAACCCGAAGTCGAGCATCGCGGCCTGTCCGAGGTCGTACGCCCGGATCAGGTCGAACACCGGCGTGCCGCGCTGCGCCAGCCGGCGCGCGTACTCCATGGCCGCGGCCGGCGGCTCGACGGTCGCGGGGTCGATGCCGTGCCGGAAGATCTGCAGGGCGGTCTCGATGTTCTGGTAGACGCTCGCCGACAGCAGGCTCACCATGCGCTCGTCGTCGTTGACCAGCTGGGGCAGGTCGGCCGCGTACAGCTGGACCAGCTCCGCGGTCAGTTCGCCCGCCCGGTCCGCGAGGGTGGCGGCGATCTGCCGGATGCGATCCGAGACGATTTCTTCGTCCACCATGGAGCCACCCTACGGGGTGAACGATCAAGCTCGTGCGGCGAACTCGTCGATCAAGGCGAACGTTTCGGCCGGTGCCTGAACGTGCGGCACGTGCCCGGCGCCCGCGACGACCTCGAACCGGGCGTCGGCGAACGCGGCGGCGTAGACCTTGCCGAACTCCGGCGGCACGACGACGTCGTCCGCGCCCCAGACCAGCAGCGCCGGGATCCGGACGCGCGCGAGCCGGCGCAGCAGCTTCGGGTCGGCGATCCGCGGACCGCCGTAGACCCGCAGCGCGGCCATGTCCGCGGGGTCCGGCCCGGGCGCGCCGGGCGGCGGCTGCGGCAGGCTGATCGCGTGGCCCTCGACCTCGGGGCCGATGCCGTCGAGCACGACCAGCCGGCCGAGCCGGTGCCCGCGGTCGCGCACGGCCATTTCGGACGCGACCCAGCCACCGAAGGAACTGGCCACCACGAGGACGTCGCCGGCGTCTTCGTCGTCCAGGAGGTCGAGGTAGGTGACGGCGAGGTCGTCGACGCCGGAGAACCAGTCCGGCCGGGGCGTGCCGGCCCAGCCCGGGTGCGTAGGCGCGAGGACGCGGGCGTGCGGCGCGAAGTGCTCGACGATCGGCTCGACGCCGCGCGGGCCGGCGCCGCCGTGCAGGACGAGAACCGTGCGGTCGCCGCGGCCGGTGTCGACGAGGGGGATGTCCAGCCCCGGGTGGGGCCGCAGGGTGCGGGTCATGGTGGTCCTTTTCGGTCAGTGGTGGGCGGTGTGGGCGAGCATCTGCTCGACCAGAGCGGCGGGCGCGTCCGGCCGGAAGCAGGCTTCGAGGTTCTCCGCCGACTCGCGGGCGGCTTCTTCCGCTCGCGGGAACAGCGCGGCTTCGTAGGTCGCGAGAGCGCTTTCGTCGTCGTCGTGGGCGGCCAGCGCGAGGGCCAGCTCGGTGGCGTCGAGCATGGCGAGGTTCGCGCCCTCCCCCGCGAACGGCGACATGACGTGCGCCGCGTCGCCGAGCAGGGTCACGCCCGGCACCCGCGCCCACCGGTGGCCGACCGGCAGGGCATGGATCGGGCGCGGGATCAGGGTTTCGTCGCTCTCCTCGATCAGGGCGCGCAGCCCGGCGTCGAAGCCGGCGAAGACGTCGAGCAGGCGTGCGCGGTCGGTCAGGCCGGTGACCGCATCGGGATCTTCGTTCTTGACGGCGGCGTACACGCGGATCCGGCCGCCGCCGTTGCGCTGGGCGATCAGGCCCTTCCCGCCGGCCAGCGCGAACATCGAACCCGGGCCGACGAGCGCGGCCACGGCCGGATGCTCGTCGTCCACATCGGACAGATGAGCTTCCACGAACGACAGTCCGGAGTAGACCGGCACGGCGGCCGACAGCAGCGGCCGCACCTTCGACCACGCGCCGTCGGCCCCGACGACCAGGTCGGCCTCGACGACTTCGCCGGTGCCCAGGGTGAGCCGGCCGGCGGACACCGCGGTCACCTTGGTGCCCCAGCGGACGACGCCGGCCGGCAGCGATTCGACCAGGAGCCGTTTGAGCTCCCCGCGATCCACCTCGGGCCGCGTACCGCCGCTCTCCTCGGCGGTTTCCTCGAAGTGGACGACGCCGTCGCGGTCCAGGATGCGCAGCGCTTCGCCTTCTTCCCGCGCAACAGCACGGAACTGCGCGGCCAGACCGGCTTCGGCGAGTGCGCGCAGGCCGGACTCTTCGTGCAGGTCGAGCGTGCCGCCCTGGTCGCGGGCGGTCGGTGTGGTGTCGAGCTCGTAGACGGTCGACGCGATCCCGCGGGTGTGCAGGACACGGGCCAGCGTGAGGCCGCCCAGTCCGCCGCCGACGATGGCGATTCCGGTCATCAGATCTCCCTGGGTTCGGGGCGCGGGGTGGCGAGCGCGCCGTTGAGCAGCGCGTCGAACGCCCACCGCGAGCGAGCGGGGCCGGGGCCGGACACCAGGTCGGCGGCCAGCGCGGCGATGTGCGGATGGGTCTGCGCAGATGCCGTGGCCAGCGAGTCGACCATGACGTCGTGCTCACGGGCGGCGCCCGGCTTCTCCCGGCGGCTTCCGTGTTCGACGGCGGTCGCCGTCGCGGTCAGCAGCAGCACGTCGACCGCCCAGGCGGCCTGCCCGCGGGCCATGCCGCCCTCGTCGAGCAGCGCGAGCACCGCCTCGACGAGGGTCAGGTAGTGCGGCCCGCTCAGCCGGGTCACCAGCGCGACCCGGGCGAGGCTCGGGTGCGCGAAGAGGACGGACCGGTAGGAGTCGAGGACGGACCACAGTCGCTCGCGCCAGTCACCCGTCCCGCCGAGGTCCACCTCCGCGAGCAGTTCGTCGAGCACGGCGGCGTGCAGTTCTTCGGTGTCCTTGACGTACACGTAGAGCGAGGCCGCGCCGGTGTCCAACTCCTTCGCGAGCCGGCGCATGGTCACGCGCTCGACCCCCTCGGCGCGCATCACCGCGACGGCGGTCGCGACGATGCCTTCGCGGGTCAACGCCGGTTTCGCCGGACGTTCCCGGCGGTTGTACGTGCTTTCCGGAGCCATGCCTCCACTGTAGCGAACATGTTCGTTCCGAGCACGTTCGCGACGAACATGTTCGTGCGGTGTGCGTCACAGCCTCCCGGCTCGCGTCGGCGTGTACGCGGCGACACCGGGGAGGACGCCATGGGGATCCATCCACTGCAGAACGACGAACGGTTGCTTGGCAGGCGCGGACCAAGGCGGACGAGCGGGGCGTCGGGACGATCACCTTCGGCACGAGCCCCTGGGCCCGGTGGATCCTCGCGAACAAGCCGCGGTCCGGCGCCTGGGCCCCGTTCGCACCGGACCTCCACGCGATCGCGGACGCCGAGCGGGTGGCCGGGCTGATCCGACAGGCCCAGTCCACACCCCTGTCCAGCTGAATATTTCCGGACGAAAACAATCGGAAACAATAGCGAAACACGAACCAGTTTCACCACTGGTCTGTACCACTGACTGACGATCACCCATCTGGCGGTTTCCGTTACGCCACAGGGTAAATTCAAAGGTACAGACCACTCTGGCATTTCGCCAGAGAAAACCGGTTAAGCAACTTTCGGGGGGTGTGTGATCTTCTCACGAGCGGTATATCTGATTCCACCGAATCCGCAGCGGCCGGCGCCACCACCGGCCGGTTCAATGCCGCCCGCCCCCCGCTCACCGGAGGCACCATGCACCGCCTGGACCCGGCCCGCGACCACGTCATCGGGCTCTACCGGATCGTGATCGGCTTCCTTTTCGCCTGCCACGGCTTGAAAACGCTGTTCGGCCTGTTCGGCGCGAAGGCACCCGCCGCCGTCGGGGTGTGGCCGGGGTGGTGGGCCGCGGTGATCCAGCTCGTCTGCGGCACGCTCGTCTGCCTGGGCCTCGGCACCCGGGCGGCCGCGATCCTCGGCTCCGGCTCGATGGCCTTCGCGTACTTCACCGCGCACCTGCCGGGCGGCCTGTTCCCGATCCAGAACGGCGGCGAAGCGGCGACCCTGTTCTGCTGGAGCCTGCTCGTCGTCGCGTTCGTCGGCCCCGGCCGCTTCGCACTCGGCAACCTGCCCGCCCTGCGGCGGACTTCCGAGCCGGCACGGGAGCGCGTAACGGCTTAGGGGCGCGAGATCCCGACGCCACTGCGGGCGTCGGGACCGTACTTCGCCAGCTCCGCCGCGAGATCGAGCCGCCCGCTCTTCCCCCGGTCGGCGTCGGTCAGCAGCTCGCGCGGGATGATCCAGACGACTTCGAACTCGAGCCCGCTGGGATCCTTGGCGTACAAGGACTTCGTGGTGCCGTGGTCGGAGGAGCCGACGAGCGCGCCGGCCTCGGTGAGGCGGCCGGCGAGCCGCTCGAGGTCGCCGAGCGTGTCGACTTCCCACGCGAGGTGGTACAACCCCACCGACGTCTTCCCCGCACCGGAGTCCGCGGCGGCCGAGCCGAGCTCGAACAGGCCGAGGTCGTGGTCGTTGGTCGACCCGGGCCCCCGCAGGAACGCCGCGCCGGGGTACACGTCGCCGTCTTCGGTGTATTCGAAACCCAGGACGTCCCGGTAGAACGCGACGCTTTCGGCCAGATCCCGGACGTAGAGCACGGCGTGGTTCAGGCGAAAGATCGACATCGGGGCTCCCGCGCGGCACACAAATCGGTTGAAGTTTCAACCGAAGGTTACCACGAACGACGACCCCGGACGGCCACCGAGACCCACTCTCGGTAGGTCCGGTGACCGACCGGGCGACAAACCTTCGACACCGCATCGAGGCCCTGGTCAGGCGCGCCGGCGGTTCGTAGGGTGGATCCACCGCAGGACACCGTGTCAGCTGTCCCGCGGGCGGTGGTGGCCCCGGGTCCGACCTTTCCCCGAAGCCAAGTCCGGGGCGCCACCGCGTTTTCCTCAGCTGACGGTCCCGCTCTCCCACCACCAGCTCTGCGAGCCGTAGGCGTACTCCACCCGGCTGTCGACGTGCTGGTGCGCGTCCGAGAGCGTGTACCGCTCCAGTCCGGAGAAGCCGCAGGCCTCGGCGAGCACGTAGACCTGGCGGGTGCTCAGCCCGCTGACGTAGGCGTCGGCCGCGGTGCCGTAGACGTGCATGCTGTTCGACGCGCCGCCGACGGACTGGTTGTGCGCGATGCTGCGGAAGCCCGAGGAGATCGTGATCGCCCGGCCGCCCGCCTTGAGCCGCAACGCTTCCAGCTTGTACATCAGCCGCCGGACGTTCTCCTTGACCGTCGCCGCGGCGACCTTCCCGCCGCCGAACCCGGTGCCGTCCTTCGACATGAACTCGCTCCACTCGAAGTGCGCGGTCGAGCCGTCCGCCGACTCGAGGGCGTTGAGCGCGGCGAAGTCGTCGGAGTCGGCGACCCCGTTCGCCGTCAGGTGGTTCGCGGCTTGGAAGCGCTTCAACGCGGCCGTGGTGCCGGGCCCGAAGTCCCCGTCGACCGAGACGTAGGTCTGCTGCGGCCCGTCGGCGGCCCACCCGGCGACGCGGATCTGCAGCTCCTTCACGGCGGCGCCGGTCGAGCCGGACTTCAGCGACGTCGGCCAGGAGTAAGCCTCCGCGACCGCGGGGAAAGCCGTCATCGCGGCGACGCCACCGGCCAGGGCGAGCCCGGACTTGATCAGGGTGCGGCGGTCGAAGCGGGACGGGCTCATCGGGACCTCCGGGGTGCTCGGCGACACGGGTGCCGCAGCAGACCCCGGCCGGCCAAACATCCGCCAAGCCCCGGCCGGGTCCAGCGGGCGGCTTCAGCCCGGCCGGCGCTTCGACCGTGAATTCCTCACGACCCGTCGTCGAGCCCCAGTTCGCGACGCCGGTCCGCGGTGTCTTCGAGAACCCGCCAGACGCGGACCGCGCCGTCGGTCACCTCGGCGGTCCAGGTCACCGGGAGCAACCGCTCCTCGTCGTCCGGGAGGCCGAGGTGCGAGCCGACGGTGTAGCCGAGCACCGCGACCCGGTCACCCGCCTCGGCGATCCGGAGTGGACAAATGCGGTAGCCCGGGAACGACCCGAAGTACCCCTGCCACGCCTCGACGTTCGCGTCGCGTCCCTGCACCGGCGGTTCGTCGTGCACCCGCAGTTCGTGGTCTCCGGTCATCACCCGGGCGAGGCCGACGAGGTCGCCGTGGTTCACGCGGTCGACGAAAGCCAGGGCGACGGCGACCGGAGGCCAGTCCGTCAGCACGGCGAAGAGCCTCCATTTACATACATACATCACGTATGTATTCTCGTCCCATGACGAATCGGAGCGAATCCCTGGGTCAGGAGCACCGCGTCCGGCTGCCGGCCGGCGAGGTGCGGTACTTCGAGCGGGGCGACGGCGCCCCCGTGGTGTTCGTCCACGGGGTGCTGACGAACGCCGAGTTGTGGCGGAAGGTGGTGCCGGACGTCGCCGCCGCCGGGTTCCGGTGCCTGGCCCCGGATCTGCCGCTCGGCTCGCACGACCTCCCGATGCGGGCGGACGCCGATCTCTCCCCCACCGGCAACGCCGACGTGATCGCCGACTTCCTCGACGCGCTCGACCTGCGGGACGTCACGCTCGTCGCGAACGACACCGGCGGCGCGCTGACGCAGATCCTGCTCAGCCGCCGTCCGGCGCGGGTCGGGCGAGTCGTGCTCACGCCGTCCGACTGCTTCGAGTACTTCTTCCCGCCGATCTTCAAGGCACTGCCGCCGATCGCCCGGATCCCCGGTTCGATGGCGGTGCTCGGGCAGCTCCTGCGGATCCGCGCGCTGTACCCGCTGCCCGTGCTGTTCGGCTGGGTGACCAAGCGGCCGCTGCCGGACGCCGTCGCGCAGGCCTACCTCTCGCCGCTGCGGAAGTCCGCCGGGGTACGCCGTGACCTGCGCAAGCTGCTGCGCGAGGTGCACCCGCGGCACACGCTCGCCGCCGCGGAGGCGCTGCGGGCCTTCGACCGGCCGGTACTGCTCGTGTGGGCCCCGGAGGACAAGCTCTTCCCGATCCGGCTGGCGCACCGCCTCGCCGAGCTGCTCCCGGACGCGAAGGTCGTGGAAGTCCCGGACTCCTACACCTTCGTCTCCGAAGACCAGCCCGCCGCGCTGGCCGGGCACATCGTCGAGTTCGCGGGCGTCATGGCAGATTAGGCGGGTGCGACGTACCCAGCAGGACCGTTCCGCCGGCACGAAGGCCGCCCTGGTCGCCGCCGCGCGCGAGCTGTTCGCCGCCCGCGGCTACCAGGCCGTCCCGGCGGACGAGATCACCCGCGCCGCCGGCGTCACCCGCGGCGCGCTGTACCACCACTACGCCGACAAGCAGGGCCTGTTCCGCGCCGTCGTCGAAGAGCTGGAACGCGAGCTGACCGAGGAGGTCCAGGCCGCGTTCGCCGGCGGCGCGGACCCGCTGACCGGCATGATGCAGGGCCTCGGCGTCTTCCTCGACGCCTGCCTGCGCGAGGAGGTCCGCCGCATCTCGCTCACCGACGCCCCGGCCGTGCTGGGCTGGGACGTCTGGCGCGAGATCGAGGCGGAGTACGGCCTCGGCCTGATCGTCGCCGTGCTGGAGCAGGCCAGGGCGGACGGGCTGATCGTGGAGATGCCCGTCCGCGCCCTGGCGCAGCTGGTGCTCAGCGCGGTGATGGAGGCGGCGAGGATGATCGCCGCGGCCGACGACCCGGCCCGGACCCGCGCCGAGGTCCAGCAGGTCCTCGGCGGCTGGCTCGCGAGCCTCCTGCGGACCTAGCGCGTCCGGTAGGTGCTGAGCACGCCGGACCCGACCTGGGTGGCCGACACCAGCCGCAGGTCCGCGGGCGCCGGGACGTCGTCGAAGAGCCGCCGGCCCTCCCCCGCCACGCTGGGGAAGACGAGCAGGCGGTACTCGTCGACCAGACCGTGACGGCCGAGCGTCCGGGCGATCCCGACCGAGCCGATGACGATCAGATCGCCCGTGTCCTTCGTGACTTCGTCGACGAGATCTCCTTGCAGCAGCGAGGAGTTCCGCCACGCGGACACGTCGGTCAGCGTCCGCGAAGCGACCAGCTTCCGGGCCGCGTTGAGGCGGTCGGGGAACTCGCCCGTGCGGCCGGGCCACAGCTTGGCGAACAGCTCCCACGTCGTGCGGCCGAACAGCAAGGTGCCGGTTTCGAGCAGGGTGCCCAGCCGGAACTTGTCCCCGGCCACCGCCTCCGGGCCGTGCCGGAAGGCCCAGCCACCGGTGGCCGTGCCCCCGGAGCCGTCCGGGTCCTCGACGACACCGTCCAGGGTGAGGAACTCGACGACGATCACGCTCATGACCACTCCCGGTGGATTCGCACCGCGCCCTGGTGGCGCGGCCTCACCGGTACCTACCGGCGGCGACCGCCGGATTCATCGCTCAGGTCGGCCGGAGTTGTCCCGTCTTCGACGTCGACCGCGTCGAACCACCCGCACGCGGGCTCGCCGGGCGGCCGGTCGAACCGCGTCACGTACGGCTTGACGTCGAGCACGGGCGTGCCGTCCAGCAGGTCGACCCCGGCGAAGCGGATCGTGGCGCCTTCGACGTCGAGGAGCCGGATCAGGCTCAGCCCGATGGGGTTCGGGCGCCGCGGACCGCGGGTGGCGAAGATGCCCATCCGGCGGCCCTCGCGGCGCAGGAGGTACGGGACCTGCGTCAGCGTGCCCGGCCGGTCGGGGCGGTCCAGCAGGCTGAGCAGCCACGCGTAGTCGAACCCGGTCAGCCCGGCCAGGCCTTCGGCGTACCGCGGTTCGAGCTCGATCATGCCTTCTTCGGCGCGGTTCGCGCCGGCTTGGACGGGCGTGTGCTCGAGGTCCGTGCGGGCGGTGCGCACGACACCGATCGGGATCATCGGCCCAGCGTAGGACCTGGCGACCGGTGCCGTGCGCGACGCACTACGCGGTGACGAGCGAGAGACCGTAGGTCTGCAGGATCTCGTTCACCGGCTGGAACCACGTCTCGCCACCGGAGCTGCAGTTGCCCCAGCCGCCGGACGTCACGCCCTGGGCCTGGTCGCCGGTGATGAAGGAACCGCCGGAGTCACCGGGTTCGGCGCAGACGGTGGTGCGGGTCACCTGGTAGACCGCGCCCTGGGAGTAGTTGACGGTCTCGTTGAGCCCTTCCACGACCCCGCAGTGCCAGTGCGTCGTCGAGCCCGAGCGGCACACCGAGGTGCCGACCGGCGCGACCCAGGAGCCGCGGACGAGCGCGTCGCTCACCGTGCCCCAGCCGAGCACGACCGGCGCGGTCCACCAGCCGTTGCCGATGCGGATGAACGAATAGTCGTTGCCGGGGAAGGAAGAGCCGGCGAAGGTGCCCATCGCCGAGCCGTCCCAGCCGACGACCGAGCTGCCGACGCCGCCGCAGTGGCCGGCGCTGACGAACCCGCCGTTCACGGAGAAGCCGATCGAGCAGCGGGTGTTGCCGTTGATGTAGTACGGGTCGCCGCCGACGGTCCCCGCCGAGAACGGCTCGGCGGCCGGTGCGGTCGCCACGGTCACCGGGCCCGCTTTCGCGGCCCGCGCCAGGAAGGAGTCGACGTCGGCGCCGTGCGCGCCGGGCCGCAGGGTCACCACGACACTCCCGGCGCGCGGGTCGGTGCGCCAGCCGCTGACGGCCGCCGGTGCGGGGTCGGCCTTGGCGGCGGCGTCGATCGCGGCCTTGGTCGCGTCGAGCTTCGCGGCGCTGACCTTCGCCGGCGCGGCTTCGGCCCCGGCCTGCCGGACGGCGGTCGCCGCGGCGGGGTCGGTCACACCGACGACGAGCTTGCCGAGCGCGGGGTCGAACCAGGCACCCCCGAAGGCGGCTCCGGCGGCCTGCTGCGCCGCCGGCATCACCCGCGCGGCGGTGATTTCCTGGCCGAGCCGGGTTTCGGCCTGGGCGGCGGTCAGGCCGAAGTCCCGCTGCATGGCGGAGATCAACCCGGGCGAGGCGACGGCCGGACTGAGTGACGCGGATGCGAGGGAAGCGGTCAGGACGGCGGCGCCGCCGAGGGCGAGGGCGATTCTTCGACGCATGAGGTCTCCTTCGAGGCAGGGGGGGAAAGAAACTCACCGTGGGCCGAGTGTGCGGGCGGATCGTGGCGGTGGTCCAGATTTGTCCGGTCTTCTGTCCGGAATTCGCGGAGGCGAACGTCCGTCCGTTGTGGACTCCGAACGCACAATGCTTGCCGCACAAGGGGTTTCACGCCCACGAAAGAGCCGCGAACAGGCCACGCCTCGTCCGCGTCGGCGGTCGCGCACCGCCCCAGAAAGGTTTGGACCAGTAGAACACGGGGGCGCCGCCGCGGGTCCGAAAGAGAGTCTGCGGGGCAGCAGACGTGCATGAGCGTCCCTCTCAGCGGCACCCCGGCCGTTGACAGCGTTCACCTCGCCAGGCAAGAATCGTATTTCCTATAGGATTCTGTGGCAGGGGGATCGTTGACTGTCGTGACGCGGGCCGAGGCCTTTCTCGTCGATGTCGAGGTCGAACAGGTCCGGACCGACGCCGTGCAGGCGTTCACGTCCCAGGAGACCGTGTTCGTCGAGCTGACCACCGACGACGGCGGCAGCGGGCTCGGCTACTCCTACACGATCGGCACCGGAGGCAGCTCCGTCGTCGCGCTGCTGCGAGACCACCTGCTCCCCCGCCTCCTCGGGCGGGACTCCCGGCTGATCGAAGCCCTCTGGCGAGACCTCTTCGCCGCCACCCGGGCGACGACCGTCGGGGCCATCACCTCGCTCGCGCTGGCCGCCGTCGACACCGCGCTGTGGGACCTCAAGTGCCGGCGGGCCGGCGAACCGCTGTGGCGGGTCGCCGGCGGGTTCCGGCCGCGCGTTCCCCTCTACGACACCGAGGGCGGCTGGCTGCACCTGAGCACCGAGGAGCTCGTCGCCGGCGCGAAGGCCGCCGCGACCGCCGGGTGGGGCGGCGTCAAGGTGAAGATCGGCAAGCCCGACGCGAGCGAGGACCTCGAACGGCTCGCCGCGGTCCGCGCGGCCGTCGGGCCGCGGTTCGACCTGATGGTGGACGCGAACCAGTCGATGACGGCCGCCGAGGCCGTCCGCCGGGCGGCGGCGTTCGGGCCGCTCGACCTGTTCTGGCTGGAGGAACCGCTGCCGGCCGACGACGTCTCCGGGCACGCCCGGCTCGCCGCCGCCACCGCCGTCCCGATCGCCGTCGGCGAGTCGCTCTACTCGGTCGCGCAGTTCCGCGACTACCTGCACCGCGGCGCCGCGTCGATCGTGCAGCCCGACGTGGCCCGGGTCGGCGGCATCACGCCGTGGCTCAAGATCGCCCACCTCGCGGAGGCCTTCAACGTGGAAGTCTGCCCGCACTTCCTCATGGAACTGCACGTGAGCCTCGCGGCGGCCGTGCCGAACGGCCGGTACGTCGAGCACATCCCGCAGCTGCGCGCGATCACCCGCACCGGACTCGCCGTCGAAAACGGCCACGCGGTGCCCCCGGAAACGCCCGGGCTCGGAATCGACTGGGACCGCGACGCCATGGACGACCGCCGCACGTCGTGAAAACCGAAACCGCGAACACGACACCGCCCGGCCACCCGGAAATGGGTGGCCGGACGGTTCTTCCCGAAATCAGATTTCGTCGACCTGGTAGGTGACCACCCGCGCCGGGACGAGCAGTGCCCCGGTGCATTCCGCGGTCGCCGGGCCGAATCCGTACGGCACGAAATCACCGGCCACGAACCAGAACGCGCTGCCGTTGGCGCAGTGGGCGAGCACACGGTACCCGTAGCCCTCACCGGGGAAGCAGCTGACCGACACGCCCTGCCCGAAGAGCGTTCCGTAGCGCTCGCCGAAACAGCCGGGTGGCGCGAAGTCGCCGCCGGCCGCGGCCGCGGGCACGACCGTCAATCCGAACAGCGAAAACACAGCGACCGCGAGAACCGCCAATTTCCTGCGCATGACCACTCCTCAACGCGGAGAACCCCGACGTTACCGAGCTTAGGAGGGCGGAAGAATTACCGGCAATTCATCGGAACAGTGAATGCCAGCTCAGCGGAAAGTCACGACGCTGCTCCATCCGGGCTAGCCCGCGACCCTGGATGGATGGCGGACGGCCGCGCGATTCCTCGACGGCTGACGCAAACCCGATCACGCCCGGACTTCTTCGCCGCGTAGACGGCCTTGTCCGCGGCCCCGAGCACTTCGTCCACCCCGCGGCCCGCGTCCGGGTGCACCGCCACCCCGATGGACACCGAAAGCCCGGCGATCCGCGTCCCGTCCGCCACCACCACGGCCAGTTCCGCCACCGCGTCACGGATCCGCTCGGCGACCGCCACCGAGTGGACCCGACCGATGCCGGGCAGCAGCACGACGAACTCCTCGCCGCCGAACCGCCCGACCGTGTCGTAGATCCGCACCTCGCCCCGGACGGCATCGGCGACCGCGCGGAGGACGTCGTCGCCCGCCAGGTGCCCGTGGGTGTCGTTGACGCGCTTGAAGTGGTCGAGGTCGAGCATCAGGATCCCGCAGTCCCCGCCGGCGCGCGCCGCCCGGCCGAGCTCGGCCTCCGCCCGCGTCCGCCACTCCGCGATCGAAAGCAGCCCGGTCTTGGGATCGCGGGCTCGCAGTTCCAGCCGCCGTCCGAGCTCGCCGCGGTGCAGCAGGACGAGGGGCAGGACCAGCAGCGGGACCAGCCAAGGCCGCACGACCAGCAGCGCCGCGGCGGCCGCGCCGAGGCACAGCGTCGCCGCGTCGAGCAGGTTCTCCGACGCCGAGCCCGCGAACGAGAGGAACGAGCCCGCCGGATCGTGGAGCTTGAACCCGATCAGCACCAGCAGGTTGTTGACCAGCACGAACGTCAGTCCGCCCGCGGCCGTTGCGGCCAGGCCGCCGAACAGCCCGGCCACCGCGTGGACGGCGAAGACGGTGACCACGTGGGTCGCGACCGAGCACGCCGCCCGGTAGGGCCGGGCACCCGGAACGCCACCCACCGTGCGCAGCCAGAAGTGCCCGTAGACCAGCACCGCGAGCACGGACGCGAGCAGCGGCGGCAGCGAGAGCGCCCCGGCGAAGAACCACACGGAAGTGACGGTGACGTGCGGATTGCTGGACAGGAACCGCCGCATCCGCTCGGCTTTCGCGGACAGCTCGGTCTGCACGACCGCCGAGCCGAGCAGAACCCCGAAGAACAACCACTCCCGTGCCGTCGGCACCACGGACGGCACGGCGAACGGCAGCACGACCGCGGTGACCTCGACCGCGAGGTAGTACGGCAGGACACCGGGCGGCGCGGTACGCAGCCCGCCGGGTCTCGCCGGACGGGCAGCACCGAATTCCCCCTGCTGATCCACTTTCCCTCCCGTGGCCGTGGATCGGCCGGGCTCCCCCGCCCGGCGTCCCCAGGATAGGCGCACCGGGCGGGCCCGCGGAAGCCGCCGGACGGGGTGTCCGAAGTGGACGGTCAGTGGGCGAACGCGGTCAGGAACCGGTCGCGGAAGGAGTCCATCTTCCAGACCGGGGCCTGCGCGGCCGGGTGCAGGCCGTCGGTCCAGCCCCAGCCGGAGATCCGGTCCAGCACCTTCGGGTCCTTCGCCACGATCGTGATCGGCACGTCGTGCACCGCGCCCTGCGGGGTGACCACCGGCGGCTGGTGGTCACCGAGGAACACCAGCACCAGGTTGTCGTCGCCGTAGTGCTGCACGAACGAGATCAGCGTCTTGAGCGAGTAGTCGGTGGCGTCGCGGTAGGCCTCGCGGATCTTCTCCGGGTCCTTCCAGACCGACTCCGGCGCCTCCCCCGCACCCGGCTGCGGCGCGAAGATCGAGCCGTCGCCGACCTGGTTCCAGTCCACCAGCCAGGGCCGGGGCGACCACGGCGCGTGGCTGGACACGAGGTCCACCTCGGCCATCACCGGCTTCTGCGCGCTCTTCGCGAGCTCGTTGCGCTGCAGCATCGAGAACGTGTACTGGTCCGGCATCGTGGCGTAGGCGAAACCCGGGCCCTGGTAGCCGATGTTCCGGAAGTCGTAGTAGGCGTCCGGGTGGTAGAACCGCTGGCCCTCCGGCCAGTCCTTCGTGTGCGCGGGGACGTCCCAGACCGTCTTCCAGCCCGCCTTCTGGAACGCGCCGCCGAGGGTCAGCCGGTCGCTGTCGAGGAGGTTGTTGTAGCGCTGCTGGTTGTCGATCCACATGCCCGACTCGACGGTGGAGTGCGCGAGCCAGCTGCCGCCGCCGAACGTCGAGGACGACAGGAACGCGCTCTTCGCACCGATGCCCGCCGCCTTCAGCTGCGCGGTGCCCGCGTCGAGCGTCGCGCCGATCTTCGGCGCGAACTCCGGGTCGTCGAGCGCGACGCGGCCGTAGCTCTCCACGAACGTCAGCACCACGTTCTTGCCGCGCAGCCCGGTCAGCAGCTGGTCGCCCGGGGTGTTCCGGAACGCGTCCTCGGCGGCCAGCTCACCGAACGGCCGCTGTTCTTGCAGGTCGGTGCTCACCTGGCGCAGGTCGTCGTAGGCCAGGGCGGCGGCGTTCTGGGCGGCGACCGGCTGGCCCGGTGCGATCTCGACGTCGAACACCGAGCAGACGATCCAGATCACCCCGAGCACGGCCACCACCCGCGTCGCGCCGGTCCGCCGGCCGGCCGCGATCCGGGTCAGCCGCAGCATCGCGAGCACCATGAAGGCGACGATCGCGATCGCGAGCACCACGGCACCCGCCAGCGCGGCGTACGCCCCCACGTCCCCGATCTCCCCGGCGAGGAACTCGACCCCGGCGTTGAAGAAGCTCCAGTCGTAGATCGGGTCGAACGGCTTCTCCAGCGTCGCGTAGAAGCCCGTGTCGAGCGCCTTCAGCACGGTGAGCAGGCCCAGCACCAGCCCCACCAGCACCGCGACGACGCCGCGCGCCCGCGGCGGCAGGACCAGCACGAACGCGGCCACGATCAGGCCTTCCACCGGCACGCGGACCAGCGCTTCCGGCGAGAACGAGTTGAGGTCGTCGGGCGCGAGGAGCGCGAAGAGCACCAGGAGCCCGGCCAGGACGGTGAGCACCACGCTCGCGACGGCGTGCCGCCGGGCGGCCCGGGGCAGCCCGAAGTCCGGCAGCGGTGCACCCCCCTCCGGGGTGCGGCGGCGGGCACGCCGCGGCAGCGGCAGACCGGTGGTTCCCATCATGGTGCGGCCTCACATCACGGTTCACGGGTCGGCCGCCGATCCCCTGCGGCGGGGACGGCGGTCTCACCGCATATACGGGCCGCGGCGGCGGGAGGTTCACGCCGCCGCGCCCGCTCACGCCGCGGGCGGCCAGAGGTAGAGCTTTTCCGGGACGATCCGGACGATCAGCCGCCGCGCGTCCGGTTCCGGCGGCGGTGTCTTGCCGCCCATGTACCGGTCGTACATTTCGTGCAGCAGCACCTTTTCCGGGTCACCGGTGAGGTCGACGCGGCCGCGGATCTCGACGTACCGGCCGGGGTTGCTCGAGACCAGCAGGCTGACCCGCGGGTCGCGCCGCATGTTGCGGGTCTTCAGCCGGCCCTCGATGGTGCTGAACACGACGGTGTCGCCGTCGCGCTTCACGAAGATCACCGACGACTGCGGCCGTCCGTCGGCGTTCGCGGTGGCGATCACCGCCGTGTGCGGGCCGTCGAGCACTTCGCGGGCGGCGTCGGGCAGGGGCACGGTCATCGGGTGGTCCTCTCGGAAAGCCATCGGGAAAAGGTCAGCAGGCCGGGGTGGAGTTTCCGGACCTCGGCGGGGTCGCGAGCGCCGGCGTACGCGGCTTCGAACTCCCGGGTGAACCGGAACATGTTGGCCAGCTCGGCGGGGAGGACGTCCGGCGGAACGTCGTCGAACCGCACGGGTTCGCCGTGGACCTCGGCGAACGCGGCCGCGAGCTCGGCGCCGGTGAGGTTCTCGCCGGTGATGCTCACCGTCCGCCCCACCAGCTCCGGACGGCGCAGGATCGCGTGCGCGCAGCGGCCGATGTCCGTCACCGCGATGCCGGGCAGGCGCGCCGGTCCCAGCGGCAGCGCCAGCGCGAGGACACCGTCCTCGCCGCGGCGAGGGCCGCCGCCGTCCAGGAAGTTCTCCCAGTAGAACGCCGTGCGCAGGAACGTCGTGGGCACGCCCGCGAACTCCGCGTCGGCCGCGCCCTTGACGTCGTAGTGGGGGACGCGGTAGCCGCCCGGCAGCAGCGGGACCCGGTCGTCGGCGAGCGTCCGCGTGTCCTCGAACGTCGACCACACCACGTGCGCGACGCCGGTGTCCCGCGCGGCCGCGGCCATCGTCGTGGCGTGCGCCCGTTCCCGTTCCGGCGGGTGCTCCTGGGCCGACGTGACGCAGAAAGCGCCGTACGCGCCCGCGAAAGCCGCCTCGACCGACGCGGGGTCGTCGAGGTCCGCGGTCACGACCTCGGCGCCCAGGCCGGCCAGTTCCTTCGCGCGCGGCGAACCCGCGTCACGGGTGATGGCCCGGACGGCGAACGCGCCGCCGGGGTCCGCGGCGATCGAGCGGACCAGCCCGCCGCCCTGCCGTCCGGTGGCGCCGACGACGGCCACCACCCTTTTCTCTTCGTGGGGAGTGCTCATGCCCGTACCGACCGGGCCCGGCACGAAAAGGAATCGCCCCTACCCGAACTCGCCGCTCCCAAACCCGCGAGCCCGGCTTTCACCCGGGAAAGGGGCGGTAATACCCACGACAGGTGAGTGCCTGCGGCCATTCGGTTGCGGGCCGGTTGCGCCGGTGTTCTCCTCGGAAGGTCCGAAGATCGGCTCCGAACGGAAGGCCCGCAGCGATGAACCTGTTCGACAAGGCGAAGGAAGCCCTCGGGAACAACCCCGACAAGGCCGACCAGGGTGTCGACAAGGCCGCCGAGGCCGCCAAGCAGCGCTTCGGCGACCACGCCGACAAGATCGACCAGGGCTCGGACAAGGTGAAGGACTTCCTGCACAAGCAGGGCGGGGGCCAGCAGGACGCGCCCCCGCAGTAGGCCCGCGCCGGTGCGCGCCCAGCCGTCCGGGGGAAGCACGCTTCGCTCCCCGCTCGGCTGGGTACCACCGGGTCCGTGGTCGCCACCTATCTCGTCCCCGTCCGCACCGCCCTCATCCTCTTCCCGTTCCTCGTGCTGGCCGTCATGCTCCCGGCCGCCTTCGTCAGCTACCGCCGGCGGGGCCGCGCCGGCGGCTGGTCGACGTTCGTCTTCTACGCGTTCCTGTTCTACCTGCTGGCGATCGCCACGCAGACGGTGCTGCCGCTGCCCGCCGACCCGGCGTACTGCGCCGGGCACACGTACGCGAGTTCTCCGCAGCTGCGGCCGTTCTACTTCGTCGAGGTGGTTTCGCAGCGCGCCCGCGGGCACTGGAGCCCCGGCGCGCTGCTGCACAACCCGGCGGTCTGGACCACCGCACTCAACGTCGTGATGCTCGCGCCGCTCGGGTTCTACGTCCGCTACGCGCAGCGGATGCGGATCGTGCCCGCCGCGCTGATCGGCTTCGGCGTGTCGCTGTTCTTCGAGCTGACGCAGCTGACCGGCCTGTGGTTCGTCTACCCGTGCCCGTACCGGCTGTTCAGCGTCGACGACCTGATCCTCAACACGGCGGGCGTAGTCGTGGGCTGGCTGCTGGCCGGTCCGCTCGGCCGGCTGCTGCCCTCGCCGGCACCCGAGCACGACCGGCGCCACTACGCCGCGCGGGTCACGTTCACCCGGCGGCTGTTCGCGCTGGCCACCGACCTGCTCGGGTTCGCCGCGCTGCTCGGCTTCCTGTTCGGCCTGCTGACGCTGTTCGGCGAGGACCTCGAGCACCGCGACACGCCGGTGGTGATCCTCGCCCTCGTCTGGTTCGTCGTGCTGCCCGCGGTGACCGGGTCGACGCCCGGCAAGCGGGCGATGCTGCTGCGCGTGGTGCGCCGGGGCCGCCGCCGCGCCGGGCCCATCGCGCTGCTGGTCCGCAACGGCGTCCTGCTCTCGCCGCTGTGGCTCGCGTGGTGGCTCCTGGAGCTGGACCACTGGGACCTCGGCAGGCACCCCGAGCAGCTGCTCCTGCCCGTCGCGCTGGCCGCGTCGGTGTTCGTCGTGGGCGTCTGGACGCCGCTGGCGGTGCTGCTGGACGGCGAGCACCGGGCGCCCTACGAACGGCTGACCCGCACGGTGAACGTCGCCATCGTGGGACCGGCCGAACCGGACCCGGAACCGGCGGCCGAACCGGCCCGCCCGGACAAAGTCCTTAAAGGACTGTGACGGGACACCGTGCTGCCTCGGCCGGAGGGCGCTGGTAGATTGCGACGGGAGCAGGTTGAGCCGCCAGCCCGCGTCCCCGATCCCCCATTCTGGAGCTTGCATGACCACCGACGCACTGCGGCCTCGGCAGCGGTTTTCCGGTGACGGCTGGTCCGTGGACATCCACGAGGACCGCGACCTGGAGATCCACACCCTGCGCGGCGAGTTCGACTTCGCGGTCTCGGCGAAGCTCGCCGAACTCCTCCCGGCCGACCCCGGCGCGCGCCGGATCGTGCTGGACATGACCGAGGTGGCGTACTGCGACTCCAGTTGCCTGCAGATCCTGCTGCGGCTCGGCACCCGGCTGCGCGAGGCCGGCGGCCGGCTGGCCGTCGTGTCGACCGCGCACGCGGTGGTCCGGCCGATCGAGCTGCTCGGCCTCGGCGACGTCATGCCGCTGCACCCGAGCCTCGCCGCGGCGCGCGCCTCTTGGGGCGAAGAAACGTGACGGCCTCCGATATCCGTGTGGGCGGGACCGGATCCGGGCATGAAGAAGGGGAGGGCTTCTCCCCGGGGCCCGGCACGGCGGAGGAGGCGGACATGAACCTGAGAGGCATCCGGCACGAGCTCGGCATCACCGCCGAGCTGACCGAGCTGGCCAAGGTCCGCCACTGGGTCCGCACGGTCCTGTGCGGGCTCCCGGCCAACGTGGTCAGCACCGCGGTCATGGTGGTGGACGAGCTGACGTCCAACGCGCTGCGCCACGGCCGCGCGCCCTACCACGTGCGCCTGCTGCCCGGCGCCGCCAAGCTGCGGATCGAGGTCGACGACGGCGGGGGCGCGTCCGCCCGCCGCCGGGGGCCGTCCGACCAGGGTGGCCGCGGGCTCCTGCTGGTGGAGCGCTGCGCGGCGGCGTGGGGCCAGCTGCGCCGGCCCAGCGGCAAGACGCTGTGGGCCGAGCTGGCGACCGACGACCCTGCGGGCGCCCGTGGCTGACCCGGTGCGCACCGCGCGCAGGGCCCCCGACCTCGGAGACCGCGGCTGGGCCGCCGCACCGATGGCCGCGCTGTCCGCCGACGACGGCGGCGTCGTCCTCGCGCTCAACGAAACCGCGCGCACGCTCTTCCCCACCGCCGGTCCCGGCCGGCTCCTGGCGGACACGGTGGCGGACTGGCTGGCCGGGGCGCACGACCGCCGCGACGGCGAGGTCGTCCGCGGCGAGGTCGGCGAGCAGGCCTTCGCGGCCCACCCGATCCCGCACGGCGAGGCCGTGACGTGGTGGCTGGTCGACGAGACCGACGCCCGCGTCGCCCAGGATGCCCTGGCCCGCGAGCAGGAGCGCACCGCGTTCCTCAGCGACGCCTCGGCCGCGCTGCTGGGTTCGCTCAACCTCGAACGCTGCATGGAAGTCGCCGCCCGGCTCGCCGCGCAGCACCTCGCCGACGCGGCCCTGGTCCTGGCGCCCACGACGAGCGGGAACTACCCCGCCGTCTCCTGTGTGCGCGGCGAGGAGCCGACGCGGTCCCGGCTGGAGATCGACCCGGACGAGCTGCCCGGGCTCGGCGAGGCGCTGCAGGGCTTCCCGCCGGTGCCGTCGCGCTGGCTCGACCCGGACGCCGCGCCCGGCTGGGTGCTGCCGTCTGGGTTCGGCCCGGTCGGGTCGATCGTCGTCACACCCTTGCCCGGCCACGGCGTCCCCGCCGGTGCCCTGGTCCTGCTCCGCCGCGGCGAGCGTGCCTCCTTCACCGACCAGGAGGAGCTCTTCGCCCGGCTGTTCGCGGCGCGGGCCGGCGCGGCGATGTCGGCGGCGCGGGTGTTCGCGCTGCAGGCGTCGATCACCGACACGCTGATGCGCGAGCTGCTCCCGCCCACCCTCGAGCAGCTCGGCGGCGTCGAGTTCGCCGGCCGCTACCGCCCGGCCCGCGACGGCGAGCGGATCGGCGGCGACTTCTACGACGTGCACTCGGCGATCGACGCCGGGAGCGACGAGTCGCTGGCCGTGCTCGGCGACGTCTGCGGCAAGGGCCTCGACGCGGCCGTGCTGACCGGGAAGATCCGCACCACGCTGCGCGCGCTGCTGCCGATGGCGGGCGACCACCAGGGCCTGCTGAACCTGCTGAACCGTACGCTCGCCGACCGCCGGGACGCCCGCTTCGTCACGCTGGTGCTGGCCTCGGCCCGCCGCGAAGGCGCCACCGTCCGGTTGCGCGTCACGTGCGCGGGTCATCCGCCGCCCCTGATCGTCCGGGCCGACGGCCGGGTCGAGGAGGCCGACACCCGCGGGAGCCTGATCGGCGTGCTGCCGGAGATCGAGTCGACCGGAGCGGACATCACGCTCGACCCGGGCGAGACGTGCCTGCTCTACACCGACGGGATCATCGAAGCGCGGGGCGGCCCGCTCGGGGACGCGATGTTCGGCGAGGACCGGCTCCGGCGGTCGCTGGCCGAATGCGCGAACATGCCGGCCGACGCCGTCGTCGAGCGGATCCAGATGCTCGCGTCGCAGTGGATCGGCCGCGGCACCCACGACGACATGGCCGTGCTGGCGATCACCGCGCCGCGCGGGCAGCACCTGGCCGCGGTCGGCGGTCACGGGCGCGGGAGGTACACCGCATGAGCACCTCCACCCGCACGCCCGGGGTGGCCGAGCACGCCGAACGGCTCTGGGACGCCGTCACGACCGGCGACGAGTACGCCGCCGGCGACGTCGTGGTCGAGGCGCTCGGCGACGGGACTGACCCGGAGAGCCTGCTGCTCGACGTGATCGGCGCGGTCCAGCGCCGGGTCGGGCAGGAGTGGGCGGCCAACCGCCTCACGGTCGCCCAGGAGCACGCGGCGACCGCGATCAACGACCGCGTCATCGCGACCTTCGGTTACGTGCTGAAGCGGCCGGACCCGCACCTCGGCCGCGTCACGGTCGCCTGCGTCGACGGCGAGTGGCACGCGATGCCCGCCCGGCTGCTCGCCGAAGTGCTGCGGCTGCGCGGTTTCCAGGTCGACTACCTCGGCGCGCAGGTGCCCGCCCCGCACCTGGTCGCCCACCTGCACCGCACCGGGCCGGACGCGGTCGCGCTGTCCGGCTCGATCGCCACCCGGCTGCCGACCGCGCACGCCACGATCACCGCGTGCCAGGCGGCCGCGACGCCGGTCATCGCCGGTGGCGCGGCGTTCGGCCCCGACGGCCGGTACGCCCGGCTGCTCGGCGCCGAGGCGTGGGCGCCGGACGCGCGCTCGGCCGCCGACCGGCTGGCCGAACCACTCCCCCGCCCGCACGCCGGGCACCAGCCGCTCGACGACCTGCCGCACCTGGCCGACCAGGAGTACACGCTGGTCACGCGCAGCTCGGGCCGGTTCGTCAAGTCGGTGCTGACCGGCCTGGAGGAGCGCATCCCGGCGATGCGGACCTACACCGACCTGCAGCGCCAGCACACGGCCGAGGACCTCGCACACATCGTCGAGTTCCTGGCGACGGCGCTGTACGTCGGCGACGGCGAGCTGTTCACCGGTTTCCTGAGCTGGACCGCCGGGATCCTCACCGCGCGGGGCGTCCCGGCCGCGTCATTGGTGCCTGCGCTCGACCTGCTCGAAGCGGAACTGCGCGACTTCCCTCGGGCGACCGACCTGCTCCGCGCTGCGCGCACGCACCTGGCGGAGCCGGCCGCCGGATCGGGGCTGTCGGCATGACCGGCGGGCTGACCTGCACCTGGACGGCCTCGGACAGCGCCACGGCCCGCGTCGCGATCGTCGGCGAGCTCGAGTTCGCGACAGCCCGGCTGCTGCTGCAGCTGGTCACCGACCGCTTGGCCGACTACCCGGACGTCCGGGACGTGCGGCTCGACTGCGGCGAGGTCGCCTTCTGCGACTCCTCCGGGCTGTCCACCCTGCTGCTGGTCCACCGCGCGGTCACCGGCGCGGGGTCCCGGCTGTACCTGGACAACCGGCCGCCCGCGCTGGATCGCCTGCTGGCGTTGACCGGCACGGCGGCGTACCTCACCGGCGAGGCCGCCGACTCACGCGCGCGCCGCGATTCCTAGGCGCCGTCCGACGAGCATCCCCGGCCCGCCCGCGGTGCCCGGCCGGATCGCCGAGGCGGCGGCCCGAACGTCTTGAATGACTCATTCAGGTCCTCGGATCACAGGGCTCCGGCAAAGCCGGGTTCCCGGCGGTTGCCTTCGGCGGGCGAGCCGGTGGCCTCGTCGGCGGTGTCTTGAATGAGTCATTCAGGGCGTACGAGGTCCTGCATGACTCATTCAAGACACTCGCCGCCCGCCGACTCACGCGCGCGCCGCGACTCCTAGCCCCTCCAGCTCCCACGGGTCGTGGGCGCTGAAGAGCGTCACCTCGTCGCCGTGCCGCCGCGCCAGCTCGCGCAGCCGCGCCTGCGTGCCCACCCGCAGGTCGTGGTGGATCTCCGAGCGGGTCTGGACGATGTCCAGCACCGGGTGCGGCTCGGGGTCGGCGGTCAGCTCCCGGTGGTAGTAGTACGCGTCCCCGCAGTGCAGCAGCCAGCCCGTTCCGTCGTGCACCGCGACTCCCGCGTGGCCCGCCGTGTGCCCACCGAGCGGGACCAGCCGGATGTCCGCCGTGACACCCCGCAACGGCACCGCAGCGAAGCCGAACCAGTCATCCCCGGACGGGGCTTCGTAGGTCTCCCACTTCGGGCCGTGCGCCCAGTGCGCCGGCCGGTACCGGAAGCTCGGTGCCTCGGCCAGCGCCGCGTCGAGCTCGGCCGTGAGGACGTGGACCCGCGCGTCCGGGAAGTCGGGCAGGCCGCCGCAGTGGTCGACGTCGAGGTGGGTGACGACGACGTGCCGCACGTCCGCCGGGTCGAAGCCGAGCCGGGCGACCTGCCGGACGGCCGTCTCGTCTTCGGCCAGCAGCGGCTGGGCCATGGCGACCCAGTCGCCGCCCAAAGTCCGGTCGGGGTCGCGGACGTCGTCGAGGCCGAGGCCGGTTTCGACGAGCACGAGACCGTCGTGCTCGGTCTCGGCGAGCAGGCAGTGGTTGACCGCGTGCGCGGCGGGGAGTCCGGGGGCTTCGATCTGCCGCACGGACCCGCAGTTGAGGTGGTGGATCTTCATGCCGCCATCGTCTGACTTGAACTACGCTTCAAGTCAAGGAGGCCACGATGACCCTGCTCGACATCGCCGAAGTCGCCGAGAAGTCCGGGCTGGCGCCGTCCGCGCTGCGGTTCTACGAGAAGCGCGGGCTCGTCGAACCGGCCGGCCGCAACGGCCTGCGCCGCACGTACCACCCGGACGTCCTGCGCCGCCTCGACCTCGTGGCCTGCGCCCGCGGCGCCGGGTTCACGATCGCGGAGATCGCCCGCTTCCTCGTGGCGACCCCGAGCGACGACGCGCTGCGCGAGCGGATGGCGGTCAAGGCGTCGGAGCTCGACGACGCCATCGACCGGCTCACCCGGATGCGCGACAGCCTCCGCCACGCCGCGACCTGCGACCACGTGCCGCTGGTCGAGTGCCCGGACTTCAAGCAGGCGATTTCGTAGCTTTCGCCAGCGCGGACGGCCACCAGATGCGCCGCCCGACGTCGACGGTCAGCGCGGGCACCAGCAGCGACCGCACCAGGAACGTGTCCAGCAGGACGCCGAACGCGACGATGAACGCGATCTGGGCGAGGAACAGGATCGGGATCACCGCGAGCGCCGAGAACGTCGCGGCGAGCACCACACCGGCGGAGGTGATCACGCCGCCGGTCAGCGACAGCCCGCGCAGCGTGCCCTCGCGCGTCCCGCGGGTCAGCGCCTCCTCGCGGACCCGCGTCATCAGGAAGATGTTGTAGTCGATCCCCAGCGCCACCAGGAAGACGAACCCGAACAGCGGCACGACCGGGTCCGCGCCCGGGAAGTCCAGGAGGTGGTTGAACACCAGCGCCGACACGCCCATCGTCGCCGCGAACGACAGCACCACCGTCGCGATCAGCAGCAGCGGCGCGAGCAACGACCGCAGCAGCAGGGCCAGCACGAGGAAGATCACCAGCAGCACGATCGGGATGATCAGCGCGCGGTCGTGCTCCGAGGTCTTCTGCGTGTCGAGCTGGATCGCCGTCGGGCCACCGACTTTCGCGTCCGCGCCGGGGATCGCGTGCACGGCATCGCGCAGCTTGCCGACGGTCGCGACCGCCGCTTCGGAGTCCGCCGGATCGTTCAGCACGGACAGGACCTGCACCCGGCCGTTCACGACCTTGGGCTTGCCGTCCGGGCCGGGCAAGGGGAACGACTTCGCGATTCCGTCCATTGTGGACGCCTTCAGCACGGCGGGCAGCGCGCCGGCGTC
Source organism: Amycolatopsis ponsaeliensis (assembly GCF_030182635.1). Classification (NCBI taxonomy): domain Bacteria; kingdom Bacillati; phylum Actinomycetota; class Actinomycetes; order Pseudonocardiales; family Pseudonocardiaceae; genus Amycolatopsis; species Amycolatopsis ponsaeliensis. The sequence goes on from NZ_JAPZLD010000029.1 coordinate 135,432, forward strand.
GGCGACCGTGATCGCGGGTGCGCCGAGTCCGCCCGGGAAGTGCCGGCCGAGGACGTCCTGCCCGGTCCCGGATTCGACCTGGGTGAGGAACACGTCGGACTGCGCGGTGCCGGACGCCTTGAGCTGCGGCAGGAACGCGACGCCGACGCCGAGGATCAGCGCCGTCACCACCCAGACCGTCCGCGGGCGGCGGCCGACGAGGCCCGCCACGCGGCCCCAGATCCCCGCCGTCTCCGGGTGCGGCGAGCCGAGGGCCGGCTTGAACGGCCAGAACGCGCCGCGGCCGCAGAGGGCCAGCGCTGCGGGCAGGAACGTGGTGGAGGCCAGCAGCGCGGCGCCGATGCCGATCGCCGCGACCGGGCCGAGGCCCTTGTTCGAGTTCAGGTCGCTGAACAGCAGGCACAGCACGCCGAGGATGACGGTGCCCGCCGAGGCGGCGATCGGTTCGAGCGTCGCGCGCCAGGCGAGCTTCAGCGCGTCGAACCGGCTGGGTGTGTCCCGCAGCTGTTCCCTGAACCGCGCGACGGTCAGCAGGGCGTAGTCGGTCGCCGCGCCGAACACGAGGATCGAGAGGATGCCCTGGCTCTGGCCGTTGAGCGCGAGGACGTCGTTCTTCGCCAGCAGGTAGACGACGAGGCTGGCGAGCCCGAGCGCGAACACCGCCGAGAGCAGCACCAGGAACGGCAGCAGCGGGCTGCGGTAGACCGCGATGAGGATCAGCGCGACGACCCCGCCGGCGACGAGCAGCAGGATGCCGTCGATGCCGCCGAACGCCTTCACCAGGTCGGCGATCTGCCCGGCCGGCCCGGTGACCAGCACGGTGAGCCCGGCCGGGGCGCCTTCGAGGTGCGCGCGGACCTCCTTGACGACGTCGGCGGGGTTGCCGTCGGCGAAGACCGGCACGGCCAGCTGCACGGCCTGGTCGTCGCGCGGCGCCTGCTCCGGCTTGCCGAGCGGGCCGACGACGCCGGGGATGCCGCCGAGTTCCTGCGCTTTGGAGTCGAGGAACCGGCGGTCGTCGGCGGTCAGGCCGGTGGTGCGCTCGGCGACGACGGTCGCGGGCAGCACCTGGCGCGGGGTGAAGGCCTTCTGCTCGTCGGAGACCTCGGTGGCCTCGGCCGAGCGCGGCAGGAAGGCGGCGTTGTCGTTCTTCGCGACTTCGCTGAGCTTCCCGGCGAACGGCCCGCCGAACCCGCCCAGCCCCAGCCAGGCGATCACCAGGAGGGCGGGGATCAGCCAGCGGAGCCGGCGCGGCTTCTCGTTCATGGTCGCTAAGGTCCTTTCGAGGGCGAACACGCCCAATTGTTCAGCAAGCTGAACATTCTGCACGACGACCCGGAGTGACGGTGAGCACAACCCCCGAACCCGACCTGAGCACGTGGCCCACGGGCCGCTTGCTCGCGGTGGCCGCGCGCCTGGTGGAGCACCGCTGGGCGGCCGTGCTCGACGGAATGGGACTCACCCACGCGGGGCTGATCTCGCTCCACACGTTGCGCGACGGGCCACTCCCCCAGCGGACGCTGGCCCGGCGCTGCCAGGTGACCGACCAGACGATGAGCCGCACACTCGAGCGGCTGGCCAAGGCGGGGTTCGTCACCCGGACCCCGGACCCGGCCGACGCGCGGCGGCACCTGACCCGGCTGACGGCGCGCGGCCGGGCGGTGCACGAACAGGCGGTGCGGGCCGAGCCCGCGTTGCTCGGCGTCCTGGGCGAGGACGACGCGTTCCGCGCCGGGCTGCTGGACGTGATCACGCGGCTGTCCGCGGACGATCGAGACCAACCGGTGACCTGAGCGGCCCCGCGCAGGCCAGGCCCGGATTCCCGGGCCCGGCCCGCTTCGCCGCCGTCATTCCGGCGATTCAGCTCCGGCAGGCGTGGGTAGCTCTTCTCACATGTGGATCGCGGTGAGCACCCCAGTGGCCCTCCTGATCGCTACCGTCCTCATGGAGCGGTTCGAGCGACGATGCACTCTGATGCCCGCCGCGAAGGCCGAACCGGCCGAGCTGCCGGCTTCCGCCGCCCTCGAATAGAGTCCCTTGTGGACAGTCCGCCTCGACTGTGATCCACGTCTCATTCCTCCTCGCCGAGAACCCGCGACCCCTCCCGCGGCGACTGACGAAGCAGATCCGGCGAACTCCGGGTCGAGGGAGGGAGAACACCATGCGCAGCAAGTCCACCCGCACGGTGATCGGCCTGGCCACCGCGGCCGGGCTCGTCACGGCGGTGAGCATCGGCATCGCCGGCGGTGCGTCGGCGGCATCAGGGACTTCGGAGGCGACCATGACCACGCAACCACCCAAGGGCGCTCGCGCCACCGTAGAGGTGACGCCGAACCCGACGTCCCAGCGCGGCCAGGAAGTGACGATCACGGGCAACTGCGGGGGCGGCACCGGACTGAAGTCCGTGCTCGGCGGCTTCCCGGAGCACCCGGCACTGGAGAACATCCGGATCATCGACGCCGGGCCGGACCACTTCGTCGCCAAGGCGACGGTGGCCCAGCACATCGGCAACGGCGTCGGCCCGGTCTTCGTCGACTGCGGCGGCGAAGCGGGAGTGACCCTTTTGGTCACGCACGTCTGAGGCGGACGGCCCGCCCACCGGAGGCGTTCCGGTGAGCGGGTCATCCGGTGAATTCAGCCGAATTCAGCAGGTCTTCCACGCGAAGTGGTAAATCGTGTCGACACTCGCGTGCTCGGAATCCATTTCGATGTAACTCGTTCCGGAGGAGGTGCCCGCGTCCGCCCGCAGTTCCGCATTGATGTTCAGGTTGCGGTCCTCACCGCACGGGGCGAACACCAGCGCCGCGACGTCGGTGGTGTCGCTCGCCCGCCACACACCGTGGAACGGGCCCGGGTACGTGTGCCGGACCCGCGCGGTCGGCGACGTGCCGGCGAAGTAGTAGTTGGCCTGCTCGAGCGCGCTCGCCCCGCTCTCGATGTGCGCATAGCCCCGGTACTCGGCCTCGGCGATCGCGTACGTGAACCCTTGCGGCACATGGACGAGCACGTTGATCTGGCAGTTCTTCCGGGCGTCGAGCGCGGGCGCGCCACCGCCGGCCTTGGCGGTGAAGTTCGAGTAGTGCACCGTGAACGACGTGTTGTCGGACGCGACGTCGGCCGACGCCGTGGCGGTGCCGGCCGGGCAGCCGGACCCGTTGATCGTCTTGACGTCGAGCGTGATCTTTTCGGTCGGAGCCGATACCGCCGCGGAATCGACGGGTGCGGCGACGGCGGACAGAATCATTCCGGCTACGACCACTAAACCGAGCATGACGCTCCTCCAAATGGGCCACGGTGCCTTTTGCTCACGATGATCGCGCGCGGAACGGATAGTAGCGCGATCGCCACCATTTCGACGGCCACTGAACGGAGTAACACGACAACCCGGAGTGCGGGAAATCCATTTCCCGCTATTTCACCCGGTATCCGTTGTACAAATCGAAGAATCGGCGGTCAGGACTGGTTCAGACCAGTATCGTGCCGGAGCGAGTAGGGCGGGGTCGCGCCGGCGAGCAGGGCGTCGGCGTCCAGCGTCGTGGCCCGGCTCCCCCGCTCCGCGAACCGCCGCGCCACCAGCGCACCCGGCTCGCCGACGCGGTCCGCGCGTCCGGAGAGGAAGGCCCACTCGTGCTCGTCGGAACCGAAGTACAGCACCGTCCCGAACACCTCGCGGAACCGCCGCCAGGACGCGAGCAGCGTTTCGTTGCGCCACAGCGTCGGGCAGCCCGCCTGGCAGGTGACCACTCCGCCGGGTGCCAGCACGCGCACGCAGCGGCCGAGGAAGTCCGTGCCGTACAAGCGGTTGTGCTGCGCCTCCGGATCGGTGTTCTCGTCCGGCAGGTCGATGACGACGACGTCGTAGGTGTCGCCCCGCGCTTCGGCCGCGGCCAGGAACGCCCAGCCGTCCTCGAAGGACACCCGGACCGGCCCGTCGCCGCGCGCGAGGTCCGCGGTCGTGTAGCCGTAGGGCAGGTGCTCGGCGCAGGCCCGCACCGCCTGCTCGTCGATGTCGACGTGGTCGACGTGCGCGGCCCCGGCGGCCACCGCCAGCTCGGACGCGACACCCTCGCTCGATCCGATGATCAGGACCCGCCGCACCTGCTCGGCCAGCAGCAGCGCGGGCACCATCAACGCCTCGTGGTAGACGAGCTGGCTCGCTTCGGTGCTCTGGCGTTCGCCGTCGCAGAACAGCGAAATCCCCTGCGCGGTCTTCCCGATCAGCACCTCCTGGAACGGCGTGCGCGCACTGAACACGACGTCGTCGACCTCCCAGACGCGGGTGAGGCCGGCGCCGACCGGTTCGTGGATCGTGGGCATCAGCGTTCTCCCCGGTGCAGGACGGACAGGTGGACCGAAGCGGCGTCCAGCGACTTCGCCAGCAACCGCAGCGCGTACTCGGGGTCGGCGCGGTCGCCGCAGGTGAACACGTCGGCGAACAGCGACCCGTGCTCGGGGTACGTGTGCACGGACGCGTGCGACTCGGCCAGCAGCGCGATCACCGTGGCGCCCTGCGGGGCGAACCGCTTGGCCACGACGTCGACGACCGTCGCGCCCGCCTCCGTCACCGCCGCCCGCAGCAGCTCCCCCAGCCGCGCGGGGTCGTCGAGCAGGCCCGGGTCGATGCCGTGCAGCTCGGCCAGCACGTGGCGCCCGGTGAACCGGCCGACCTCAGGCATCACCCCACCCCCCGACGCAGTAGGTGCGCAGCGGCTCGATGCCGTTGAACGCGACGGACGCGTAGCTCGCGGTGTAGGCCCCGGTGCCCGGCAGGTCGAGCCGGTCGCCGGTCGTCAGGGACAGCGGCAGCTCGTACGGCGTGCGCTGGTAGAGGACGTCGTCGCCGTCGCAGGTCGGCCCGGCGAGCACCACCGGCCCGGCCGGTCCGTCGTGCGGTTCGACCGGCTCGAACCGGTAGGCGATGGCCTCGTTCTCGGCCTCGGCCAGTCCGTTGTAACGGCCGATGTCGAGGTACACCCACCGCCGCTCGCCGCGGTGCGCGACCAGCACGACCTCGGTCCGCAGCAGGCCCGCGTCGGCGACGAGCACCCGGCCCGGCTCCAGCATCAGCTCGGGCCGGTGCCCGGGAAAGTACGTGTCGAGAGCCGTGGCGATCTTGGCCGCGTACACGGCCAAGGGCGGGACGCCGGTCCGGTGCGCGGTCGCGAAACCGCCACCCAGGTTGAGCCGCGTCATCGCGACGCCCTGCGCTTCGGCCTCGGCGAACAGCTTCGCCGCCGTGGCGATCCCGATCTCCCACGCGGCGACGTCCGGCTGCTGCGACCCGACGTGGAACGCGATGCCGGGCCGCAGTCCGAGCGCGGCCGCGCGCAGCACCAAGTCCAGGGCCTCCGCCGGTTCGCACCCGAACTTGCGGCCGAACGGCGTCACCGAGTCGGGCGCGTCGAGCACCACGCGGATCGAGACGGCCGCGCCCGGCGCGTGCCGGCCCAGGTGGTCGATGTCGGCAGGCGCGTCCGACGTGAACTCCCGGACCCCGCGCTCGAAGGCGAACGCGATGTCGCGGGGCTTCTTGATCGGGTTGCCGTAGGCGAGGTCCGCCGGGGCCGCGCCGCGCTCGAGGCAGAGCGCGAGCTCGGCGGGCCCGGCGACGTCGAAGCCGATCCCGGCCGCCACCAGCGCGTCGAGCACCGGGGCCGCCGGGTTGGCCTTGACCGCGTACCGGATCAGCGCGCCCGGGAACGCCGAGCGGACCTCGCGCGCCCGCGCCGCGACGGCGTCGGTGTCGACGACGAGGCACGGGGTCGGCGGGTCCTGGTCCTCGAGGAACCGGCGGACGGGATCGGCGCACACGGCGCCAGTCTTGCAAACGACGTCAGACGAACCGCCACAGGTGGTCCGGTGACCCGTTGTCGTCCCACTGGGTCACCTGCGCGCCGTCCGCGGTGGACTGCTGGTCGACCGCCATGACCTTGCCGCTGCGGACGTTGACGAGCTTCGACCAGCCGTCGCCGGCGTCGGCGATCCGCCAGTTGTGGTCGGGCGTGCCGTTGTCCTGGAACTGCTGGACGTGGGCGCCGTTGTCGAGGCTCTGGTCGTGGACCGCGAGGATCTTGCCGCTGTTGCGGTTGACGATCCGGACGGTGCCGTCGCCGTTGTCGACCACGGCCCAGAGGTGGTCGGCCGTGCCGTTGTCGGCCCACTGGGTCACTTCGGCCGTGTCGGCCAGCGACATGTTCGACACGGCGAGCACCTTGCCCGAGCGCTGGTTCTGCAGCTTGCGCCAGACCGTCGTGGACCCGGCGGGCCGGGTCAGCAGGGCCAGGTAGCCACCCGCGACCGGGCGGGCCTGGAAGCCGCGCTGGGTGGCGTCGGCGACGACGTACCAGTCACTGAAAGGCACCCGCTGCGGCGTGCTGTTCGCGTAGCTGTACACGCCTTCGACCAGCGTGTTCCGGATGTTCGGCTGGTCGGTGAGCCACGCCGCGGTCCACAGCTCCCAGTCGGCCTTCGTGTAGTTGTTGCGCGGGTCGAGCAGGACGCCGTGGGCGCCGGCGCGGCCCTGGTACCAGGCGGCCTCCTGCGCCGCGACGCCGAGCGGGACCAGGTCGAGGCCGAGCACGCGGTCGGCGAAGCCGTTGTACTTCAGGCTCCACGTGCCGGGCTGGTCGTAGGCGAGCTTGAGGTGCTGGTTCGACGAGTCCTGGGCCAGCGTCACCCACTGGCTGACGTAGCTGCGGGACGTCGACCGGTAGCGCTGGACGTCGGCGGTGGTGCCGGTGGCGGCGGCGATGACGCCCATCGCGCCGACGCCGATGATGCCCTTGAGCGCGAGGTTGGCGCTGTGGGCGATGAAGCCGGTGAAGTCGTCGGTCTGGTTCTGGAAGCCGGGGTCGAGGGTGTTGCCGATCAGGTACTCGGCCCACTGCCGCAGGATCCGGTAGTGGGTGGTGGCGAACGCGCTCGCCTCCGCCGAGGGCAGCCGCTGCACCAGGGCGGCGGCCATGATCAGCAGGTTGGCCGATTCCTCGACCGGCATGCTCTCCTCGTTGCCGTCGTTGTGCCCGGTCGCGTCCGGGTAGTGCGTGCCGAGGTCGTGCTCGGCGAACTGCATCGGCCAGCCGCCGCGCTCGGCGTAGTCGAGCAGCGGCTCCAGGATCAGCCGCAGGTAGGCCGGGGAAAGGTAGAGGTAGGCGGGGAACGCCGGGTAGGTGACGTCCACTGTGGACATGTTGCCGTTGGAGGAGATCTCCTTGAGGAAGCCCCACGGCGCGCCGCCGCGGTCGACGAGCTCGGTACCGCCGAAGGCCTGGCGCAGGGCCAGCGCGCAGATCCCGGCGTAGTGCTCGCCGGTGGTCCCGCCGCCGCCCGCCGCGACGGCGTCGTCGTGCAGGCGCTGGTCGATCGCGGTGGCGGCGCCGAGCGCGCTCGCGTAGTCGCCTGCGAACCAGACCGCCATGTCCTGCCAGCTGCCCCAGTAGTGCGTCCACCAGGGGCGCAGCTCGGTGCCGAGGTAGCGGACGGCGGGCGTGCGGACGTGCCCGATCGCCAGCGTGAACGGGGTCGACGAGCCACCGGCGGGGATCGTGCCGAGGTTCTTGTTGAAGGCGAGGACGGGCCAGCGGTCGTTGATCGCGCGTGGCTGGGCGGTGTCGCTGGTGTTCGGCAGCGAGCCTTGACCGGCCGACGCGGCGCGCACGACGGTGTCCTGCCCGATCTGCCAGCTGACGCCGGACGTCGGCGCGACGAGCACGAGCGAGCCCCAGCTGGCCTGGTCGCCGTTCTCCTGCAGGACGCCCGGGCTCGCCGGGGTGCAGCTGAGGAGGGTGTAGCCGCCCGACTGCTGCTGCGTCCAGGTGACCGGGGTCGCGGTGTTGCCGTGCACCCACTCGGCGGAGGTGTCGAAGTGCAGGTCGACGGCGTGCGCGCGGCCGTCGGCGCTGGCGGCCTGGAGGGTCACGTAGCCGAAGGGCACGCACTGGCGCTGCAGGTTCGCGGGGTCGACGGGCGAGAAGAACGGGACGGTGAGGTTCACGCCGCCGCCGGTGAGGACGTAGGTCGAACGCGTACCGGTGACCTGCAGGCTGACCTGCGTCATCGGGGTGAGGGCTGGCCCGGACGGCAGGGCGGGCGACCCGGCGAAGACGTAGGCAGCGCCGTCGATGCGGGCGAGGCCGCACAGGGCGGTGGTGTGCCCGGTCCAGAAGCTCGACCAGGTGCCGGCGAGGTTGTCGGCGGGCTGCCAGGCGGAAAGGTAGGGCGAGCGGACGATCAGCGGGGTCGCGGGCGGCCGGATCGGACTGAAGGTCCCCGCGGCGGCGGCCGTCCCGGGCAGCCAGAGCGCCGCGGCCACGGCGGCGGCCGTGCCCCCGGCAAGCCGGAGCAGGTCCCGGCGGGTGAGGTGAGCGCGTTCTCGGGAGGACATCGGTGGCCCCTTCCACGGCGTGCGAGCCGGTGCGGGGATAACTTTTACATCGTTGGTACAACGTTGTAAATCCGCCGTTGGTCGGTGTGGTGATTCTTTTGCGGACCAGTGGAGGCGCAGGTCCGGTACGGATTTCGGCGGTGCTGCGGTGGGCGGCACGGCGGTGGGTGGCGCAGGCCGGCCGGTGCGGCCGAGCGGTCCGGTGCATGCGTGCAGCGCGGGCGGCGCGGCCGAGCGGCGCGGTGCAGGCGGTGCGGACCGGCTCGGCGACCGTCGCGCCGCGACGACGCGCGGCGGCACGGCGCGGCGGTGTGCGGCACGGCGGCACGCGACGCGGCAACGCGGCGGCTGCTCGCGATGACTCGGCACGGCGGGGCGCGGGGCCGCGCGGCAGCGCGGCAGCTGCTCGCGGCGGCGCGGCTGTAAGCCCAGCCCAGCCCAGCCCAGCCCAGCCCAGCCCAGCCCAGCCCAGCCCAGCCCAGCCCAGCCCAGCCCAGCCCAGCCCAGCCCAGCCCAGCCCAGCCCA